>JAGBUU010000014.1 GCA_017630655.1 Clostridia bacterium
ACACATTCAGCTAGGCTGTACTAATAGACCGAGGGCTTGACCTTTTTCGTTCCTCTAGTCAAACGTTTGCTTTGTTCAGTTTTTAGGGTGTGATTAAAAGTCACAACCGAATATAGTTGGTGCCGATTGCGATGAGGGTCCACCCGTTCCCATCCCGAACACGGAAGTTAAGCTCATCAGCGTCGAAGATACTTGGCGGGCAGCTGCCCGGGAAAATAGAACGGCGCCAACACAAAGAAAACACACAGAGAAATCTGTGTGTTTTTTTGTGTATTTTATTTTTGGCCCTTTTCTTTGTTTATTAGAATTTTACAGATTGCGTACATAATAAGTAATATGGGTTTGATTAATAAAAAATAAGCAGCCGTAGTAATGACCAAAATAAGAATTCCGCTTTGTAGAAAAATATAATCGCTTTCCAAAAAACCTAACAACACAGCAAGAATTCCGAAGAATAAAGCGGTGCAGAATAGAGCAAAGACTGAGATATCAAGATAACCCAGATATCGTGTGAGATTATATAATGCGTTATCAAACTTGGATTTATCGACTAAAGCAAGATGTTTCTTTTCCATAGAATTACCCCTTTTTTAAAATTTATATAATCAAGCGAAAATAGGCGACGCATTACCTATATAGTATCACGCATTGCCGACATTTTCTACTATAATTTTATATTCTTGACATAGAATATAAGATGAGGTGGTAATATGAATACGGTTACTGCGGTTAAAAACAGAATTTTGCAACTTTGTGGCGAAAGAAATATTACTGTAAATAAATTAGCTACACTGTCTGCGTTACCGCCGTCTTCGGTTAAAGCTATTCTTTACGGAAGAAGTAAAAACCCGAAAATTGCAACTATTAAGATGATTTGTGATGGGTTAGATATAACCTTGGCAGAGTTTTTCAACACGAAGGAGTTCAACTCACTTGAACAGGAGATAATTTAGAAAAAGGATGCGGAAGTTAATGTTATTCCGCATCCTTTTTTGTTTTCCCCCTTGATTTTTCTGAAAAAAGTACTACAATATATATCTGGAAAAGAGGCGACCGAGTGTGAATTACTCTATTATTTTTGACCTTGCGATAATTCTTTTTACTTGCAAGGTTTTATCTATTTTTATGAGGCACATAAAGGTGCCACAGGTTGTAGGCCAGATTATTGCGGGTCTGCTTATTGGCGGAAATTTATTACATATTGTTGATAAGAGCGAGCCGCTTGTTTTTATGGCCGAAATCGGCGTTTTAATGCTTATGTTCTCTACGGGACTTGAAACCGACTTAAAGGAGATTAAATCAACGGGTGCGGTAGCCCTCTTAGTTGCGGCTATGGGCGTTATAGTGCCGCTTGGAGCTGGATATCTGCTGTATTCGGGCTTTTTTGGCTTTGCGGCGGTAGGCACAAATCAGTTCTGGACAGCCGTTTTCATAGGCGTTATTATGACGGCGACCTCGGTCGGCATTACGGTTGAGGTATTAAGAGAACTTGGACACCTTAAAAGCAAGGTTGGCACAATAATTCTCAGCGCCGCTATAATCGACGACGTTATTGGCATTGTGCTTTTAGCCTTTGTTACAGGACTTTCAAACTCTGAGGGCGGCGGTATGGGTGCAGCCTTTGTTGTAATTCTTAAAACAATACTTTTCTTTGTTTGCTCGATTATTGCAGGAATTATACTACATAAAATCTTCTATTGGCTTGAAAAATATCGTCCACATACAAGACGTGTGCCAATATTCAGTCTTGTAACCTGTCTGCTGTTTTCATGGGCGGCAGAAGCGATTTTCGGAATTGCCGATATTACGGGAGCCTTTGTTGCAGGCGTTATCATCCGTACAGTTAAGGGCGCAGTTGAGGACACCTCAAAGAAGCTTGATATCAGCTCTTATATGATTTTCACGCCCGTGTTTTTTGCCTCTATCGGTATTAAGGTAACTATTGAGTTTGCAAATATCAGCTCCACTCTTTTAATCTTTGCAATTTGCTTTGCTATTACTGCTATGCTTGCAAAGGCGGTTGGCTGTTTTGGAGCCGCAAAGGTTGCAAAATTTGGCAAAAAAGATTCCCTTAGAATCGGTGTTGGTATGATGGCGCGCGGCGAGGTTGCACTTATCGTTGCAACCAAGGGCGTTGATGCAGGAGTGCTAAGCTCGGAATTCTTTATTGCAGTTATTGCTCTTATAATTATGTCATCGGTGTTAACCCCTGTATTTTTAAAGACGCTTTATAAAGAAAAAACACTGTAAAAAAACACAGTACAGCCAGATTCGTTTAGCTGTACTGTGTTTTTATTAATAAAAGTTTCCGTCTTTTGCCACGTCGAACACCTCTACAACAACCCAATTTTTAAGGTCGGAGGCGTCGCCGTTTATGTGATACTTGTAAATTTCATACTCGTTAGAGCTTGTTGGCGGGGGACAAATTGCCTTGTAGTATACTCTGGTGATTTCATCGTTTTCTCCAATATCGTCCAATGCTTGTCCGTATGCGGTATAATCGGCACCTGTCGACTTAACAATGGTAGCAGGTATGTTTTGGGTGCTAACCTGTGCGGCGGAGCAGCGAAGAGGGGTGCCCGCACTGCCGGAGGGCTTGTAAAACAGACCAATACGTGTTTCCTTGGAAATAGGCTTGTTGTCGGTTACGGGGGCACCGTGGTCACCCAGAATGATAATGGTTGCATCTTCATAAATGCCAAGTTCCTTCATTTTATCAAAGGCGGCAAAAAGAATGTTAAAGCAACCCATAGTTTGTTCGAGCGAGGAGGTGGGAGCAGAGCTAAATGTACCGTCTGCATTCATATTGAATGGTGAATGAGCACCGTTAAAGTGATAAAGCTTAAAATTCTTTTTATCATCATTTGCAGTTGCGCTCAAAAATCCCGAAGCATAGGCACTGTCCTTAAAGGTGTAGGCCGAGGCCGATTTTAAAACACCCTCGTTAAAGTAATTTGAATCCTCCTCAAAGAAGGGTTTTAAGGTAGTGGGTGCATAACGGTAGGTTGAAAGGTGCAGCATCTTTTTAAGAATGGGGATAGTGGAAACGCCCAAATTATTTGTTTGCAGATTAGAAATATACTGTGCAGCGTAGTCGATATCGCTGAATAAATATTTATAATAGGTAAACAGGTCAATGTCGTAGCCTTGCTCACTTAGGGTAGACAGAATTTCTCTTCCGCCATCTGTCCAGGAATCCTTTAAATAATCCGATGCGGGAACCCTATACGCCAACTCATGAGAGCCCGTAAGCATATGATTAACGGCAGGGGAAGTGCGGCCGAAGGTAGAAACAGCGTTTGTGTACTGTGTAAAGCCGTCTAACTTTTTAAAGAAATCGGGGTCTTCTTTAAGTACTTCGTTTATATACATATAATCAAGACGGTCAAGAATAATCACAAATGTGTTATTCTCGCTTGAATATTCATACATACCGTTTGTGGTAAGAATGCTTGCTTTTTTTGTGCCCTGCATATTTGATGCACCGGTAAGTGCAATAGAAACAGAGGCGGCCGCTGTCATAAAGACGAGGGCAATTGATATAAAGAGCACAAGGTTTTTCCAAAGGTTTCGGCTTAAATACAGAATAAAAAAACCAACCGCAATAACCAGCACCCAAACGGCAAGGTTAATAAGCATCTCTAAAGCGTGGTCTTTCCAGTTTACAGCATCTCCCGTTAGGGAGCCAAGCAGAGAATTGAAAAACGCGGCCTGAATATATCCCGCAACGGTAAGAGAGGAGATAAGAGTTACACAAATATTATAAATTTTACCCTTTAGCAAAGCCAGGAGCGGAGTTGTTACTGCAAAAACGCCGAAAACAGCACCAAGCAGTATGGGAGCAATATCCTTATTGGTGTATGAGAGCGATGCACCGCTATTGGCAACCATCTCGAACGGACCAAAGAATATAAATATGAAGCTGGCGGCAAAGATGGCAGCCCCCGCATATAAAAGACGGGCAGGATAAGACCTTTTATCTGACCAAAGAGCCGATAGCTTTTGAAGTATTGGATTGGTTTTTGATTTTTCCATAGAAACACACCAACTAATTCTTGATTTTTTATAATTATATAATACTCACAGTACATTGTCAAATGCATAAGTTGACAAAATATACCTTTAATTTAAAACTGTTGCAAAAAAAGTGTTGTGTGGTATACTGTAGTTGAGGTGAAGTATATGCTTGATGTTTTGCATACAGTCCTAAACGTAGGACTAGAAAAGCCTGTCCGACTTCTTCACGTGACCGATATACATATTACCGAGGTAAGTCCAATAGACGAGACCTGGCAACAGGAGCTTATGAGGGAACGTGCAGAGGTATTCATAAAAGAGGGGAATTATCCCGAAAACACACCCGAAGAGTATTTCAAAGAGGCTATCGCCCTTGCAAAAGAACTTGATGCAACCCTTGTTGTGACGGGCGATGCTTACGACGTTTATACCGAGGGCAACCTTAAAAAATTTAAGGAGATAATACGGGGCGAGGATATGATGTTCACCCCCGGCGGACACGAATACCAAAAGCAGATTGTCCGCACCCTTGAAGAGCCAAACGGCTATGGCGCCAAAATGGAGGCGCAACTTAAAGTCCAAATAGACGAGTTCGATATTGATTTTGAGGTTCGCACCATAAATGGTGTAAATATTATAACCGCAAATAACGCACTTGACTATTTCCCCGAATATACTGTAAATAGATTTGAAGAAACCCTTAAAAACGGGCTGCCCACGGCGGTGTTTTTTCACGACCCGCTTGACGATAGACTTCTTAATGTAACCGAGGCGTATCATCCTAATGTGAAAATCACTAAGGAAGAGTACCTGGTTAGTCATAGAATGATTAATACTTTAAAACACAGTCCGCAGATTATATCAACATTTTCGGGGCATCATCACACCTCAAGGGAATATCTGTGTGACCAAAAAACTCACTATGTTACCGGTGGGCTTTTTAAAGGGGCCTGCCGTTTAATAGAATTAAAATAATTTTTTAAGGAGACACATATATGTTAGCAGCACAGATTGCGGCAGTAGTAATTTTTGTTGTTATGTTCGTGCTTATCGTTATGGATAAAATTGAACGACACTATGTTACTCTTGGCTGCGGACTTTTAGTTTTAGTCCTGGTTTTCGGCATCATTATGAGGGATTTTGGGGCTATGTGGCACACCTTGGCCTTAGAAAATCTTACGCATTTAAATTTCTGGTGGGCAGACCCTAATGTTACCCACGACGCAACCCATAGCGGAATAGACTGGGCAACCATTATCTTTCTTGCAGGTATGATGGTAATGGTTGAGGGCATGGCAAAGTCGGGATTTTTCCGTTGGCTTTGTATGCTCCTTGCAAAATGGGTAAAGTATAAGGTTGTACCCCTGTTTATTGCCTTTATGGTAATGTCGGCTGTACTTGCTATGTTTATTGACAGCATTACCGTCATCCTTTTCCTTGCTGCTATCACAATAGAACTTGCAAAGCTTTTAAAGTTTAACCCCATTCCAATGATTTTGGCAGAAATTTTCTGTGCAAACCTTGGCGGTAGTGCTACAATGTGCGGCGACCCGCCAAACATCATTATCGGTTCACAACTTGGATATTCCTTCACCGACTTCCTTTTAAACACCGGTCTTATTGCAGGACTTAGCCTTGTTGTTATTGTTATGTACTTTTACCTTGTTAACAGGAAGACCTTAAAAGAAGCATCTAAAGTAGAAATCGATACAGCAGGTATGCCCTCTCCCGCTTCGGCTATTGTTAATATGCGCGAGTTTATCATAAGCGTTGCTATATTCCTTCTTGCTGTTGTTCTTCTTGTTACACACGCTAACACCGGACTGTCTGTAGCGGCTATTGGTGCAGGAATTGCTGTTATAACCCTTCTTACTGCAGGTAAGGGAATTAGCGAGATTATCTCCAAAGTAGACTACAAGACCCTGCTATTCTTTGTTGGCCTCTTTATAGTTGTTGGCGGTCTGGAGCAGACCCATATTCTTGAACTTATGGCTCAGTTTATTCAGACCATTTCTGGCGGCAGCTTAATTGTAATGGTTATAATTATCATTTGGCTTTCTGCTATAGCGTCGGCATTCGTTGATAACATTCCCTTTGCAGCTACAATGGTTCCCGTTATTAAGGGCTTGGCGGTAGTTGGCGGAGTAACAGACCCAACACTTCTTAAAACACTTGCTTGGTCTCTTGCTATAGGCACTGATATTGGTGGTTGTGCTACACCTATCGGCGCTTCTGCAAATGTTGTTGGCGTATCGGTTGCGGGTAGAAACGGTTATCGCATTGGTTGGGGTAAATACTGCAAGCAGGCAGCACCCGCAACAGTTATTGTGCTTTTAATTTCTACCGCTGTTATAATCCTCAGATATTGCGTATAATATAAATAGGAGGCGAAATTATGTCAAAACGTTTTATTATAGCTATCGGCCGTGAATTTGGAAGCGGCGGAAAGCATATTGGAAGAGCCTTAGCGAAAGCGCTCGGTGTTAATCTTTATGACCGTAATATTGTTGAAAAGGTTGCCGAAGAGCTTGATGTAGACTCTACGCATTTAATGGAGTATGCTAAAAAGAAAAAGCGTCATTTCTTCCATAAAACAGTTAAAGGACACACCACTTCCTTTGAAGACCACGTTGCAAATATGCAGTTTGATTATATCCGCAAACTTGGAAATTCGGACGAATCCTTTGTTATTGTAGGCCGCTGTGCAGAGGAAATTTTAAAGGACTGTGATGGCGTAATCTCTATCTTTGTTAAAGGGGATAGAGAGTATAAAATTGGTCGGGTTATGAAGCAGTTCTCTCTTGACAGAGCCCAAGCAATTGAAAAAATGGACCGCCATGACCGTACCCGTAAATATTACCACGACCGCTACTGTAAGGGCAAGTGGGGAGAGATTGATACCTATGACCTTTGCATAGACGCAACCCATTTTGGTACCGAAGGCACCGCAGAATTTATTGAAGACTATATCAGACGCAGACTTGGTGAATAAAGAAAAATTATCCCAAAGTTCGCAATTTGTCGAAATAAGTCGGCTAAAAATAATTTTTAAAAAGCCTCCCTTCACAGAAGGGAGGCTTTTTGTTGTCCGCCCCGGCAACAAGATAATTTGCCGTATTTTTTCTTGAAAAAAGCGGATAATTATGGTAGTATAAATAGGTTATTTAAAACATTAGGAGTATGTTATGAGTGAGACTAAAAAGGAAATTGCAAGGAGACGCACCTTTGCTATAATTTCCCACCCTGACGCAGGTAAAACAACACTTACGGAAAAGCTTCTGCTCTACGGCAGAGCTATTCAATCGGCAGGCTCGGTTAAGGGCAAACAAAACGACCGACACGCCGTTTCCGACTGGATGGAGATTGAGAAAAAGAGAGGTATTTCAATTACCTCTTCGGTTTTGCAGTTTGAATATAACGGATATTGCATAAATATACTTGACACCCCCGGACATCAGGACTTCTCGGAGGATACTTACAGAACCCTAACCGCTGCCGACAGCGTGGTTATGGTGATAGACGCTGCCAAGGGTATAGAGCCACAAACACGTAAACTTTTTAAGGTTTGCGCTATGCGTCATATTCCAATTTTCACCTTTGTTAATAAGATGGACCGCGACGCCAGAGATTCCTTTGAACTTTTAGATGAACTTGAAAAAGAGTTCGGTATCGGAACCTATCCTATGAACTGGCCAATTGGAAGCGGTACAGATTTTAAGGGCGTTTTCGACAGAGAAAGACGCAGAATTTTAACCTTTGCAGATTCCCACGCGGGTAGCGACAGAATAGAAGCCATAGAGTGCGAGCTTACCGACACCGAAAAGCTGGATAGTCTTATCGGGCCGTATATGAGAGAAGCTCTTGTGGACGAAATTGAACTGCTTGATGGAGGCGGATTTGAGTTCGACTTAGAAAAGGTAAGATGCGGAAAGCTTTCCCCCGTGTTTTTCGGTTCGGCTCTTAATAACTTTGGTGTTGAGCCCTTTTTAGAGAACTTTTTAAAGCTTACTACCGAGCCTTTGGCTTACCGTTCGGGCGAGGATTTAATCCCCCCGGAAACCCAGGGCTTTTCGGCTTTTGTGTTTAAAATTCAGGCAAATATGAATAAGGCACACAGAGACAGAATTGCTTTTATGAGAATTGTTTCGGGCAAGTTTGACAGAGGAAATGAATATTTCCACGTTCAAGGCAAAAAGGCAATCAAGCTTTCCCGTCCGACACAGATGATGGCTCAGGACCGAGAGATAGTTGATACTGCTTATGCGGGTGACATTATCGGCGTTTTCGACCCCGGTATTTTTTCAATAGGTGATACCATTTGCGAAAAGGGAATGAAGGTTGAATATGCAGGCATACCTACCTTTGCACCCGAGCATTTTGCGATAGTTGAGCAGATAGACTCGCTAAAGCGTAAGCAGTTTGATAAGGGTATTACCCAAATTGCACAAGAGGGTGCAATTCAGATGTTCTTTTTACCCGACTCGGGTATGGAACGCGTCTATGTCGGCGTTGTAGGTATGCTTCAGTTTGATGTTTTGCAGTTTAGAATGGAAAGCGAGTACGGTGTTAAATATCACAAACAGGATACCGCACATAGTCTTGTCCGTTTTGTAGAGAGCAGTGACACCGACCTTAAGCGGCTTAACCTTATGCAGCAAACTAAGTGGGTTAAGGACAGACGCGGCAGAGATTTGCTTCTTTTTACAGCGGAATATGAAATAAATTGGGCACTGGATAAAAACCCGGGTCTTGTATTAAAAGAATTTTCTCAAATGCAAGATTTTTAGTCTAATTCTCTTGACCTTGTAAAGATAAAACTGTATAATTCATATCAAAGGGGTGAAGCGGTATGATAGTTAACAGACCGCCTATGGGCTGGAATACTTGGAACACCTTTGAAGCGAATATTAACGAACAACTTATAATAGAGTCGGCCGATAAAATGGTAGAAACAGGGCTAAGGGATGCGGGTTATGAATATATCGTAATTGACGATATGTGGTCGCTAAAAGAACGTGATAAAGACGGACGCCTTGTGCCCGACCCGCAAAAATTCCCCCACGGCATGAAATATGTAGCAGATTATATTCATAGCAAGGGGCTAAAGTTTGGTATATATTCCTGTGCGGGATATGCCACCTGTGCAGGTTACCCCGGAAGTTATGAATATGAATGGCTCGATGCCAAAACCTTTGCCGAGTGGGGAGTAGATTTCCTTAAATATGATTTTTGCTTCCATAATTTCAATGTCAGTGCCGATGTTCTTTATAAAAGAATGGGCATTGCCCTTGCAAACTGCGGCAGAGATATCCTGTTTTCTGCATGCTCTTGGGGCAGCGAGCACACAAGGGTTTGGGTTAAACAGACGGGTGCTCATATGTGGCGTTCCACCTATGATATAAAGGATAGTTGGGCATCAATTAAATCGCTTGGTCAGTCTCAACTTGAATTTCAGGAATATAACGCGCAGGGCTGCTTTAATGATATGGATATGCTGGTTGTGGGCATGAAGGGCGAGGGCTTTGTAGGGCTTACGGGTTGTAGCTTTGAGGAATATAAATTCCATTTTTCCCTTTGGTCTCTTTTAGGTTCGCCTCTTATGATAGGTTGCGACATAAGAAATATGGATGACGAAACCAAAACTATTCTTATGAATAAGGATGTTATTGAGATAAATCAGGATATCGGTGCACGTCAACCCTTTATTGTAAACAGTAGGGAGAATAAGGTAAGGCAAAACCGCGGTCCCGATGACAGTTTTTTTGAAAACACTCCACTTGACTGCCCTGTTATCGCAAAATTTCTTGATAACGGAGATATTGCAATAGGCGTGTTTAATTTCTCAGATGGCAAGCAAACGGTAGAGGTGACCCTTGATGCCTTGGGTCTGCCTAAAATTTCGGGAAAAACCTTAAAACTTACCGAGCTTTGGACGGGCGAGGAGGTAAATGCGGTAAACCGAATGCTCTTCCTAGGCAACACATTCGAGCACCATTCCTGCAAGCTTTATCGTGCAAGGGTGGTTGATGAATTATAATGACTGCCTGTAGAAATTGTGGCAAAAAGCTCACAGGTGACGAGATTGCCCTACATAAAAGAATGATAGGCAGGGGAGAAAACACCTTTATGTGTTTGCCCTGCTTAGCAGAGTTTTTCGGATGTACCGAGGAACTTTTATATAAAAAAATCGAGCATTTTAAAAAAAGCGGATGCTTGCTTTTTTGCGATGCCGAAAAATAGGAGGCAAAAAATGGAAACTCTAAAAATTGGAATCATTGGTTACGGCGTTCGTGCAAGAGCGGTCTTTGTTCTTTTATATGGAATAAATAAGGGCAAAAAGATTGAACTTACCGCTATTAGCGACCCTGCCGACCACGACGAGATAAAGAAAAGACTTGATGGCGACCACATCGATTATTCTGCTACCAAGTTCTATACCGATAACGATAAAATGCTTGAGGAAAACGAGTTCGACGGTATCATCATCGGCACACGTTGCAACCTTCATACCGAGCTTGCCGAAAAGGTACTCAAGAAGAGAATACCCCTTTTCCTTGAAAAGCCCGTTGCTGTTTCTATGGAACAGTTCGAGCAGCTTAAAGCGGCTTATGAAGCAAATAAGACCGAGGTTGTTGTTTCCTTCCCGCTTCGTTTAACTTCTCTTGTCGAAGAGGTAAGAACTGCAATTAAAGCACATGAAATAGGAACAATTCAGCATGTTGCCGCATTCAACTACGTAACCTATGGCGGAGACTATTATCACAACTGGTATAGAGACGACAGTATCACAGGCGGCCTATTCCTACAGAAATCAACCCACGATTTCGACTACATAAACTACATCATAGGACAAAAGCCTGTTCAGGTTTGTGCTATGAATTCAAAGCAGATAATGAAGGGTGACAAGCCCGCAGGGCTTAAGTGCGAGGACTGCCCCGAGCAGTACACCTGTAAGGAAGGTCCCTTTAAGACTCGTGAAATGGGTGACTATGTTCACGGCCCCTACTGTTGTTTTGCCGAAGACGTAGGTAACGAGGATAGCGGAACCGCAATTATGAAATATGAATCGGGTATGCATATGGTTTATACCCAAAACTTCTTTGTAAGAAACAAGCACGCCGCTAAGCGTGGTGCTATCTTCTCGGGAGCAGGCGGAACGGTAGAGTTCGATTGGGTAACAAGCGAAATCAAGGTAAGAAAGAACTATACTCCTAACGACATCGTTTACAAGGTTGAAACAACCGGTCAGCATGGCGGCGGCGACCTTAAACTCGCCGACAACTTCTACGATGTTATGATGGGCACTGACGTTTCTCACACTCCTCTCGAGCAGGGTCTTTTCTCGGCATATATGTGCCTTAAAGCAAAGGAATCTGCCGAAACAGGCAACTTTGTTGATATCACCTATCACGGATAATCTATTCATATATAAAAAGCCGCCGCAACTAAGTTTTGTTGCGGCTTTTTATTTTTGTTGACAAAATCAGGTATTTTTTGTTATTTTATATATGTTACTATATGTAATAAAATTTGATTGGAGAAAATTTTATGGAAAAACTATCTAGAAAGTTTGGCCTTATAACCGCCATTTGTATGGTGGTTGGAACGGTTATAGGCTCCGGTGTGTTTTTTAAGGCTCAAAATGTGCTTGTTGCCACAGGTGGCAATATGCCACTTGGCATTGCTGCTTGGGCAATCACCGGTCTTATTATGATTATCTGCTCGGCTCAGTTTGCTGTTATGGCAACCAAGTATGAAAAGGTAAGCGGTGTCGTGGACTACGCCGAGGCTACATGCGGCAAAACCTACGGCTACTATCTTGCTTGGTTTATGGTAAACATTTATTATCCCGCAATGACAGGCGTGCTTGCTTGGGTATCTGCAAGATACTTTGGCGTTATCTTTGGTTGGGACATTACCGGTCCTCGCGTTATGGCTCTTGCCGGCTTCTTGCTGGTTGCCTCATACACCATGAACACCTTATCGCCCAAACTTGCAGGCAAATTCCAGGTTAGTTCCACTGTTATAAAACTCATACCCATTTTCCTTATGGGAATTATTGGCACAGCGGTTGGCTTTACTAAGGGCACCCTTACTGATAACTTTGCAAACGTTGTTACCGAAGCAGTTGGAGGCAGTGTCGGAAGCGGACTTTTTGCGGCTGTAATTGCTACCGTATTTGCTTATGAGGGTTGGATAGTTGCAACCTCTATCAATGCCGAGCTTAAAAATCCCAAGAAGAATCTTCCCTTAGCACTTGTTATTGGCGCATTCATCGTTGTTGTTGCATATATCCTTTACTATGTAGGCGTTGCAGGCGGTGCATCCAATGCGGACATTATGGCAAACGGTGCAACCGTGGCATTCTCTTCAATCTTCGGAAATGTAGGCGGAATTATTCTTAGCATCTGCGTTGTTATTTCCTGCCTTGGCACACTTAACGGTCTTATGATGGGTGCATCTCGCGGAATGTATGCTATTGCATCCCGTGGCGTTGGTCCCAGACCCGAAACCTTCTCTGCAGTTGATAAACACACAAATATGACAAGCAACTCTTCGGTTTGGGGACTTTTCGTTTGTGCTGCATGGCTCCTTTATTTCTACGGTGCAAACCTTTCTCCCGACGGCGGTTGGTTTGGATACTTCAATTTTGACTCTTCCGAACTTCCCATTGTTACCATCTATGCTATGTACATTCCTATGTTTATTGCCTGGATGGTAAAGGAAAAAGAACTCGGCGTATTTAAGAGATTTGTTCTTCCCTCAATGTCTATGGTTGCATGTATGTTTATGGTATTTGCAGCAGCTTATGCTCACGGAATTACCCCCTATCTCGCAGCAAAAGAGGCAGGCAAATTCTCCTTCCCCGTACTCTTCTATGTAATAGTTTTCGCAGTAGTGCTCTTTATTGGTTTCTTCTTCTCTTACAAGCGTAGTAAGAGCAAGGCAGTAGACACCGAGAAAGAAAATACAGAAGAATAATTTTAATACATAATAAAAGCGTATTGGATTTTTCCAATACGCTTTTTTCTTTTTGTCGATATTTTTTAAACTATACCCATAGCCATTTCAACAAGCAAGGCAACAACGTGTACGGGCAAAACTCCCTCCATAAAGGTTGCCACAAGGGCAATACAAAGAGACAAAATTATTCCGGGAAGAAGTTAAGTGTTTTCATATAACGTCCTTATGCTTATTTCTGAAAATTATTCAACCATTACCTCTTCTGTATCAAAGTTTACGGTAATCTTTGTTCCGTCAGAGAAGGTTGTGCGCTGTATTCTGCCGTTCGGGTTTAAAAATTCGTGACGAACCATTGTGCAGTGGGTAAGTTTTTCGGCCATATCACAAACCTTTTTGGCCTCGCAAATAGTGTCTTTGTCGGCATCAATGCTTAGATAAATTGGGTTGCCGTTAAGGTTTGCGTGGGCGTATCCGCTGTCCTTACCCGTAATACCCCAACCGCCGCGGCTACCCTTTTTACCAATCCAGGGAATAACAACACAGTCGTGGTAAACAAGGTTGAAAAGGGGAATCTGAAGTCCCACAGGATTAGAGTCCGAGCCGCCCAACCAATCGGTATAGTAGGGGGCGTGATGACAAAGCACCTGAGACGGTAAAATGCAGTCGAGTATTTCTTCAGAGGAGGGAATAATTCCCCTTGAGGTTAGAATGTCAAGGCATTCCCGTCTGTTTTTTGCACAGTCCTCTCTGGTTGCGGGGTGGTCGGGAGAAAAGCATTCATCAAGAAAAACAACCGAGAAAACGTCAAGATACGAAGCCTCGATATTTATTCCGAGCCGCTTAAATTCGTTGTAATTCTTTCTGACGTAGGACGGAGCATTCGCCGAACAAAGCCAGGTATGTTTTCCGCCGTACCATTCACTGCAGAAAGGATGACTGCCGTCGGCGTTCATAACCGCCTCGTCAAAACTGAAATCGGGCGCGTCATAATAGTAGTCGCGGTATTGGTCGTGGATACCGAAAATAAAGCCGCAAGAGGTAACGGTATCGGCAAGGTGTTTCATGCCAAGGGCTCCGCCCGCAGCCTCGTGGGGCGGGAAGGGGGAGGGATGAAGATTATCATATCCGTGGTTGCCCCAGCCGTCAAAATGGGTATAAGCCTTTTCAAGACCCTTTTCTTTAAGCGCCTTTATCTGTTCGGCGCGCTCATAAAAAGAGATGTACCAATCGTTCTTTTCGGGCTCGTCCTTATGATAATAATATGAATCGGGAGAGATATGACCCGCAATACCTGTATGAATTACAGGGCATCCGAAAAGTTTTGAAATGTTAGGATTTTTTGCGACCTTTTCTTTAAGGGTCACCAAATTGCCCTTTTCCTTCACATAACTTCTGTAGGAATGGGCAAGGTCGTTATAATCGCAGTTTTCCATAAAGCGATAGAGTATTTTTCTCGGATAGGCTATATGTCCAAGCGAGGTTATCCAAAGGGGAGCAACCTTTTCTCCGCCGTTTTCATAGCGTAGTTCATAGGTTACGTCAAAAGGGGTCTCGTAAATGGCAAGATACCCTGTGTTTTCTCTAACTTGACCAAAAATAGGCATATAAGAGTCGCGCTCAAAAACCTTGCCGTCGGCAATACCAATATGCATCCCGGCAGGAACCAAACAACCCTGCATACGAGGCAGAACGGTGTAGCAAACGGGAATGTTTTTATCGGTTAGTTCTCCCTTATCGCCATAGCCTTCACCAAAATCAAACGGGGTAGGGAAGGAGACCTTTTTAATTTCACACTTTTTATCACCCTCGACAATAAGGGTAAAATAAATATCGTCGGTTAAAAGCTCAAGCTCGGCTTTTGTAGTAACGGTAATGTTACTCTCTCCAAAACCTTTGTATACCGCCTTTACACATTTCGAGGTGCCCGGTTCATAGACTTCCTCACAAACGGGAAGTGGGAAAGGCACAGAGGTATCATTGGAGAAAAGCACAAAGGGAGACTCGCTCATAGTCCATACCTTATCCGCAAAAGTTACCGTGTAACTGCAGGCGGCAGGGTCACAACAAAGGGTTAATTTTTCGCCTTTTAAAAGGTATTTTGACATAGTATTCACCTAATTATCTCTTGAACATTTATTAGCATCAATCGCAAGAACAAGCATAAGGGCATATAGGGCATCATTTTGGTCGGACACCTCAATAGAATATGTGTCCGTCCAGTTCCAAAGCTCCTTATTAATGGTAGCAACAGGAGAGCCGAGTGCATTTGTTATTGTATAATCCCACTCAAACCAGTCGCCTTGCACAGACCAACCGCAAAAATCAATGGTAAAATGGGGTCTGAAAAAAGAAAACTCTTTACATATACAGCCGATATGTTCGTTACCTTTATATATGTCGTATCTTGGCAGAAAGGAAAGTATTCTTTGCTTTACACAACCAACGGCTAAGCCCGATTGGTCATAAACGCGAAACTGGTGACCCAAAGCAAGTTCGCCCTTAACGGTATAAAGTGTAGAGCCCGCCTCATCAAAAATATCGTAACTATCAAACCAGGAAAACATTCTTTGCCGAAACAGCATTTTCATAACTTAAAACACCCCTGTAATAAATATTTCAAGGCCAATAAGTACTAAAATTATACCGCCTAAAAGGGTTGCGCGACCGGCAAAGGCGTTGCCTATGCGTTTGCCTATAACAACACCTATAAGGCAAATTATAAAGGTAACCGCACCAATTAAAATGGCGGCTATAAGAGCGTGGATAAAATCGTAGGTGGCAATGGTAAAGCCAACCGATAAGGCGTCAATAGAGGTGGCAATGCCCTGAAGTATAAGACCTGCTACGCCTACCGCCGCACAACTTCCCTCATCGCTCTCGCAGTGAAAACTGTCATATATCATTTTACCGCCGATATAAACTAAAAGCACAAGGGCAATGTAGGGGATAAAGGGCTGGAAGGCTTTAAAATAATGAACAAAGGTAGAAACGCAAAACCAACCTATAAGGGGCATTGCAAACTGGAAAAATGCAAAAACAGTGGATATAGTCAGCATTTTCCTTTTTTTCATAAAGGGCTCACCAAGACCGTTTGCCACCGATACCGAAAAGGCATCCATAGCAAGCCCTACACCAAGCAAAATATTTGTTAAAAAGAATCCAAAATTAAAACTCAAAGCGATACCTTCCCAAAAATGTTTATAAATTATATTTAACATAGCAAAATGCTAAAGTCAAGAAATATTGAATTGTTTTTTAAAGTGTGATACAATCACAAAAAAGAGAAAATGTTTTATGTGAAAGGGTCTGTTTTTCAAGATGTTTCTATTAGTATAAAAACGCAGGGTTTGCGGTTGTTGGAAGAATAATGGAGGTAGAATAAAGTGGATGTTATGCTTAATAAAAGTGCGGTCAACTATATCTATATAACCGATATGCATTATATGGGTATAAAAACAGGGCAAGGGGCTGTGCTTCTTTCTCAGATGGAGCAGATAGTAGACCTTGCAAATGGTAACGATGAAATTGATATGGTTGTGCTCGGCGGAGATACTGTACAGGGATATTGGAAGGATAAGCGGGATTGTTTTTTAGCCTACAGAGAAATTCTAAGTGTTCTTAAAAGGAGTAAAAAGCCCACACTAATTCTGGTTGGCAATCACGATGACAACTCATATGCCGAGTGGAATGAAGATTTCAGTCAAAAAGTTATAAGCGACCTCGACTGGCAAAGAGAAATACTTACCCCCTTTGCTGTAAAAGACAGGGAGCACGATAAGGATGACCCCAACTCTAAATACTATTATTATGACCTTAAAAAAGAGAATAGAACTATAAGAGTATTGTGCCTTGACGCGGCGGACTATAAAACCGAATATGATGAAAACGGTGTTATAACAAGGCTTAGTTTTATGGGAGAGCATAACGAAAACAGCCCGGAGAGCCGTTACAAATATCAAACCGGAATAACAAGATGGGGGTATAGTGCCGAGCAGGTTCGGTGGGTGTCAAAAGCACTTGCGAACAACGACGATTTTGATGATGTAATTATCTTTTCACATATGGCAATTGATGATGAAGCCAACCGCCACGAAACCTTTTTTGGCGACGAGCTTCGTGCAGTAATAAAAGCCTATATGAAGAAAACCCCATATAAAAACGATGAGCTTGGTATAGATGTTTGTTATAATGATGATGGCAAAATTTTAATCTACCATTACGGCCATGTTCACATGGAAGAAAGGCAGTATTTCGAGGATTTAGCCTTTTGGCAGATTGCCTCTTCAACCGCCCGCGCCGACCAATCTAAGCCTTTAGATGCAAGGGAGGCGGGAAGCGAACGAGAGCCCTGCTTTGATATAGTTTCGGTGGATAAAACAAAAATAAAAAAACATAATATCGGTGGCGGAACAAGCTGCGAATTAGATGCATAAACAAAGCCCTTTTGGTTTTTCCAAAAGGGCTTTTGCTATTTCTTTAGCACCAAAACTACGATAACCGCAACAACAACCAACGCTGCTACAATTATGTGCCAATAGGTAGTAAGGGCAAAATACAAGTCGTCCAGGGTAAAGGCTGTATCGGAAGAGGTATCCTCGATTTCGCCTGTGCAGGTGTCGCATATATGGTCGTTATCCTCGTCTTCGTGGGTTGCAGAGGAGCCTTCAATAGCGGTCTGGCATACAGTGCAGTATTTCCAGTGTGCATGTGCATCAAACTTAAGGTCATCAGATATGGTATGGTCTGTTTTTTCTATAATGAGCGAAGCGGTAGAGTCAAGCTCGGTCTTACCCTTGCTGTCTGCAAAAATTCTGCCGCAGCTACATTTGTAATATTCTTTAAGACCTGTGCTAACGCAGGTAGGGGCAACCGCGTTTACCTTTTTGGGCGAGTGGGTATGATTTTTCTGCTCGATAATAACCTTAAGAAAAATCTCATTTCCAAGTGTAGAGGTTATATATGTATATGAAGCACCGCCTTTTGCACCAAGCTTAACTGCAATGTCCTTCATTTTACCCTTTAAATCATTCAAAAAGCTATCAACGTTACCGTCCGCATAAAAAGATGTTTGGTTGTTTGATTTTTTAAGAAGAGCTACTATTTTATCGGCATTAACATTTTTAAAAACAAGCCCGTTTTTTACAAAGTAATCTGCAGCCGTGCTATTGTCGTCGGGCAGATGTTCCTGGAACATATCGGGAAAGTGGGTTTGGTTAAAATAGGTTAGGGTGCGGTTTAAGTAGTTGTGGTAAGTGGTATCACTCTGGTCATCCCAGGTAACGTCGCTGTAATACCATTTGCCGTCGAGTTTTACCATATTCCAACGGTGGCCCTCTTTTTTGTTTGTTGTTGGGTTAACACTTTCGCCCCTAACCGACCACGCCTCTATGCCCGCCTTATTTAGCAGATAATGGTAGGCCTTGGCATATCCTGCACAAACGGCTTCGCCCTCAACAATGGCACCGTATGCTGTTTGGTCGGTTTTTGTGCTTTTATAAACAACACGCTCGGCCAGTCTGTCGTGCAGTATTAGGGATTTTTCATAGTCACTCTTGCCCTCAAGACCACTAAGCAAGTCCTTCGACATTGCCTCAAGCGAGGCTGACGCCGAGGATATGTTGTCCTTTGTAAAAAGGTAATCGGGGCTAACCGAGGCAATTTGGTTTGAAAAACCTATTCTTGTGTACTGGTATCCGCCTGTAAGCCAAAAGTATTCGGGATAATCGGTGCAAAGGGCGTTAACAACATAAGACAGTTGGTCTTCATCTATCCTGTTTTCAAGGCGTATTTCCTTTTTTGCCTCGCTACAGCCTGCGTTAAGTTCGTCATAGGCACCAACCATAGCGGCACCGTTTGGCATAGAAGAAAGAATGCTTCTGCCAAACCTGTTTTCTGCATTTGCAGATGCACTAAAGGGAAGACTGAGCATGATAATTACCAAGGAAAAAAACAAAATAAGAACTTTGCCTAAACTTCTCATATTTATCACCCGTAAGTATTGTAACACATTTATTTTCAATCTTCAACTGCCTAAACAACATAACAAAACTCTGTTTGATTTGAATATCAAATTCATCTCTTTTCAATTTCTGTTCTCCTTTGCTTCACGCACCGAAGGTGTACTTATCGTGCCGCAAGGCACACTTAGTTCAAAAAAATAACCTTTGTCTTGGTAGACAAAGGTTGTTTTTTGTTGGTGCGGATGAAGGGACTTGAACCCACAAGGTATTGCTACCACTAGAACCTGAATCTAGCGCGTTTGCCTATTTCGCCACATCCGCATATTAAATTAAACTACTCGGCACTATTTTTAGTGCCGAGTAGTATTATACATAGTTAAATGTCGCTTGTCAAGGGAAAGAGGGGTCTACTTGCGGTTTTTCCTAAAGGCGAGATAGTCCTCTAAAATCATAACGGCGGCAACTGCGTCTACCGTTTGCTTTCTCTTTTTGCCACGCGTATCGTTCATATTAAGAACGGTATGGGCAGAAAGGGTAGTGCATCTCTCGTCCCAAAGCACAACCTCTATGCCTGATGCATCGGCAAGTTTTTCGGCAACACTTCGGCATTCTTCGGCGCGAAAACCCTCGCTTCCGTCCATATTTTTTGGAAGACCTGCAACAATAAGTTCTGCACCAAGCTCATTTGCGGCGGCACATATCTTTGCCACAAGTCTTTCTTCACTGTATTCGGTTATAACCTGTTTCGGAAAGGCGAAACTTTCGGACTCGTCGCTTATGGCGATTCCCGTTCTTGCTTTTCCAAGGTCAACAGACATTATTTTCAAATTATTTTCCATTCCTTTAAGTTTGTTTTGGGAGCATACGCGCTACCGAGGTGCGAAGTTCTTCGGGCAGATGACTATCGTCGGCAAAATACTCAATTTTTATATCTTCCGAGTCACAGCAAAGCAAGGTAACGGCGGTGTTGGTGGACCAAGGCACATCCTTAAGCCGCTCTATATTATCATAAATCAGGGCACATTGCAAACAACGTAAAAAACCGCCGTGGGTTGCAATAAACAGCGTTTTGTCCTTGTTTTCGGGGTTATCTACAACCTCTTTAAGTGCCCTTTTCGCACGGGCAAAAAGTTCTCTCATAGTTTCTCCGCCGATAGGTTCAAAGTTTTCGGGCTCCTCAAACCAGGCGTATTTAAGATCGGGATAGGTATCAAAAATATATGCAAATGTTTTGCCGTCAAGCTCGCCGCAAAACATTTCAATAAAGTCCTTATTTGTATTTACCACCATATTTTTAGGTGAAGCTACGGCAAGGGCGGTCTTATATGCGCGCACAAGAGGGCTTGAAATAAAGGTATCTATATGAATATCCTCAAAGCGTTTTGCCAAATATTCAAGCTGAACCTCACCAAGCTCGCTTATGTCGGTATCAATATGACCCTGAAAGAGCTTTTGTTTGTTGCCAAGTGCTTGACAGTGGCGAACCAGATAAATTTTGGTCATTTCTTCACCTTCTAAAATTCATAAAAAAATTATACAATAAAACCTCCGTTTTTTCAACTGTAGATGTTGAAATTTCAAAACATTAGTGGTATTATGTTTACAATATTTTAAAAGGAAGTGTAAAAAATGAAAAAGTTTTTTAACCGCCTTTTTATAGACGGGCTTTCGGGAATGGCGTCAGGTCTTTTCGCCACCCTTATTATAGGCACAATTATTTCTCAAATCGGCGGACTAATCGACGGAGTAGTCGGCGAATATTTACTTATTATCGGCAAATTTGCCAAAACCGTAACAGGTGCAGGAATAGGCGTAGGCGTTGCCGCTAAACTTGGTGCGGCTCCGCTTGTAACGGTATCCTCTGCCGTTGTTGGTCTTATCGGAGCCTTTCCTAACCCCGAAAAATTCGCCTTTGGTGCACCGGGAGAGCCTCTTGGTGCCTTTGTTGCCGCTTATGTTGCTATTGAACTCGGTTCATTAGTTGCAGGTAAAACCAAGGTTGATATTATTATCACCCCTTTGGTATCTATCCTTACAGGTGCAGCAGCAGGTTTCCTTGTGGGCCCGCCAATTTCAAAGCTTATGACCTGGATAGGTGCTATCGTTAATCAGAATGTAGAGGCAAGCCCCATAATCGGCGGTATGATTGTATCGGTTGTAATGGGTATCTGTCTAACTCTGCCCATATCCTCTGCGGCTATCGGCGTATCGCTTGGCCTTAGCGGTCTTGCCGCAGGAGCAGCCGTTATGGGTTGTTGCTGTAATATGGTGGGATTTGCTATAGCCTCTTTCCGCGAAAACAAATGGGGCGGACTTATAGCACAGGGAGTAGGCACCTCTATGCTTCAAATGCCCAACATTGTAAAAAAGCCTATAATCTGGCTTCCTGCTATTATATCAAGTGCCATTTTGGGACCTGTGTCATCCGCCCTTGTTAAAATGACCTGTTCGCCTATAGGCTCTGGTATGGGTACATCAGGACTTGTAGGTCCCTTTGAAACCTACGTATCAATGGTTAGCGGCGGTACAGATTCGGTTATCGCTCTGCTTTTAATTGCCCTTATGCAGTTCGTTCTTCCCGCCCTTATTGCTCTGGGCGTGAGTGAAGGCATGAGAAAAGCAGGTTGGATTAAAAAGGGCGATATGAAGCTTGGCGTATAGTATGACAAGGAAAGAACTTGCAAAAAAGGCGGTCGAACTGTTAAAGACCGAGTATCCCGATGCAATATGCTCGCTTAATTACAGCGACCCTTTTCAGCTTCTTATAGCAACAAGACTTTCGGCGCAGTGTACAGATGCCAGAGTTAATATGGTAACCCCCGCCCTGTTTGAAGTCTATCCTACCGCCCAAAAAATGGCCAATGCCGAACTTTCAAGGGTCGAAGAACTTATTAAAACCTGCGGACTGTATAAGACCAAGGCAAAGGATTTAATAGAGATAGGCAAGGGGATAGTGGAAAATTTCGGGGGCAGGGTGCCCGATACGATTGAAGAACTTACAACCCTTTCGGGCGTTGGCAGAAAAACTGCCAACCTTATAATCGGCGACGTATATGGCAAGCCGGCCGTCGTTACCGACACCCACCTTATCCGCCTTGCAAACCGAATAGGGCTTACAAAGGAAAAGGAGCCCTTTAAGGTTGAAAAAGACCTAAAGAAGATTCTGCCAAGTGAAGAGTCGAACGACTTTTGTCACAGAACGGTGCTGCACGGCAGAGCGGTTTGCACCGCGAGAAAAGCATATTGTGAAAAATGTGTTTTAAAGGAAATTTGCAAAAAGGTAAATGTGAAATAATGAGTAATATTTTTTCTCGTACAAAGGCGCTTCTCGGAGCCGAAAATATAGAAAAACTTAAAAATTCAAGGGTTGCCGTTTTCGGTCTCGGAGGGGTCGGCTCGGCCGCCTTCGAGGCGCTCGTCAGAAGCGGTGTTGGGCATATCGACGTTTTCGATTACGATACCGTCTCGACAACCAATTTAAACCGTCAACTTTTAGCCACAACAAAAACGGTAGGGATGAAAAAGACCGAAGCGGCGCGCCTTAGGGCAGAAGAAATTAATGCGAAGGCCGAAATTGAACTTCACGATATGTTTTATCTTCCTGAAAACTCAAATCAAATTAATATGGCAAACTTCGATTTTGTAATTGATGCCGTAGATACCGTAACCGCAAAACTCGAAATTATAAAAAACGCAATCGAGTGCGGTACCCCCGTAATAAGCTGTATGGGGACGGGGAATAAAATGGACGTTACAAAACTCAAGGTTACCGATATATCAAAAACCGAGGGTTGTCCGCTTGCCAGGGTTATGCGAAAGGAACTAAGGGCAAGAGGGATAGAAAATCTTGCCGTTGTGTTTTCAAGTGAAAAACCCTTTAAAGAGATGGACACAGGGGAACTAAAGGGCAACCGCCCCTCCCCCGCAAGCGCGATTTTCGTACCCGCCGCCGCAGGACTGATTTTAGCAGAACAAGCCGTAAAACACATAATAAACAGGTAGGGAAAAACTCCTACCTGTTTTTTTCGACTATTTTTACTAAAATTTTCCTTTAGTTATAAATTTTTTTACCCTGCCGTCAGATTGCGACAAATTTCGACAGAGGAGATGTGGTAAAATAATTTTAGAAAAAAACAAGGAGAATTTTAAATTATGATTAAGGTTGCCGTAATTTCAAAAACGCCTGATAATTGGGAAAATAAAGAGGCTTCTTTAGAGTCAGATGCCCTTTATGAAAAACTCAGAATAGCGCTTTTAAATCTTTCGAGAGAGGAGACCCTTTGGCTTATAACCCCCTTAAACCGAGGGCTCGAGACAATGGCTGCAACCCTTGCACTGAAAATAGGAGAGAAGGTTAAACTTGAGTGTGCAATTCCTTTTGAAGAACAGGCGAAGGATTGGGCCGAGAGCGAGAGGGACAGATATTTCGATATAATTGAAAAATGCGATAAGGAAAATATAATAACCTATAAAAAGTTTGATAAAAGCGAAAGACTTTGCTACAGTTATCTTATAAACGAGGCCGACCTTATACTGCTCGGCACACCCCCGAGCGACGACATAGCCGAACTTATTAACAACTCGGGCAAAAAGATAATAGAAATGTAAAATCGGGGACAACCCCGATTTTATTTTTTGACAAACTTGTTGACATTTCAACAAGAGTGTGATATATTAACACCTGTTGAAAGTTCAACAAGTGTTTGTGGAGGTGTTTTTATGCAGGAAAGATTTGAAACCTTTACCGTGCTTATTAACCGAATTAACCGAAATATAAGAAAAATCAAAAACCGAGAGATGTCTGAATATAATTTAAGAAGCGCCCACGTTTCCTGCCTTTTTCATCTCTACTTAAATGAGGACGGGCTAACCGCAACCGAACTTTGTGAAAGATGCGAGGAGGATAAGGCTACTATATCTCGCGCTATAGAATATCTTGAAAACAACGAATATCTAATCTGTTGTTCTAAAAACGCAAAAAGATATAAGAGCCCTCTGATTTTAACCGATAAGGGTAAGCTTATAGGAAAAAAGATTGCCGATAAAATAAATTCGGTTTTAAGCGAAACCGCCACAGGCCTTACCGAAGAGGAAAGAAGAGCCTTTTACCGCAGTCTTGCTATTATCAGCGAGGCTCTCGAAAAGATTTACCAAAAAGGAGAAAAATAATGAATACCAGAATAATAGTAGACTCAACGGCAGATTTAATGCCTGAATATAAAAAACGCGTACATACCGTTCCTCTTACCGTTCGGTTTTTGGAGGAGGAATTTATCGACGGCGTTACAATAAGCCACAAAACCTTTTATGAAAAACTCGTTGAAAGCGATGTTTTGCCTACAACAAGTCAAGCCACCCCCAATGCCTTTATAAAGGAGTTTGAAAAGGCCAAAGAGGCGGGCGAAAGCGCCGTTGTTATAACCCTTGCCTCGAAGTTTTCGGGTACCTATCAAAGCGCTGTAATAGCGGCAGAGGAGTTTGACAATATTTATATAGTCGACTCTGAAAGCGCCGCTATGGGAAGCGGAATTTTGGTGGAGCTTGCTTTTCGGCTTCTCGACGAGGGTAAAACCGCCAAAGAAATAGCCGAGCGGCTTAATGAGGAAAAGAAGAAAATTGTAGTTGTAGCCCTTGTAGATACCCTTGAATATCTTAAAAAGGGCGGACGAATTTCAAAAACTGTTGCCTTTGCGGGCGGACTTCTTAATATAAAACCGGTGTTGTCGGTTGTTTCCGGTGAGATAAATATGCTCGGCAAGGCGCGCGGCTCAAAAATGGGAAACAACCTGCTTGTCGAGGAGATAAACAAGGCAGGCGGAATTGATTTTTCAAAGCCTGTTTTGCTCGGCTACAGCGGTATTTCTGACGCGCTGCTTTTAAAATACATAGAGGATAGCCGTCATATTTGGGAAAACAATCTGAGTGAGATAAGATACACGACGGTTGGAAGCGTGATTGGTACCCACGCAGGCCCCGGTGCAGTGGTGGTAGCCTTTTACAAGAACTAACCTTTAAAGGAAGATATTATAATGAAAAAACCTACAAGATGGGTGCGGCTTGATAACGCGGCAAAAATATACCCTGCGGCAAGCGGAAAAACATGGAGCAACGTTTTCAGACAGTCGGCAACCCTAACCGAATCGGTTGATACCGAGGTCTTAAGGTCGGCTTTAAGTGTTATTGTAAAGAGGTTTCCTTCTATTGCTGCGCGCCTTAGGAAAGGCGTCTTCTGGTATTATCTTGAGGCGGTAGAAAACCCACCCAAAATAAAAGAGGAATATAGTTATCCCCTTGTTTATATGAGCAAGGAAGAAATGCGAAAATGTGCGTTTAGGGTAATCGTTTACCAAAACCGTATAGCTGTCGAGTTTTTCCATTCACTTACCGACGGAACAGGAGCGCTCGTTTTTCTAAAAAATCTTATCGCAGAGTATCTTGAACAAAAATACGGGGTTGCAATCCCCATGGAAAAAGGGATATTAGACAGAAACGCTAATCCCTGCGAGGCAGAACTTGAGGACTGCTTTCTTAAAAATGCAGGCAGTGTGCCCGTAAGCAGACGGGATACAAACGCCTGGCATATGAGGGGAGAGGAACAAAAAAGAGGATTTCTAAACCTTACCTGTTTTAAAATATCGGCAACCGGTGCACTTGACCTTGCCCACAAATACAATGCAACCCTTACGGTGTTCATGAGTGCCGTAATGATGAAGGCGCTTATAAATCTTCAAAACCAAAAGGAGCCGAACAAAAAAAGACAAAAGAGAATAAAACTACTTATTCCCGTTAATCTCCGCACACTTTTCGGGGGCGATACCCTGCGAAATTTTGCAATGTATACCGTGCCTGAAATAGACCCGAGGCTTGGTGAATACACAATAGAGGAAATTTGTGATATAGTAAAGCATAAAATGGGAACCGAAATCACAAAAAAACATATGGGCAGCGTTATTGCAACCAACGTAAACGATGAAAAGAATCCAATACTGAGAATCGTTCCGCTTCCAATAAAAAATATCGTTATGAAGGCGGTTTTTAACAGTGTGGGGGAGAAAAAGTCCTGCCTTACCCTTTCTAATATCGGGAAGGTAACGGTGCCAGATATAATGAGTAAATATATCAAGCGGTTTGATTTTATCTTGGGAGTACAGGCGAACGCGCCGTACAACTGCGGTATGCTGTCATTCGGCGACACCCTGTATATAAATTTTATTCGAAACATAAAAGACCCCGAACTTGAAAGACATTTTTTCGAGGTTCTGTATGAACTTGGTGTCGAGGTTGAGGTCGAAAGCAACTTAAACGGGAGGTAGAAATATGTATTGTATAAAGTGCGGTGTAAAGCTTGCCAACACCGAAAAAAAGTGTCCGCTTTGTAATACTGCGGTTGTACACCCCGAGTTTACTGAGTTTGACGACCCGATTTTTCCTGAAAACAAGTTGCCAAAATCAAGCCCAAACTCAAAATTCATCTGCGGCGCGGTTATAATGCTTTTTTTAATTCCCGTTGCAGTTTGTTTTTTTGCAGATATGCTAAAGGACGGTAAAATTGATTGGTTCGGTTACGTTCTGGGGGCGATTTTGGTCGGCTATATCGTGTTTGCATTGCCGCTTTGGTTTAAAAAGCCAAATCCGGTAATATTCGCGCCCTGCGACTTCGCGGCGGCGGCACTCTATCTTCTTTATATAAATTTTGCAACAGGGTCGAACTGGTATATAGGGTATGCATTTGAACTTACAGTCGCGCTCGGTGTTATAACCTGTACGGCGATAACCTTGCTGTATTACCTTCGACGCGGAAGACTTTTTGTCGTTGGCGGTACGGCAATGGCGGTTGGGGGATTTTTGCTGCTAACCGAAATGCTTACCGCAAGAAAATTCTGTGTTGGGTTTTCGGGATGGTCGATATATCCGCTCACCGTTCTTTTCCTTTTAGGTGGATTGCTTATATATCTTGGAATAAGCCGACGCGCAAGGGAGATAATAGAACGCAAATTTTTCATATAAAAAGAGGATGCCTACGCATCCTCTTTTTTTGCTTTTCTCTCGCGGTGTTTTGCGAGAATTTTTCTATATAGGATAATTCCGAGCAGGCTTATTGCGCCGGTAATTAAAAAGAGGAGAATACCCTCTAAATATTTGCCGTTTCCGAAGAAATCGCCTCCAATGGTTGAGGAAACAACCGAAGGTATACGGGCAAACATTGAAATCAGCAGAAACTCCGACACCTTCATACGAGTAAGCGGTACAAAATATGTAAGCAAATCCTTCGGCGTACCTGGTATAAGGAACAATACAAAAACCAAGGTGTTAAGTTTTTTCTCGCTGTTAATAAACCTTAAGGAGTCGATTTTATCTCGGCTTATAAAAAGTTCAACAAACTTTACGCCCCATTTTTTAACAAGTAAAAAGATAATCCAAGAGGCAAGCCCAACCCCCAAAAGACACAAAATTGTGCCCTCTACAAAGCCGAAGGCAAGCCCAAGCCCCACCTCAACGAATTCGCCCGGAATAATAGCGACAAAAACCTGTAGAACTTGAATGCCAAGGGCAACAAACCTACCATACCAACCATAGCCTTTTATAAAGTTCTCAAAACTCTGTGCATCGGTGCCAAAGACAAAGAATTTATATATGGCAAAATAGGAAACAAGCCCAAAGACAACTATTACTGCGGCAAGCGACAAAAGGCCTATTATTCTTTTTGCTGTTTTTGTTTTAAATCTTTCATTTTTCATAGGCTTCATCAAAAATACAAAGCAACTCTTCAAAACTCTTTGCAGTATAGGTGGGAGAATATGTTTCTTCTCTGCCCCAAGGGTTAAAGAAACAGGTGTCGAGGCCGGCATTTATACCGCCCAAAATATCCGACGACATACTGTCTCCAACAACGCAAACCTTGGATTTGTCGGTTTCGCTTATATGGGACAAAACATGGTCAAAAAACTTTTTCTGGGGCTTTTGGCTGCCAATATCTTCGGATATAAAAACGCCTTTAAAGTAAGGGAGCAAACCGCTTTTTTTAAGACGCATCTCCTGCACCGTACCAATTCCGTTTGTAATTATGTAAAGACTGTATTTTTCGCTTAACCTTTTGCATACCTCTTGTGCACCGGGGAGCAAAAATGCAAAGGTTGAAAGACACTCGACATAGTATACCGCCATCTCTTTTGGGTCGGCAGCAAGGCCGAAAAACTCTGCAAATTCCTCAAAACGCCTAACCCTTATTATGTCGCGCGTTATAAGCCCCTTTTCAAGCTTTTTCCAAAGGGCAAGGTTAATAGACGAAAAGGTTTTACGCACCTCTTCGTTATAAACAACGCCAAACCTTTCGCAAACTTTCATAAGAGACGCCTTTTCGGCGGCAGGAAAATCAAGCAGAGTCTCATCAGCGTCAAAAAGAATAGTCGTATATTTGCTCATAAAAGACCAACCCCAACCGAAAGAATAGGCGCTAATAGAGAGAGAACGATGGGAACAAGAGCAAGAAGAGGGCTTGTTCCACCGCCCCGATGCAGCATAATGTCAAGGGGCAAAACGCTCTCGTCACTAAAGCTTGATTTAATTGCCAAAGCCCTGTTATACGAAACGTTTTTATATATTCTAAGTGCAAAGGCAGAAACAAAAAATGAAGCGACAAAGCTTATGTAATTAGAAAAACCAATAAATGAATAGGAATAATAATTTAGGGCATCAGAAAGCGACATAGCCATTTGCGTTGAATCAAAATTGCTACCCAAAATCCTGAAAATTTCTATTACAAGTGTTTTGTTAACAGAAAAATTCAACACCCCTTCAAGCAGGGTAAAGAAAGCGGCCACAAGCAGCAAAATAAGACCTGATTTTTTAAGTTTTCTATAAAAAAACCACGCCGACATACCGTAAAAACCAAATAAAATCCCAAGGAAAAGCACGGGCAGAGAGAAAACAAAGCGTCTGTCTTCAAGTTTTTCAAAGTCATACAGTATGTTATCTGCACCGGCGCCTATAAAGCGGCGGTACTCAAAGTAAGAAAGTTCGTCAAAAAGGCGCTTTTCCTCTGACTTTGGTATATCGTGTCGAATTTTATCAACAACGGGAAGTGTAGCGCCGCAGTATCTGCAAAAAGTGAAATGCGACTGATTTTCCTCCCGGCAATTAGCACAAATTTTTTCCGACATTAAAAGCCGTCCTTTCAAGTTCTTTTATATTAGAAAAATTGATAACAGCGAGGGAATAAATTCTATAGCCAAAACGGAAAGGAAGAAGCCAATAAAGCTTGTGCCGCAATATTTTTTTAAGGCAGCCTCTTTATCCTCGGTTTGCTTAATAAGGGTGCAAGACTGCACCACTCTTTGCCTGTAAATATAGTCACCATACACGCCTGATACGATTCGAATTACAAGATTTAAAACAAGGCCTAAAAACAAAAGCAAAAGGGGAATCAGACCTATTTCGTCTAAAAACTGAGCGTAATACTGGCTAAGCTGAATATAGTTTTTAATGTTCTCATCTGCTAAAGGCAGTGCGGCAATGGCAATAGTAAAAGGGAAGAACATAACTGT
Source organism: Clostridia bacterium (assembly GCA_017630655.1). Taxonomy (GTDB): domain Bacteria; phylum Bacillota; class Clostridia; order Oscillospirales; family Acutalibacteraceae; genus SFWF01. Next base: position 29,486 of record JAGBUU010000014.1, read on the forward strand.
AGAGGTAATCATAAGAATGGTGGCAATTATGCTTTCCTTATACATTTTTCTAAAACCGAACCAAGCATTTGGTAGCAAGAAAGCCGCCCAGTTCCAAGAGGATTTCTGGGCAGAATTAAGCTTTAAAAATTTAGGTATATACCTAAAAGAATTGCTTCTAACAACGTTTGCCGCATCCTCTGCGGTAACGCCATCCTCAATAACGGCATTCTTATTAATAGGCTCAAAGTGGGGAAGACCAAAGGGTGCGGCCCCCGCGCTCGAAGGCATACCACAGTTAGTGCAGTAGGGAACACCCTCTTCAAGATTCATACCACAGCCGCGGCAAACGCTTCGGTTGGAGGCAGACTTTTCACCCTCGGGCTTTGTCTCTGTCTGCTCTTCCTCATGCAGTTCGCGGCGGTACTGCTTATCGGTGCCGTGGAACTCTTCAAGACCGCATTTGCCGATATTCATATAACATTCGCGGTGATGCGGTGCACCGCAAATAGGACAATAAACTATGTCGTCCTCGGTGAAAAGATATGCCGAGCATACGGCACACTTTTGGTTTTTAGTGTTTAAACTCATCAAAAATCTCCTTGTTCAGCGTTGATTTCGCGACGCATTTTCTCTGCATAGTCGAAAACAGTTTTAAAATATTCTTTTCCGTAGTTGTGGTATCTTTTTTGCTCAACCATAATTTTAAGCTCATCGGGGGTCACCCACTTAACCTCGGCAACCTCGCTTTTTTGCAGACGAAGCCTTGATATGTCGGCGTCACATTTAATAAACCATATATCAAGAAAAGAGTTTCTGCGTTTTAGCCTGCCTGCAAATTTAAGCGTGCCACGGGGAGCCTTAATACCGATTTCTTCGCGTAATTCCCTTGCGGCCGCTTTTACAGAACTTTCGCCCGATATGGCAGAGCCGCCCGTTGAGGCCCACTCGCCCGGCATAAGCCGTCTTCTTTCGCTTCGACGTTGAATAAGAAAGTTGCCGTTAGAGGATATTACCCATATGTGAACAACAAGATGATATTCACCGGGCTTTAAGACGGTGCGACCTCTTACCACTGTCTTACCGGTTATAACGCCGTTTTCGTTCATTATATCCCAATTTTCCATATTTTACCTTCCATAAATCATTTTAGGTACCTTATATAAAATAATTGTACCAAATTTTATATTGTTATACAACTGTTTTTTAGTGAATAAAATATTAATTAAAATAAATCTTGTAAATAAGTAAAAAATATATTATACTATAACAGTAGCTTTGTCTGTATGACAGGGTGTGCGAATGGGCTGGTCCTGTGCGACGGGACACCGTGAACCATGTCAGGCGGGGAACCGAGCAGCATTAAGCGGTTTTTTCCGTGCGCCGCAGTCAATCGGTTCATTCGTACGCCCTATCATACAGGCTTTTTAATTGGAGGGGAATATGGCTTATAAGGCTCTTTACAGAAAATACCGACCAACCACCTTTTCGGAGGTTTACGGTCAGGACCATATTGTAGAAACCTTAAAGGGAGAACTGCATGAAGGCAAAATTTCCCACGCTTATCTCTTTACGGGAACAAGGGGAACGGGAAAAACCAGCTGTGCTAAAATTCTTGCCAAGGCGGTAAACTGTGCCGCCCCTGTAAATGGAGACCCTTGCCTTTCTTGTGAGGCCTGTGCTTTAATTTCCGAAGACGAGGCAACAGATATTGTAGAGCTTGATGCCGCCTCTAATAACGGTATAGAGGATGTAAGAATTCTTCGCGAGCAAATTGCCTTTTCGCCCACACGCCTTAAGTACCGCGTTTATATAATTGACGAGGTGCATATGCTCTCTATTCAGGCCTTTAACGCCCTTCTTAAAACCCTTGAAGAGCCACCCGAGCACGCAATATTTATTCTGGCAACCACCGAGGTTCACAAACTGCCTGCAACCATACTTTCGCGTTGTCAGAGGTTTGATTTCAGAAGAATAGAGCCCGAAAAGATTAGCCAGAGAATAGATTATATCGCAAAGGCCGAGGGCTTTACCATAACGCCGGAGGCTTCTGCATTAATTGCCGCCGCCGCAGATGGCGGTATGCGAGACGCCCTATCCATTTTAGACCTTTGCCTTTCGGCATCAAAGAACATTACCGAAGAGGTTGTTGCCGAAGTTTGCGGTATGTCGGGCTACGAATACCTAAACAAGCTTTCCGATGCTATAATTTCAGGGGATTCATCACGTGCACTCAGCCTTATAGACGAACTTTACACAGGCTCGGTAGATATGATGCGTCTTGCCGTAGACCTTTCCTCACATTTCCGTGATATTATGGTTGTTAAAACGGTTAAGGATGATAAAAAACCGGTTGTATGTTCGGCAGCACAACTTGAAATTTACAAAGAAAAAGCAAGTCGCTTTGATATAAAGGATATTATGCGTGCACAGGAGATGCTCTCGGTTTGCATATCCTCTATGCAATTGGCAAACCGCAGAAGTCTTCTTGAAGTAACAATCATAAAACTTTGCAAACCCGAACTCTGCGATGACATTGCTTCCCTTGAAAAAAGGGTAAGGGCATTAGAGCTTGGCGCCCCTAAAAAAGCGGTAAGCATAGCCGAAGACAAGCCCGCTTTTGCAGAAAAGCAGGTTAAGACAGAAACCCCTAAAGCAGAGGAGCCAAAAATAGCAGAGCCGGAAGATGAGGAAATCCCCCCCATTGAAGAGGAAAACGCACCACCCCCCACCGAAGAGATAAGCGAGACCTGTCTTGAAGAATGGGGAGAGATTCTTAAGGTTTTATCCAAAACGGCACCCCTAATTCACGGTGTGCTTAACGGATCAAAGGCGTATATAGACGGTCAGTTTTTGCTTATAGACGCACCTAATACAGGCTTTAAAAACCTTATTAATGGTGAAAAGTCTGTCTACCGCGACGCAATAAGAAAAGCGGCAGAGCAGGTGCTTGGTAAAAACTACAAGCTTGGCCCCTACAAGCGCCAAACCGAGGTGCAGGAGAACGATCCTCTTCGTGCCTTCGCAGAAAAATTAAAGCAATTTGAAATATAGGAGAACCAATATGAAAGTTAGAATACCCAACCAAAACGGCGGCATGAGCCAGCAACAGATGCTTAAAAAGGTTCAACAGATGCAGGAGGATATGGCAACCCTGCAAGCCGACCTTGACGAAAGAGAGTACACTGCCGAAGCTGGCGGCGGAATGGTAAGCGTTACCGTTACAGGCAAACACGAGATAAAGGCTGTAAACATAAAGCCTGAAGCTTTAGAGGAATGCGAGGGGGACCCCGAAATGCTTGAGGATTTCCTTATTATTGCACTTAACGAGGCAATTTCTAACGCGGCAAAAACAAGTGAAGAGGAAATGGGCAAAATTACCAGTGGGCTCAACATCCCCGGTATGCCCGGAATGTTTTAATAATGGCATATAATATAACCTCTCTTAACGAACTTACGGCACAGTTTGAAAAACTGCCCGGAATAGGTAAAAAAACGGCTCAAAGGTTGGCTCTTTTTGTTATAACCTCGCCCGAGGAGTATGCTTCTCGTTTTGCGGCGGCGCTTACAGACGCCAAAAGAAGAATACATCTTTGCCCATCTTGCCAGTCTTTAACCGATGTGGATATCTGTCCCGTCTGTGCAGACCCTTTAAGAGACAAGGGGGTAATCTGCGTTGTAAGCGACCCAAAGGATGTTTTAGCCTTTGAACGCACCCGTGAATACAAGGGTGTTTACCATGTGCTACACGGGGTTATTTCGCCACTTGACGGAGTTGGCCCCGAAAAACTTAAAATAAGAGAGCTTCTTGCACGATTATCTGATAGTAGTGTTAAAGAGGTTATTATGGCAACCGACCCCACAGTTGAGGGAGAGGCAACGGCAAGCTACATATCAAGACTTATAAAGCCAATGGGAATAAAGATTACCCGCCTTGCCTACGGCGTTCCCGTCGGCGCAAATCTTGAATATGCCGACACCGTAACCCTTCAGCGCGCCTTGGAGGGCAGAAACGAAATTTAAAAGGAAATTGATATGGTTACTCAAAAAGATATTGATAGAATAAATGAACTCGCCCGCAAATCTAAAACTGAGGGCTTAACCGACGAAGAAAAGGCCGAACAAAAGGAACTTCGTGTTAAGTATATAAACGGCTTTAAGGCAAGCCTTGAAAGTCAACTTCAGGGGATTACAATAGTTGAGCCCGACGGTTCTAAACACAAGATTGAAAAGAAAATCAAACAATGAAAATAGTTGTTTTAGAAGCGGGTGTTATGACCCCGGGCGGACTATCGCTTAAGCCTTACGAGCAGTTTGGTGAGGTGACCTATTACCATACCACCAAACAAAGCGAGGTTATTGAGCGAATTGGCGATGCCGAGATAATTCTTATGAATAAACTCGTTATCGACAAACAGGTTATGGATGCCTGTCCAAATCTTAAATATATAGGCCTTTTCGCAACGGGATATAACACAATCGACGTAAAATATGCCGCAAAAAAGGGAATTACGGTATGTAATGCGGGCAGTTATTCTACTACTGCCGTTGCTCAGCATACTATGGCGCTGATTTTAAACCATTTTAATCAGATTGCAAACTATCATAACGCCGTTAAAGACGGCGCGTGGGAAAAAAGCGAACTTACCACCCTTTACGATTTTCCAACCGATGAAGTATATGGCAAGACCATCGGTATAGTCGGTTACGGACATATCGGAAAGCGTGTTGCACAACTCGCCAGTGCGTTTGATATGAAGGTCTTGGCATATACAAGAACACCTAAGGATGATGGTGTAGCCGAGTTTGTTTCCTTTGAGGAACTGCTTTGCAGAAGCGATATAATTTCATTGCACCTGCCCTTAACCGACGAAAGTCGTCTTATAATGAATAAAGATACCTTTGCCAAGTGCAAAAAAGGTGCCTTTTTTGTAAACACCGCAAGGGGAGGCCTTGTCGACGAGCCTGCCTTAAAAGAGGTGGTAGAAAGCGGACACCTTTCGGGTGCCGCCTTAGACGCCATTACGGTTGAACCTATGCGAAACTGTGTTTTACAGGGTGTAGATAATATCGTAATCACCCCCCACGCCGCCTGGGCGCCTATGTCGACTCGAATAAAACTTTTAAATATTACGGTCGACTGCATAAAGGGTTGGCTTAGCGGAAATCCAATAAATGATGTAACCAAGTTATAGGAGTTAAAATGAGTCATATACATTCACACGATGGCCATCGCCACGTTCACAGCGACGAGGATAAAAAAGCGGTACTAAACCGTATTTCCCGTGCCGCAGGACATCTTGAAAAGGTTAAGAATATGGTCGAAAACGATGCCGACTGCGCTGAGGTTCTAATTCAACTCGCCGCCGTCAAATCTGCCCTTAACAATACCGGCAAGGTGATTTTGAAAAATCACATTGACCACTGTATAGTAGATGCGGTAGAACACGACGATTTAGAGGCAATCGAGGCTTTACACGATGCAATAGACAAGTTTATAAAATAAAAAAGCACCCGACAGGGTGCTTTTTGTTTTATAGTTTAGCAATTATCATATTGTCAATGGCATCGCGAACACGCTGCATTGTAGCGGTGTCGTTAGCGCATTTTTCGAAGACAATCTCGCCCCCAAAGGCTTCTTCAATAGCGGCAACAACCTCCTGCTTGCTGTAAAGGCTTTCGCAAAGTTTCATAGCCCTTATATCCTCAAGACCCTGTCTGAAAGCAACAATACGGATACTCTCAAGGGGCATTCCGTGCCTTCCGGGATATACGCTCACAGCATCTCCACCGCCTGCCCAGTGGCCTGCGTTTGCGTTAAGCATGGGGTCAATATGGTCCCAGGAGAACTGGTTGTTATAATAGTTGTAGCCCCAGTGTAAGAAGCCGTCGAGACCGTATTTAAACATCTGTGTTCCAAGGAAACGGGTGCGGGCCGAGTGCATTGCCATAAATCTGTTGCTGTAGCCCTCGTAGGGGTAGCAGCAGTAGTAGACCCAACGCTCTTTTATGTCTTCCTCGAGGAAGGGGAGAATTCGGTTTACCTGGGCTACGGGGTTTTCGCAAAGACCCTCTTTAAAATATTCAACGTGGCTTAAGGCATCAAGAATGTGCCAACCCTTAAGGGCCTCGCCAATGTTTTTGCGGTTTAATTTATATTGGGGCAAATGCTCTGCCCAAGGTTCGTCGGAAATGTGGAAATAAACGTTATCCTTAAGACCTCTGCCTTCGAAATATGAGGTTACTTCCTTAAGAAGAAGGTTTAAGAAGGTTACGTATTCCTCGCCCTCGGCGGCAGATTCCCAACCGAAAATCTTTTTATATTCGCCGTCAACGGTGGCCATAACCTTAGGACAGTGGAAGGCGCCCCACTGGGTAAAGAGATGATTGATTTCGAAGTATTTAACACCGCAGTCAAGGCACATATTAACCCAACGGTCTAAAAGAGATAAATCGAAGGAGTATTTTCCGTCGTTTAAGGCTACCTGTACAAGCTGGTTTGTTGTGCGCTCCCAACCTACCGCGGTATCAAGAGGAGGGGTAAGAACGGGGGTTAAAATCATATTAATGCCGTTATCAACTGCGGTCTGAATAAATCTTCTGCAGATTTCAAAGTGACGCTCGCTCCAAACATCTACATCGTAGTAGTCGGCAAGGCAGTCTGCATAGAACCACTGGGTAACCTTAGTTTCCTGTTCGGGCAGGCAGGTGTCAATAACATTAATTGTAATCTCGTTTTCGGCGATAAGCTCGTGAGTTCTGTTAAAGAGCTTGAACTTAAGTGTGTGCTCTCCTGCCGAAATGGAGCCGTCGTTTTTAACGTCAATCCAAACGGGGTGAAGCTGCTGCTTTAAAACGGTAACACCGTTTGTGTTATGTAAGGGCATAAGAATGTCGGGGTAAAGACCAGGCTCGGTACGAACATAGTCGGGGTCAAGGTCGCGTGAAAATTTAGGTGTGGGCTCAACCGGAACATAATTTGGAATACATTCTACTGTACGCATTTTAACATACTCGGCAAGGTCGCCCTCTACCTCTATACTGCAAACCATACGGCACATTCTTGCCTCTTCTTCGTCAAAGGCTAAATACTGAAAAACCGCATCTGTGTTTTTATAAATGTTTACACTTTTAATTTCGGCAAAACTATCGTAATTGTCGTCAATAAAGCACTTGTCAAGGGATGAAATAAATTTAGTTCTTAGCATAGAAACAGGTCCTTTCGGTACAGTTTTATATGTATACAATTGCATTTTAACAATAAGTATTTTAAATGTCAATAAATAAAACTTCTTATTGACAAAATGGGCGTTTTTGGTTATAATCTTAAACTGATAGGCTATGTAAATTGGGTTTCTATCCCCAAACTATAGCCGAACTAAAAATAAGGAGGGTTCAAAGAATGAAAAGAACTTACCAGCCCAAGAAGCTTCATCGCAAGAAGGAACATGGCTTCTTAAAGAGAATGGCTACCGCCAACGGACGCAAGGTGCTTGCCAGCCGCAGAGCTAAGGGCAGAAAGCAGCTCACACACTAATTAGATATGTACTGTTTTAAAAAGCTGAAACTCAATTCGGATTTCAGACGAATTTACGGACGTGGGAAGAGCCTTGTTGCTCCCGCGTTCGTAGCCTATGCGTTTAAAGGCAGAACTGCTAATGTACGTCTTGGCATTACGGTTACTAAAAAAATCGGTGGTGCGGTTGAGCGTAACCGTGCCAAAAGACTACTCACCGCCGCCTTTTATGAGGTTGCGGGCGATATCAGTTCGGGGTGGGAATTTGTCCTTGTTGCCCGAACAAAAATTTTAAAGACAAAAAGTCAGGATATTGCCTTCACTTTACGGGAATTTTTCTTGAAGGAAGGTATAATGAAGAAAGATGCGTAATCTGCTCATAAGCCTTGTCCGTTTTTATCAAAAAAATATTTCTCGCCTAAAGGTGCCTTGTTGCAGGTTTTATCCCGTTTGTTCAAACTATGCTATAGAGGCATTAAAGACTCATGGAGCATTAAAGGGCTCCGTACTGGCGTTTTACAGAATTCTGCGGTGCAACCCGCTGGGCCGGGGCGGATATGACCCTGTACCCCCAAAAAACATAAAAAACAGGCCGTCGGATAAGTAATCCGATTGGATGGTGAATAAATTGGAATGGTTATTTAATATTATCAATATTCCGCTTAGTTATATCCTCAACTTTTTCGCAGGAATACTAGGCAACAGCTTTGCTGCGGCGGTTTTTGTATTTACAGTATTCATTAACCTCGCACTAATTCCGCTTACCATAAAGAGCCAAAAGGCCTCGGTAGGTCAGATGAGAATTAAACCCAAGCTCGATGAGCTTAAGAAAAAATACGGTGACGACAAGCAACGCTACTCTCAGGAAATGCAGAAACTCTATCAGGAGGAAAACATTTCCATGGGCGGTGGCTGTCTGCCTTTGCTTATCCGTCTTCCCATTATGTTCTCTATCTATTATCTTATAACTCAGCCCCTAACCTATCTTATGAAGGTGCCTGCCGATGTTATAAATAGGGTGTCCGAGGCTTTAAGTCTTCAGCAGGGCAGCTACACAAGAGAACTTACCATTATCGAAGCGGTAACAAAGGATAAAACCGTATCACCCGAAATTGCCGAAGTAATTGGTGACATCAACTTCAAGCTTTTTGGTCTCGACCTTACCCAGACTCCAAAATTCCATATAAACATTATCGAGAATTTTGACTGGATTTGGCTCATCCCCATTGGTGCCTTTGCAGCACAAATGCTTACCTCTTTAATTTCGGTTAAAATCCAAAAGAAAATTAACCCCGACGCCCCATCTATGAGCGGTATGTTGCTTACAATGCCCCTTATATCCCTATTTATCGGCTTTACCGTACCTGCCGGTGTAGGCTTCTATTGGGCATGCTCCAGCCTTATCGGCGGACTTTTACAGTCGGGAATTCAGTATTATTACGGACCGCAGAAAATGCTTGCAAATGAGCGTGCAAAAGAGATAGTAAAGGTCTATGAAGC
>JAGBUU010000015.1 GCA_017630655.1 Clostridia bacterium
AGTATTGTAAAAGAAGGTCCGTCACTGAGAAGAAGATTTTTAGACCTTGCTATTGGACAGATTTATCCAAATTATGTAACTTTACTTAAAGAATATACAAGAGCCGTTACCCAAAGAAACGCCCTTTTAAAAGAAATGGACGGTCGTCTTCAAGACAGTGAGCTTTTAGATGTGTTTGAGGTTGAAATATCAGAAAAGGGCGATAAAATAGCAAAATACCGCCAAAAATATTGCGAAACTCTTACAATAAGTGCAAGCGATATATATAACGAGCTCTCATCAAAAAGAGAAGAACTTGAGGCGGTCTATATACCCTCTTGCTCGGAGGAATTACTTGAGAGGCTTTATAAAGCCCGTAAAACAGATATTTTTTCCGGAATTACCTCGGTTGGCCCACACAGAGATGATTTGGATTTTAAAATTAACGGCATTTCTGCCCGTACCTATGGCTCACAGGGTCAGCAAAGAAGTATTGCTATTGCCCTAAAACTTGCCGAGGCAAAAAATCTTAAAAATATAACGAGCGAAGAGCCGGTTGTAATTTTTGATGATGTTATGAGTGAACTTGATAAATCACGCCAAGCCTTTATTCTTAACCACATAAAAGGCAAACAGGTATTTATAACCTGCCCCGACCCAGATAATATCACAGGTCTTATAAGTGGAAAGGTCTTTACGGTAGACGGCGGGAAGATAAGATAGGGTAAAAGGGAAGAGGGAAAAGGGTATTTCCCGATTTGGTGAGAAAATGTATCTACATTTAGGTGAATCAACTATTGTTAGAAAAAAAGATATAGTCGGGATTTTCGATTTGGATACAACAACAGTTATGAAATCCTCGAGAAACTATATTAATAAAGCAGAAAAGGAAAAACGGGCGGTAACCGTTTCCTATGAACTGCCAAAATCCTTTGTTGTGGTAACACAAAAGGGTAGTAAAAACCAAAAAATATATATTTCACAGCTTTCAAGCAAGGCGCTTGAAAACCGACTTATAAATTCAAAAATATAAGGAGTTTAAAATGGAAGAAATCAAGAATACTGTGGTAACGGAGAGTTATGACGAAAACTCAATACAGGTCCTCGAGGGATTAGAGGCGGTTAGAAAACGCCCCGGTATGTATATCGGCTCTACCGGTGAGCGCGGTCTTCATCACCTTGTCTATGAAATAGTAGACAACTCTATCGACGAAGCCTTGGCAGGCTACTGTGATAAAATCACGGTTGAACTGCTCGACGGCGGACTTGTTAAGGTTATAGATAACGGACGCGGAATCCCTGTCGGAATTAACCCCCAAAAGGGTATTCCTACCGTTACCGTAGTATTTACAATACTCCACGCAGGCGGTAAGTTTGGCGGCGGCGGATATAAGGTATCGGGCGGTCTTCACGGTGTTGGCGCCTCGGTTGTTAATGCTTTGTCTAACTGGCTTGAGGTTGAGGTTAAAGACGGCAAAAATATCTATAAACAAAGATATGAAAAGGGTAATATCGTAACCGATTTAGAGGTAATAGGGGAGACAAGTGAGACAGGTACTACCGTTACCTTTAAGCCCGACCCAACCATTTTTACCGACACTACTACCTACAATTATGAAATCTTAAAGAAACGCCTTCGCGAGCAGGCTTTCCTAAACGGCGGTATCAGAATTGAACTTAAAGATAGCCGTACCGACGTTTTTGAGCCACAGTGCGAAGAATTCTACTACGAGGGCGGTATTAAGTCCTACGTAGACTTTCTGCTTGAGGGAATGAAAAAGGACAGACTCCACGATGATGTTATTTACCTTAAGACCGAGGTTAACGACCAGACGGCAGAGATTGCACTGCTCTGGTCTACCGCTTATGATAGCAAAATTATGTCCTTTGCAAACACCCTTTATACCGTAGACGGCGGTACTCACGAGCAGGGCTTCAGACAGGCTGCCGCAAACGCCGTTAATAAATATGCCTTCGATTTCAAGCATCTTAAAGAGGGCAACCCAAGACTTAAGGGCGAAGATATACTCGAGGGTATGATTGCGGTTGTATCGGTAAAACTCTCCGACGCTCAGTTCGAGAGCCAAACAAAAGCAAAGCTCGGTAATACATCTATCGGTAAGGTTGTCCGCGACCTTGTAAACGACCAGTTATACCGCTATTTAGAAGAACATCCTTCTGACGCAAAGATAATCATTGAAAAATCTATTGCTTCCTCTAACGCCCGCGAGGCCGCTCAAAAGGCAAGAGAAGCGTCTCGTAACAAGTCGGGTATCGGAGGCAAGACCCGTATGCCCGAAAAACTTAAGGACTGTATTTCCGACGACCCGACAAACACCGAAATTTACATCGTAGAGGGTGACTCTGCAGGAGGTTCGGCAGTAGAGGGCAGAAACTCTACCTATCAGGCAATTCTGCCTCTTTGGGGTAAAATGCTCAACGTTGAAAAGGCAAGAGACGACAAGGTTTACGGAAACGACAAGTTATCCCCCGTTGTTACCGCACTTGGCACAGGAATAGGCGAGAATTTCGATATTGAGAAACTTCGCTATGATAAAATTGTTATCATGGCCGATGCCGACGTAGACGGTTCTCATATCAGAACACTACTTTTAACATTTTTCTTCCGCTATATGCCTCAGCTCATTGAAACAGGACATATTTACCTGGCGCAGCCGCCGCTGTTCCGCGTTTCAAAGGGAAAACAGCACTTTGATGCATTTACAGACGAGGAAAAGGCAGAGTATATCGAGCGCCTTGGCGGTACCGCCGACGTTCAAAGATATAAGGGTCTTGGTGAAATGGACCCCGATCAGCTTTGGGAAACAACCCTTAACCCCGAAACCCGTACCTTTTTACGTGTTACTATGAGCGATGCCGAGGAGGCCGATGCAACCTTTACAATGCTTATGGGTGAAGAGGTTGAACCCAGAAAACAGTTTATTGAAGAAAACGCAGTATTTGCGACAGACCTTGATATTTAAGGAAAGGAGAGAGCGTATAAAATGGCAAAACAGGAAAAAATTTATTGGCCCGAAAGCGAAGATACCAAGATTTTACCCGTTGAAATTGTCGACGAAGTAAAGGGCAGTATGCTTCAGTACGGTATGAGCGTACTTGTAGGTCGTGCTCTCCCCGATGTACGAGACGGTTTAAAGCCCGTTCACAGAAGAATTCTTTATACAATGTACGAAAATGGCCTTACACCCGACAAGGCATACCGTAAGTGTGCCGATACCGTAGGTTCGGTGCTCGGTCGTTACCACCCCCACGGTGATAGCTCGGTTTACGAGGCTATGGTTCGTATGGCACAGGATTTCTCTCTTCGTTATCCCTTAATTGACGGACACGGTAACTTCGGTAATATCGACGGCTACCCCGCCGCTGCATACCGTTACACCGAATCTAAGATGAACAGACTTTCCTACTCTATGCTCGACGATATAGAGAAAGAAACTGTTGACTTTATGCCCAACTACGACGACCGTTTAACCGAGCCTACCGTACTTCCTGTACGTTTTCCCCAACTGCTTGTTAACGGTTCTTCGGGTATCGCTTTCGGTATGGCTACCGAAATCCCGCCCCACAATCTCGGCGAAGCAATCGACGGTATGTGTTACCTTATCGACAACCCCGATGCCGAACTTAGTGACCTTTGCGAGTATATTAAGGGGCCCGACTTCCCAACCGGCGGTATCATTATGGGCAGAGCAGGCATTCGCGCCGCTTATGCTACCGGTAAGGGAAAGATAATAGTTCGAGGCAAGGCCGAAATTGAAGAGACCAATTCGGGTAAGTTCCGCATTGTTATTACCGAAATTCCCTATAAGGTTAGAAAAGAAGCCTTAGTTAAGAAGATTTACGATTTAGCCAGCGAAAAGAGAATAGAAGGCATCGATGACGTTGTCGACTACTCGTCTAAGCGCGACGGCGGTATCAGAATTGTCGTTGACCTAAAGAGAGATGCAAATCCTCAGGTTGTGCTTAATAAGATTTATTCTTATACCGAGCTTCAGACCACCTTTGGCGCAAATCTTATCGCTATAGTAAATGGCAAGCCTCAGATTTTAACCCTAAAAGAGATGCTCCAAAACAGCATCGACTTCCAGTGCGACATTATCCGCAGAAGAACCGCCTTTGATATGAGAAAGGCTAAAGAGCGTGCCCACATTTTAGAGGGTCTTAAAATTGCTCTTGACTTTATCGACGAGGTTATCGCAATTATAAGAAAGTCAAAAACCATTCCCGAATCCAAAGAGGCTCTTTGCGAGCGATTCGGACTCGACGATATTCAGGCTACCGCTATCGTTCAGATGCAACTCGGTAAACTTGCGGGTATGGAAAAACAGAAGATAGAGGACGAACTTAAGGAAAAACTCGCCTTTATTAAGGAATGTGAAGAGATTTTAGGCTCTTCTGCCCGTGTTCTCGATATTGTTAAGACCGAGGCATTAAACTTAAGAGACAAATACGCCGACGACAGAAGAACCGAAATTTCTGCCGTTTCGGGCGAGGTTGATATTGAAGACCTTATCCCCGAGGAAATGTGCGTAATTACAAAGACCAAGGGCGGCTATATCAAGCGTCTGCCCGCCGATACCTATTCGGTTCAGAACCGCGGCGGTAAGGGTATTATGGGTATGCAAACAAGAGAAGACGATTTTGTTGAATCTATGTTTGTCTGCAACTCCCACGATTATATTATGCTCTTTACCACCTTCGGCCGAATGTACAGACTTAAGGCCTACGAAATTCCCGAGGGCCGTCGACAGGGTAAGGGTATGAATTTGGTTAACATAATACCGCTTCAGAGTGAAGAAAAGGTATCTATGATACTGCCTTGCGGTGATATGGAAGAGTCAAAATACGTTGTTATGGGTACAAAGAACGGTGTTATTAAAAAGACCGAGCTCGAAGCCTTTAAGAACGTTAGAAAAACCGGTATTATTGCCCTTGAACTTGATGAGGGCGACGAGCTTCGCTTTGTAGCGCTCACAAACGGCGAGAAGTCTCTCCTTATTGCTACCAAAAAGGGTAAAGCAATCCGCTTTAAAGAGAGCGACGTTCGTCCTATGGGACGTACTGCACGCGGCGTTCGTTCAATAAGACTTCGCGAGGACGACGAGGTTGTTACAATGGCGGCCTGCGGCGAGGATGCCGTAATCTTAACTATTAGTGAAACCGGCTACGGCAGACGAAGCGACGTTACCGACTACCGACTCCAGACCCGCGGCGGTAAGGGTATTACAAACTATAAGGTTGAAAAGTACGGCGACGTTGCGGCTGTACTCACCGCTGGTGACGACGAGGATATAATTATGATTTCGTCCGATGGAATTATTATTAGAATTGCCGTCGACGGAATTTAGAAGTTTGCCCGTCCCTCTAAGGGTGTAAGGGTTATGAAGTTCGGAAAGAACCCCGATGCCTTTGTGCTTTCGGCGTCGTCCACACCTCATGACGAGGACGAAATTACCGACGTTGCCGAGGCCCCCGATGCCGACTCTGCCGCCGATGCAGACGATATCGACGAACCAGAGGAAAACGAAACCTTAGAAGAATAAATGATAAAAAGGGGCTTTTTTATATAAAAACGCCCCTTTTCAGTTTATCTTACGCATGTATATGCTTGTTTTTTCTTTATTATTTACTGAATGACAAACGAGATATTAAGAGAAAAAAGCAGAATATCAAAGAAATAACTTAAAAACACAAGATAACTTTAATTAGAACTAAAAAATCGACCAATTTACACTTTTTAGGAGGCTAAAAGGTTGAATAAATATACAGATATAGAATTTGCATCTCAAGAGGAGATTGAAAGGCAAAAAAAGGATATTAGGAAGACCTCTAATCTAATTGGTGCGGCATTTATTGTTTTATGGCTTTTGCCAAACACCTTAAACGGAATTATATCTACCGTAACAAAACTTTTTGGGGCTTCACTTGCCCTTAGCAATCTTTTTTCCGACCCCGCCTTTATAATGGTTTTGCAAACGGTGTATTCTGTTTTAATGTTTACGCTGCCATTTATAATGCTGCCTCTTGGCATTGGAAAAAGAATCGGCGAACTTGCAATAATTAAAAGGCCAAAGAAAAAGCTTTTAACGCCTTTTTTGTTTATAGGTATTGGAGCATCTGCCTTTGCAAATGTTCTTACCAACAATGTTGTGGGGTTTTTTGAAACCTTTGGTATTCATTTTCAGTCACCCGATATAGTTTACCCTCAGGGAATTTTTGGATTTTTGCTTTCGTTCCTTGCAATAGCCGTAACTCCCGCACTTGTAGAAGAGTTTGCAACCAGAGGAATGGTTATGGGAGCTGCCCGTGAGCACGGCGAGGCGTTTGGGCTTACGGTATCGGCATTTTTCTTTTCCCTTATGCACGGAAATCTTGTGCAAATACCCTTTGCCTTTGTAATGGGTCTTATAATCGGCTTTGCAGTAATAAAAACAGGCTCACTGGTTACGGGTATAGCAATACACTTTGCAAATAACGCCATAGCGGTTAGTATGACCTATCTTTTAGAACTTACCGAGTCGGTAATTCTCGAGGGCATCATTTCAATGGCTTATCTTGCAGTTTGCATAGTTCTTTTATTTGTGGGGATATCCCTTGCACAGAAAAGACAAGAAAAGGTGTGGAGCATTAAAGAAAGCGAAGGCGTTCTCGTTTTTGGCGAAAAACTGAAATTGTTTTTATTATCTCCCACAGTTATAATTTCAATAGGAATAACAATAATTGAGTGTATTGGTACCATAAGCTTCGGATAACAATGTTTCACGTGAAACAGCGATGTGCCATCGCGGGCAAAACGAGAAATATATACCTAATAATAGCTAAAGTCTGCAGACCCGACCAAAAGCAAGGTAAGGATTTATTATGAACAAAGAGTATATGTTAATGGCTTTGGGGCTTGCAAAGATGAGCCTTAAAAGTGAAGATGTGCCGGTTGGTGCCCTTGTTGTGCTAAACGGCGAGATTATAGGCAAGGGCTATAACCAAAGAGAAAAACTAAACGATCCTACCGCCCACGCCGAAATAGTCGCTATAAAAGAGGCGGCTAACAAGCTTGGCAGTTGGCGTTTAGATGACTGCGAACTGTATGTTACGCTTGAACCCTGCCCAATGTGTGCGGGTGCTATTATAAATTCCCGTATAAAAACCGTGGTTTTCGGGGCGTATGAGTATAAATCGGGCTCATGCTCGGCAGATTCGGTTGTAAATCTATTTAATTTGCCCTACAACCACACCCCCGAAGTATATGGCGGAATAATGGAAGAGGACTGCGCGAAGATACTTAAAGAGTTTTTTGAAAAGAGACGGACTTAACGGAGCGTTCAGTTAGGGATAATTAGCCTAAAAAAGTAAATTTTTGCGGTCTAATGTGTTAAAAAGCCGCGGTATGCGTTAGCATTACCGCGGCTTTTCGCCTTTTATTCCACTAAAAATTTGTCTTTTTTAGGTGCGAGCAGTTTTGTAGGAGTGAATTTGTTTTAAAGCGAAGACAAAAAACGCAGGCATACTGGCGTACTTCAAGGCTTTTTGGCAAGCTTTAGGGCAAATTCATCCGAAAAACCTATTTCTCCCTAGCTGAACACTCCGTAATTGTCCGTCTCTTTTGGTTTATACTGCTAATTAGGGAAAAGGGATGAGGGAAGAGGGGAAAGGAAAAGGAAACAGGAACTTTTGGTCGGGCCTACAGGCTTTAGCCTCTATTAAGCATATGTTTCTCGTTTAGCGGCGGGGCTTCCCCGCGTTTCACGTGAAACATTATTGCAGGTCCTCCCTTGTTATCAGTCGGCACTTTATCACTGCAAAAAGGTAAATAAGTGCGGTGGAAGACACAAAAATCAGGGAAAAAACAATATCGTTTAGGCTAAAACAGTCAAGTATCAGATAAATTGTTGTGCCTATAGACAAGGCAAAAAGAAAGGGATATACAAGCCATTTAAACCACCGTATCCTCATTTTTGCCCGCCTCTTAAGGCGGAAAAGGTTTAAACAACAGGTAAAAGCGTTGCTAAAGTACATAATCCCTATAAAGCCGTAGAGACCAAGTTCTTTAAGAAAAAGCATTATAAGGGATAGCCTTATAATCGAATCAAGTATAGAATTCCTAAAAATAGAGGCTTGCTCGTCAAGACCCTTTAAGAGCCCATCGCAGACCGAATCTAAATACATAAGCGGAATTATAGGGGAAAGCAGCCGTATAATCTCGCCCGATAAGGTATCCTTGTAAAAGAGCAGACCAAGGGGCTTTGACGCGTATAGAAAGATAACCGCTAAGGGAAAGGCGGAAAGAAGTGTTATATGTACGCATTTTTCGGCAGTGTATTTCACCTTAAGGTCGCGCCCAAGGGTTGCCGCCTCGCTCATTTCGGGAATAAGCAGGGTAGACATAGCGTTTAAAAAGGAGGCGGGAAAGAAAATAAGGGGCAGAGCCATCCCCTTTATAACACCAAATACCGACAGAGCCGCCGATTGTGTCATACCCGAAGCCTCAAGTTGCCTTGGTACAAGCATATTTTCCGCCGTACGAAGAAGGGAGTTTAAATATCTTCCCGACACAATCGGCAGAGCAATATGACGTAGTTTTGATAGCACTGAATAGCCTAAAACACTGTGATTATCATTGCATAAATGTCGATTTTTGTCGACAATGTAAGATATATACATATAAATACAGGACAAAACCTCGGCAAGACTATCACCAAGAATTACGGCTCTGCAGGATGCTGCAATGCCTTTTTTGGCTGTTTTACTAACCAAAAACATAACAAGGGCTATGCGGGAAAGCTGCTCGAATATTTGTGAAGAAGAGGCGGGAGCCGCCTTTTTTCTTGCAATAAAATATCCCTTAAAGCAAGAGGAAACACCCATAAACGGTAGAGAGATAACCAGAGTTTTAAGGGCGTCCGACGCCCTCTCGTCACCGATAAAATGGGCTCCAATAAAATCGGCACTAAAGAATATGACGGCAGAGGAAACTAGCGCTATAGAAAGTGTTACGGCTACACATCTTTTAAGCACCTTCTTAACACCGCTGTGGTTACCCCTTGAAAGCTCATCTGATACCATACGGGTCACGGCGGTGTTAATTCCGGTAGACGCAAAGGCGGAGGCGAGCATATAAAAGGAAAAGACCTGAGAGTAAAGTCCAAGACCCTCGGCACCTACGGCAGATGCAAGCCATACCCTGAAAAGCATACCGAGAAAGCGTATAAGAAGCCCTGTTACCGTAAGTATCAGGGCGTTTTTAATAAATATAACCTTATTTTTTCGCATGCTATCACCAATATATTATATTTTGATAGTATACGTTAATATTCATAATAAGAGGCAAAACAGCGTTTTGAAGAACAGTGCCGAAAAGAAAAAAGTGCCCGTTGGGCACTTTTTAGGTTGCGAGGTTGTGTTTTTCTACAAGGCTTTTATAGGAGGAGAAGGACATTGACCATTTAATATAAGCCTTTACAGTTTCTCTTCTTCTCATTATTTCTTCAAGAAGCCTTGTTTCGTTGTGTGGCCCGCGGCTTAAGGGCTTGCCGTCGAAATCCAGCTCGTCCTCGAAGAGAAGGGAATGGTAGTAGTGACTAAGAAGGATTCTTTTATACTCTACTTCGTCGCTGTATTCATCTATGCAGGACTCTTGGTATCCGCAGCGGACTGCCCAGGCGTTAAAGGTTGCTCTCGACCAGCCTTTTTCCTCATTAATATATTCTGTAACGGTGTCAAAAAAATCTCTGTTTTCCATATAAACCTCCCGGCGTTTTTATAATTATACAACTAAACACAGGAAAGTGCAATTATTTAATTTCTGTCCCCGGGTTTAAATAGCAGAGCCATAATAAAACCAAAGACTATAGCCGCGCCAAGCCCTGCACCCGCGGCAGAAATTCCGCCCGAGAATATACCTAAAAAGCCAAACTGTGCCACCGCTTCTTTCACGCCCTCGGCGAGCAAATGGCCAAAGCCTGTAAGCGGTACCGTAGCCCCGGCCCCCGCAAAATCTGTAAGCGGACCATATAGCCCAAGGGCAGAAAGGACAACCCCTGCCACAACAAAGGATGTTAGTATTCGTGCAGGGGTAAGCTTAGTGTAGTCGATAAGCACCTGACCAATAAGACAAATTCCACCACCGACAAGAAAGGCCTTAATACAATTTATAAGTATTTCCAATTTAAACACCTCGAAGATATTATTTACAGCGAAGCTGAGGATATACATATTTAGGGAAAAGGGATGAGGGAAGAGGGAAAAGTGCGGTGAGTGTGCGACGCGAACCTTAAAGTCAGGGAAAGTCAAAAAATTTTTTAAAAATTTTGCCTTTTGCTATTGACAAAGGGTGTTTTTGGTGGTAAATTATATATGCGTTAGCACTCTAAGCGCTTGAGTGCTAAGTGGTGCTAAGTGGCGAGCCGCCACTCGAAG
>JAGBUU010000016.1 GCA_017630655.1 Clostridia bacterium
GTGCTATCCTCGTTATCGCTTCTACTGACGGTCCTATGGCTCAGACCAAGGAGCACCTTCTCCTTGCTCGTCAGGTTGGCGTTCCTTACATCGTTGTATTCATGAACAAGACCGACCTCGTTGATGACGAAGAGCTTCTCGAACTCGTTGAGATGGAAATCCGTGAGACTCTTGACAGCTATGAGTTCCCCGGCGATGATACTCCTATCATCAAGGGTTCTGCTCACAAGGCTCTTATTGCTGGCAACGACCCTACTCTTCCTGAGTATGCTCCTATTGCTGAGCTTATGGATGCTGTTGACAGCTACATTCCTACTCCCGACCGTAAGGCAGACCTTCCCTTCCTTATGCCCGTTGAGGACGTATTCACCATCACCGGACGTGGTACTGTTGCTACCGGCCGTGTTGAGCGTGGACAGCTCCGTACTTCTGAAGAAGTTGAAATCATCGGTCTTACCGATGAGAGAGCTAAGACTGTTGTAACCGGTATCGAAATGTTCCGTAAGCTTCTCGATTACGCTGAGGCTGGCGATAACATCGGTGCTCTTCTCCGTGGCGTTCAGAGATCTGACATTGAACGTGGTCAGGTTCTTTGCAAACCCGGCTCCATCAACCCCCACACCAAGTTCAGCGGTCAGGTTTACGTTCTTTCCAAGGATGAAGGCGGCCGTCATACTCCTTTCTTCAACAACTATCGTCCTCAGTTCTACTTCCGTACAACTGACGTTACCGGCGTAATCAATCTTCCCGCTGGTACCGAGATGTGCATGCCTGGCGATAACGTTGTTATGGACGTTGAGCTCATCACTCCTATCGCTATCGAAGAGGGTCTCCGCTTCGCTATCCGTGAGGGTGGACGTACTGTTGGTTCGGGCGTTGTTACCGCTATCAACGAATAATTCATAACTGAATTAAAACAAAGGATGTATCTTCGGATGCATCCTTTTTCTTTGTCATAAATTTAACAATCAGCACTTGACTTTTTAAAAAATCGTAATATAATATTATTAAAGTTTAGTTGACTAAATTATAATGGAGGGTAATATTATGTTTAATATTAAAACCTATAACAAAATTTCATCTGTTGCTACAAATGAGTTTGACGCAAAGAAATATACAATTGGCGATGATGTAGAGGCTCCTGTTGGCGCTATTGTTCGTTCTGCCGCTCTTCATGAAGTAGAGTTCGATAAATCTCTTCTCGCAATTGCTCGCGCCGGTGCCGGTGTAAACAATATTCCCGTTGACCGTTGTGCCCAGGAGGGAATTGTTGTTTTCAATACTCCCGGTGCTAACGCAAACGCAGTTAAGGAACTTGTTATTGCAGGCCTTATGCTTTCTTCTCGCAAAATCGCTGCTGCTATTGATTGGGCTAAAACTCTCAAGGGTAACGGCGACCAGGTTGGCAAAATGGTAGAAAAGGGCAAGGGTAACTTTGTTGGCCCCGAAATTATGGGCAAAACCCTTGGTGTAGTTGGTCTTGGCGCTATTGGTGTTCTTGTTGCTAACGCTGCCGAAAAGCTTGGCATGAAAGTTTACGGATACGACCCCTATCTTTCCATTAAAAACGCTTGGAATTTATCAAGCACCGTTAAATATTGTGATGATTTAGCAGAAATCTATGCTAATTGCGATTATATTTCTCTTCATATTCCTTGCACTGCCACAACTAAGGGTTCTATCAATAAAGATGCTTTCGCTCAGATGAAAGACGGTGTTCGCATACTTAACTTCGCACGTGGTGAGCTTGTTAATTCCAATGATATGATTGAGGCTCTCGGCTCAGGCAAGGTTGCAGCATATGTTGTAGACTTCCCGAGCGATGAAATGATTGGTGTAGAAAACGTTACTGCAATTCCTCACCTTGGTGCGTCTACCCCCGAATCCGAGGACAACTGTGCTTATATGGCAGCCCACGAGCTTATTGATTATATCGAAAACGGTAATATCGTTAACTCTGTTAATATGCCCAACGTTTCTATGGGTAGAACAAGTGATGCGCGCGTTTGCGTTATTCATAAAAATGTTCCGGGTATAATTTCGGCTATTACTACAGCTCTCGCTGAGCAGAACATTAACGTTCATAATATGCAGAACGCATCTAAGAGTGATTACGCTTATTCTATTCTTGATGTTGAAAATGTATTTGACGGAATTGAAGATAAACTTATGGCAGTTGAAGGCATTATTCGTGTTCGCGTAATCAAATAATTATTGACAAAATTTTTAATAGTGGTATAATTTATAAAAATGTTGACAGGGACAGTCGCATTCTGCTGATTTCAGAGAGTCGTCGTTTGGTGAAAGACGATATGAGGCTTTTGCGTATATCACCCTCGAGTTGAAAGCTGAACTAAGTAGGCAATCCGTATACCTGCGTTAAGGGGGAAGCGTATAATAGTACGTGTAAAGTGGCTGCTTACAGCAATTAGAGTGGTACCACGGAGATTTAATTTCTTCGCCTCTATGTTTTTCATAGAGGCGTTATTTTTTTGGAGGATTTTATGGTTACTCTTGACAAAATCTATCACGCGGCACATGTGCTAAAGGGTGTTGTGCGACACACCGGTCTTATTAAAGCACCTGCGATTAATAGTGAAGTTGATATATGGCTTAAGCCCGAAAATCTGCAGGTTACAGGTTCCTTTAAGGTGCGTGGCTCGGGTTATATGATTTCACAGCTTAGTGATGAGGAAAAGTCAAAGGGTGTTATAGCCTGCTCTGCTGGAAACCATGCACAAGGCGTTGCCCTTGCCGCTACAAAATATGGCATAAAATCAGTGATTTGCCTTCCCGACGGAGCTCCAATTTCCAAGGTTGAAGCAACTAAGGGCTATGGAGCCGATGTTGTTATGGTAGAGGGGGTTTATGACGATGCCTATGCCGAGGCTTTAAGACTTCGCGATGAGATGGGCTACACCTTTATTCACCCCTTTGATGCAGAAAATGTAATTGCGGGACAGGGAACTATTGGCCTTGAGATTATGAATGAGATGCCCGATGTAGATGCAATCATCGTCCCCATTGGCGGCGGCGGACTAATCTCAGGTGTGGCTCTTGCTGCTAAGAAGCTTAACCCGAATGTTAAGGTGTATGGAGTTCAGGCTGCAGGTGCACCCAGTATGTTTAATTCAATAAGAGACGGCAAAATTGAACGTCTTAGCGGTGTTGCAACAATTGCTGACGGCATTGCTGTTAAAGAGCCTGGCGAAAACACATTCGAATATGTAAAAGAATTTGTAGATGAAATTGTAACGGTAACCGAGGATGAAATTGCAACCGCAATTTTAACTCTTATCGAACAGCATAAAATGATTGCAGAGGGTGCAGGTGCAGTTTCTGTTGCGGCCGCAATGTTCGACAAGGTCGATATTAAGGGTAAAAAGGTTGTCTGCATTGTTTCTGGCGGTAATATCGACGTTACCATTTTAAGCCGTGTAATCAAGCGAGGACTTTCTCGTTCGGGCAGAAATTGCTCACTTCTTGTCGAGCTTGTTGATAAACCTGGTCAGCTTAAAGGCGTTTCAAATATTATTGCCGATAAGGGCGGAAATGTTATTTCTGTACACCACGAAAGAGCAGGGGAAGGCTCCGACATTAACGGATGCTTCCTAAGAATTGTCCTTGAAACCAGGAATTTCGAACATATTAAAGAAATTACCGAAGCGCTAACCGAAGCGGGATATAAACTTTGTTAGGAGAATGAAGATGGCTGAATATGTACATACAAATAAAGCGCCCGAGGCAATAGGACCCTATTCTCAGGCAATAAAGGTTGGAAATTTAGTTTTTACTTCGGGACAAATTGCAATAAATCCCGAAAACGGAAATATTGAGGCAGATACTATCGAAGCACAAACCGAACAGGTGTGCAAAAACCTTTGTGAAGTGCTTAAAGCGGCAGGCTCCGACATATCCAAAGCGGTAAAAACTGTATGCTTTCTTTCGGATATGGATAATTTTGCAAAGTTTAACGAGGTTTACGGCAAATATTTTGTGGGTAAGCCTGCACGCTCGTGTGTTGCAGTGAAAACTCTTCCGAAAAACGTACTTGTAGAAGTAGATGTAATAGCAGAATTATAAAAAAAGAAGTGTGTATCAAGTGATACACACTTCTTTTTTTATAATAAATCTGCAATATCTAAAACTAATTTTTCGGTTTTTTCCCAACCGAGGCAAGGGTCGGTAATAGATTTTCCGTAAATTCCCTCGCCGATTTTTTGGCAACCATCTTCAATATAACTTTCAATCATAAGTCCCTTAACCATGCGGTTAATATCCTTGCTATGTCGCATACTGTGCAAAATTTCTTTAGCAATTCGTACCTGTTCGAGATATTGCTTGTTTGAATTCGAATGGTTTGTATCGACAATAACACCCATATTTTGAAGATTTTTGCTGCTGTACATTTCATAAAGTCTTATGAGGTCTTCGTAGTGGTAGTTGGGTAGGGACTGTCCGTGTTTATTCACACTACCTCTGAGTATTGCGTGTGCAAGTTCGTTGCCTGAAGAGGACACGTCCCAACCTCGGTAAATAAAATCGTGGGCGTGCTGTGCCGCAGTTATAGAATTGAGCATTACGGTATAGTCGCCGCTTGTGGGGTTTTTCATACCAACAGGCATGGTAGTACCGCTTGCAACAAGTCGGTGTTGCTGATTTTCAACCGAACGTGCACCTATTGCAACATAACCAAGCAGGTCCTCTACATAGCGGTGGTTTTCGGGATAAAGCATCTCATCCGCACAAGAAAAACCTGTTTCTGAAATAGCACGTGTGTGCAGATTTCTTATAGCTAAAACGCCCTTAATGGGGTCGGGTTTCTTGTTTGGGTCGGGCTGATGAATCATACCTTTATAGCCGTCGCCTGTGGTGCGGGGCTTATTGGTATAAATTCTAGGGATAATAAGAATTTTATCATTAACCTTATCCTGTAAATCTTTAAGTCTGTGGATATAATCCATAACAGCATCTTCGTTATCGGCAGAGCAAGGGCCAATAACCAAAACAAACTTATTGGATTTACCTAAAAAGACATTTCTAATCTCGTTATCTCTGTTTTTTTTCTTTTCAATTACTTCGTTGCTTAAAGGGTATTGCTCCTTAATGTCCTTAGGGATAGGAAGTTTTTCGCGAAATTCCATTGACATAGTTCGTTAATTCTCCATTAATTTAAAATCTTCTCATATTATACCATATTTCATTGCGTTTTTAAAGCATATTTTATTAATAAAAACAAGGTTATTTTGCTTGACCTTTTATGTCAAAAATGATAAAATATTAAATGTATTGTGGCGTAGAATTGTTATGCCGAAATCGGGCTTTTGCAACTGACGGATTAGTGGGTTACCATATGGAAGTAAAAGCACCGCAAAATGTCGACCGTCTGGGCAGTTCAACCTTTTAGGGGGTCGAACTGCCTTTATGTGTATTAGGAGGATTTTTATGAAAAAAGTTGGAATAATAATGGGTAGCGACAGTGATTTACCCGTAGTTGAAAAAGCTATAAACGTTTTAAAGGATTTTGGTATTCCTTTTGAGGTTCATA
Organism: Clostridia bacterium; assembly: GCA_017630655.1. Taxonomy (GTDB): domain Bacteria; phylum Bacillota; class Clostridia; order Oscillospirales; family Acutalibacteraceae; genus SFWF01. Next base: position 5,549 of record JAGBUU010000016.1, read on the forward strand.
TCTACTCTGCACATAGAACTCCCGAACAGGCAAGAGCGTTTGCGATAGGCGCTCGTGAAAACGGATTCGGAGTGATGATTTGCGCGGCTGGCATGGCGGCTCATTTAGCAGGAGCTATTGCCGCAAACACTACAGTACCCGTTATTGGAATTCCGATAAAATCTTCTCTTGACGGACTCGACGCCCTCTTGTCAACAGTCCAAATGCCTTCGGGTATCCCTGTTGCAACGGTTGCAATTAACGGTGCTGCAAACGCAGCGTTTCTTGCCGCAGAAATCATAAGTCTTTCGGACGACCTTCTCGCCGAAAAACTAGATGCAAGAAGAAAGGCCGATGCCGATGCGGTTTTGGCAAAAGACGCAAAGGTATCAGAGCAGTATAACTAATTATTTTTAGGAGGAACTTATGGGAGGCTTTTTCGGAGCAGTACTGAAAGAAGATGCAATTTTAGACGTCTTTTTTGGCACCGATTATCATTCACATCTGGGCACTCGCCGTGCGGGTATAGCCGCTTACGATAGCAGACTTGGTATGCAACGCAAAATTCACAGTATTCAGAATTCGCCCTTTAGAACCAAGTTCGAGCATATTTTTGAAGAAGCAAAAGGAACGGCGGCAATCGGTTGTATAAGCGACTACGACCCACAACCCTTGCTTGTTCGCTCAAGACACGGTATTTGTGCCATCTGTTTCGTTGGCGCAATAAATAACGCCGAAGAACTGATTTCAAGGTATCTTACAAATAACAGCGGACAGTTTCTTCCGATGAATGGTGGTGGCGTCAACAATACCGAGCTTGTAGCTGCCTTAATAAATCAGAAAGAAAGTTTTATAGAGGGAATTAGATTTGCTCAGGAGCAGATAGACGGCTCAGCATCAATTTTAATCCTTACTGAAAAAGGCAAGATTATTGCCGCAAGGGACAAACTTGGAAGACTTCCTGTTTTAATCGGCAAAAGGGAAGATGGTTTTTGCGTTTCTTTCGAATCCTTTGCATATCAGAAACTCGATTTTGAAGACTTTAAGGAACTTGGCCCCGCTGAAATAGTAAAACTTACTTCCGACAGTTGCACGGTGCTTAGCGAACCGAAGGAGGAAATGAGAATTTGCTCTTTCCTATGGAGTTATTATGGGTACCCAACCTCTTCCTACGAGGGTGTAAACGTTGAGGCAATGCGCTATAAAAACGGTGAACTTTTAGCCGAACAGGACCGAAAATATAATGTTGCACAGGATATTGATTCGGTAGCAGGCGTCCCCGATTCGGGCGTTCCCCATGCAATAGGTTATGCAAATAACTCCAAGGCGCCTTATGCAAGACCTTTTATTAAATACACACCAACCTGGTCGAGAAGTTTCACTCCTACCAAACAAGCCGAGAGAATCAAGGTTGCTAAAATGAAGCAAATCCCTGTACCCGACCTTATTAAAGACAAAAAACTTCTCTTTGTAGATGATTCGATAGTTCGCGGTACCCAGCTTAAAGAAACGGTTGAGTTTCTTTATCATAACGGGGCAAAAGAGGTTCACATACGCTCTGCTTGCCCGCCTATAATGTTTAACTGTAAGTATCTTAACTTCTCGCAGTCAAATTCGGATATGGACCTTATCGCCCGTAAAACAATTTTTGAACTTGAGGGAGAAGAGGGTGCAAAGCATATTGAAGAATATGCTGATGCCTCAACCGAGAGAGGTAAAAAACTTCGCGAAAGTATTGCGAAAAAAATGAATTTCACTTCTTTAGAGTTCCAGTCGCTTGACGGAATTATAAAAGCAATAGGTATTCCTAAGTGCAAACTATGCACCTATTGCTGGAACGGTAAAGAGTAAAGGAAAGGAAATATAAACTATGCATAACAAATCTATGTCTGAAAGCTACGCTGCAGCCGGCGTTGATATTACCGCAGGTTACAAATCTGTTGAACTAATGAAAAAGCATATTGCTCGAACAAAGAACGAGGGTTGCCTCGATGATGTAGGTGGTTTTGGCGGTTGCTTCGGCCTCGACCTTACAGGTATTAAAGAGCCGGTACTCGTTGCAGGTACCGACGGCTGCGGTACAAAGGTTAAACTTGCTCAGCTTCTTGATAAGCACGACACAATCGGTATCGATGCAGTTGCAATGTGTGTAAATGATATTATCTGTTGCGGTGCTAAGCCACTTTTCTTCCTTGACTATATTGCTTGCGGTAAAAACTTCCCCGAGAAAATCGCCGACATTGTAGGCGGCGTTGCAGAGGGTTGTGTACAGGCAGGTTGCGCTCTTATCGGCGGCGAAACCGCAGAGCACCCCGGCCTTATGCCCGAAGATGATTATGATCTTGCAGGCTACAGCACAGGTATTGTTGATAAATCAAAGATTCTCGATAACAACAAGGTAAGTGACGGCGACGTTATTATCGCTCTTGCGTCTACCGGTGTTCATTCCAACGGTTTCTCACTCGTTCGCAAGGTTTTCGATATTGAGTCTGCTGATTTAAATGCTTACACCGATAAACTTGACGGCAAGACACTCGGTGAAACACTTCTCACTCCTACAAAGATTTACGTTAAATCTATGCTCGCATTAATGAGCGAGGTTGAGGTTAAGGCAGTTTCTCACATTACGGGAGGCGGTTTCTATGAAAACATTCCGAGAAGCTTACCTAAGGGATATTCTGCTAAAATCAAAAAGGCTGATGTTAAGGTTCTTCCTATCTTCAAGCTCATTATGGAAACAGGCAACATTCCTGAGCGCGATATGTACAACACCTTCAATATGGGCGTTGGTATGAGCGTTGTAGTATCCAAGGCAGATGCTGATAAGGCGGTAGAAATTTTGAGAGCTAACGGCGAAACCGCTTACATACTTGGTGAAATCGTTAAATCCGATGAAGGAGTTATCCTTGAATAGCCAAAGCATTAAAACCCGAACCAGCCTAAAAGTGCGGTTTTAAGGCGTCTTTTGGCTCTTTGTCGCTCATAAGCGACAGCTTTATGGGCTTCGCATCACCAAAATCCACTCATAAAACCGTGCCTTTTAGGTCGTAGAATTTTGTGATTTATGGATTTTGCGGTGTGCGAGGCAAAAACGCAGTGAATCCTAACGGATTCACAAGTATTTTAACAATGTCAGAGCGTGAAATCCACATCCCAAAATCTGATTTGGGTTTTAATGCTTTGGCTAAGGAGTAATACAAATGTCTGAAAAAGCAAAAATTGCCGTACTCGTTTCGGGCGGCGGAACAAATTTACAGGCTCTTATAGATGCACAGAAGAGCGGAATTATCTCTTCGGGAGAAATTAAGCTTGTTATTTCAAATAATGAGGGAGCCTACGCCCTAGAGCGTGCAAAAAAGGCGGGTATAAGCACAGTAGTATGCAGCAAAAAAATACTTGGAGCAGATTTCGAAGATACTCTAATTGAAGTTTTAGAAGATAATGAAATAGATATTATCGTTCTTGCAGGTTTTATGTGTATCTTAAGTGAAAAGTTTACTTCTCATTTTGCTAACCGCATTTTAAACGTTCATCCGTCTTTAATTCCATCGTTTTGTGGCAAAGGCTTCTATGGTCTTCACGTTCACGAAGCGGCACTGGAATATGGAGTTAAGGTAACAGGTGCTACAGTTCATTTTGTAAATGAAATTCCTGACGGCGGTAAAATCATAATGCAAAAGGCAGTCTACATAAAAGATGATGATACCCCCGAAACTCTGCAGAGAAGAGTTATGGAAGAGGCGGAATGGAAAATTCTTCCCATGGCTGTGGAAAAGGTTTCAAAACAAATTAAAGGATAAGGTGAAAATGATGGCAATGTATGATTTAAAAACATTACTTAGTGAAAATTCATACCCCGGCAGAGGTATTGTAATCGGCAAATCAGCTGACGGAAAATCTGCTATGATAGCATATTTCATTATGGGCAGAAGCGTAAACAGCCGCAACCGCATTTTTGAGCGCTTTGATGGCGGTATGAGAACAAAGGCTTTCGATGAATCAAAACTTTCTGACCCGCATCTCATCATTTATAACCCTTATCTTACAACTAAAGGCGGAAATATTGATATTATCACAAACGGCGACCAAACAAACACCATTTATGACTATATCAACAAAAACGAACATAACTTCGGCTTTGAAGAGGCTTGTGACGTTCGTGAGTTTGAAGATGATGCTCCAAACTTTACCCCCAGAATTTCAGGTATCCTTTACTACTGCTTCCCCCGCAATACCTTCGCTTATAAAATGTCTATCTTAAAGAGTGCAGACGGAAGAGGGGAGTCCTGCAGAAGATACTACTTTAACTATAATGCTCCCGAAAACGGAGTTGGCCACTTTATCCACACCTACAAGTGCGACGGCAACCCAATTCCTTCATTCTTCGGTGAACCCGAAGAGGTTGCTCTTCCCAACACGGCAAAAGAACTTGCTGATATCTGCTGGGAAAACTTAAACGAAGACAATAAGGTATCTCTCTTTGTTCGTCAGATTCCTCTTGACGGCAGTGAGCCTACCGAAATCATAATCAATAAGAACAAATAATATGGGAGATAAGTTATGAAAGAATTTGAACTTAAATATGGTTGTAACCCCAACCAAAAACCCGCTAAAATCTTTATGGAGGGTGGGGAAGACCTTCCCATTGAAATCCTTAACGGTCGCCCAGGTTTTATCAACTTCCTTGATGCTTTCAACTCTTGGCAGCTCGTTAAAGAGCTTAAGGAAGCACTCGGTATGCCCGCAGTTACTTCCTTTAAACACGTAAGCCCCACCTCTGCGGCTATCGGATTACCCCTTAGCGATAAGCTTAAGAAGGCTTGCTTTGTAGATGATATCGAAGACCTTGATGAATCTCCCTTAGCTTGTGCTTACGCTCGTGCACGTGGTACCGACCGTATGTGCTCCTTCGGTGACTGGGTAGCGTTATCCGACGTTTGCGACGTTACCACCGCTCGTATGATTCAGCGCGAGGTTTCCGATGGTGTTATCGCTCCCGGCTATGAGCCCGAAGCACTCGAAATTCTCAAATCCAAGAGAAAGGGAACATACAACATCGTTAAAATCGATCCCGACTATGTACCCTACGCCGAGGAAAAGAAGCAGGTTTATGGCATCACCTTTGAGCAGGGAAGAAACGAGTTTAAGATTAATAAAGAACTTCTTACCAATATCGTAACCGAGAAAAAGGATATGCCCGAAAGTGCAGTACGTGACCTTATTATCGCTCTTATCACCCTTAAGTACACACAGTCCAACTCTGTATGCTTTGCAGTAGACGGACAGGCTATCGGTGTAGGCGCAGGTCAGCAGTCTCGTGTTCATTGCACACGTCTTGCAGGCGGCAAGGCAGATACCTGGTTCCTTCGTCAGCATGACAAGGTATTGAACCTTCCCTTTAAGGATACTCTCGGCAGACCCGACAGAGATAACGTTATTGACGGCTATATCAATCAGAACGAAGAGGACGTTTGCGCTGACGGCAACTGGCAGAAGTACTTCACAGTACAGCCCCAGCCCTTCACACAGGCTGAGCAGAGAGCATATCTCGACACCATTACAGGCGTAGCTCTCGGCTCCGACGCGTTCTTCCCCTTCGATGACAATATTGAACGCGCTAAGAAGAGCGGTGTTTCCTACATTGCAGAGCCGGGCGGTTCTATCCGTGACGACGTAGTAATCAACTGCTGCAATAAATACGGAATGGCTATGGCATTTACAGGAATGCGCCTTTTCCACCACTAATACAAAAAAGGATTAAACTTATGAAAATAATGGTTGTAGGTGGTGGCGGAAGAGAACACGCCATCATAAAGAAGTTAAAAGAAAATAAAGATATAACTAAAATCTATGCACTCCCCGGTAACGGTGGTATGAAGGACGATGCCGAGTGTGTAAACATCGGTGCGAAAGATATTCCTGCCATTGTGGATTTTGCAAAGGCAAATGGTATCGACTTTGCCGTTGTTGCTCCCGATGACCCGCTTGTACTCGGTTGTGTAGATGCACTAGAGGAAATCGGAGTTCCTTGCTTTGGTCCGAACAAGGCCGCGGCAATTATTGAGGGTAGCAAGGTTTTCTCTAAAAACCTTATGAAGAAATACGGTATTCCTACCGCCGCTTATGAGGTTTTCTCAGATGTAGACTCGGCTCTTAAATACTTAGAAACTGCTCCCATTCCCACCGTTATTAAGGCAGACGGACTTGCTCTTGGTAAGGGCGTTATCATCGCAATGACCAGAGAAGAGGCTGTAGCCGCTGTTAAGTCTATGATGGAAGACAAGGTTTTCGGTGATTCTGGAAGCAACGTTGTAGTTGAAGAATTCTTAACAGGTCCCGAGGTATCGGTTCTTTCCTTTACCGACGGTAAAACCGTTGTTCCTATGATTTCTTCTATGGACCACAAGCGTGCCCTTGATAACGATGAGGGACTCAATACTGGCGGTATGGGTACAATCGCTCCCAACCCCTATTACACCGAAGACATAGCAAAGGTTTGTATGGAAACTATTTTCATTCCTACAGTCGACGCTATGAACAAAGAGGGAAGAACCTTCAAGGGTTGCCTATACTTTGGACTTATGCTGACCCCAAATGGCCCTAAGGTGATCGAATACAACTGCCGTTTTGGTGACCCCGAAACTCAGGTTGTGCTCCCTCTTCTTAAAACCGACCTTTTAACAGTTATGCAGGCTGTAAGAAATGAAACCTTAGCAGACATAAACGTTGAGTTTAAAGATATGGCCGCTTGTTGCGTTGTAATGGCTTCTAAGGGCTATCCCGGAAAGTACGAAACAGGCTTTGAAATTAAGGTTGCTCCCGACATTGATGCCGAGGTTTACGTTGCAGGAGCAAAATGTGATGGTGACAAGGTGCTCACCGCAGGCGGTCGTGTACTCGGCGTTGTAGCCGTTGCCGACGACCTTGTTTCTGCGGTAGATAAAGCCTACAAGGAAGTTCCTAATGTAACCTTCGATAACGCATACTATAGAAGCGATATCGGTCAAAAAGCAATTAAAGCCCTAGGCTAAGGAGATAATTATGGTTTATAGAGTTTATGTAGAAAAAAAAGAGGCTCTTGCAAATGAAGCAAAAGCACTCAAAAATGATATCGTTTCCTTACTTCAGATTAAGGGACTTCGTGACCTCCGTCTTTTAAACCGTTACGACGTTGAAAACATCGAAAAAGAACTTTATGACTACGCTGTTAAAACGGTTTTCAGCGAGCCTCAGCTCGACATCGTAACCGAAGAGGTTGAAAACACCGAGGGCGCAGTAGTTTTCGCTACCGAGTATCTCCCCGGTCAGTTCGACCAGAGAGCAGACTCTGCCGCTCAGTGTATTCAGATTATTTCTCAGGGCGAGCGTCCTTTAGTTAAAACCGCAAGAGTGTATGTACTTTATGGTGAACTATCTGATGCCGATGTAGATGCAATTAAGAAATATGTTATAAACCCCGTTGAAAGCCGTGAAGCATCTTTAGATAAGGCAGAAACCCTCGTGTCAAATTATGACATTCCTACCGAGGTTGCAACCTTAGACGGTTTCTTAAAGCTTGACGAAGAGGGTCTTGCAGATTTCGTTAAAACCTACGGTCTTGCTATGGATAACGATGACATTAAGTTCTGTCAGGATTATTTCAAAACCGAAGACCGCAACCCCACTATCACCGAAATTCGTATGATAGACACCTATTGGTCCGACCACTGCCGTCATACAACCTTCCTCACCACTATCGATGAGGCTGAGTTTGAGGATGCTACCATTCAGGCGGCTTATGAAGAGTATCTCGCAGTTCGTGAAAAAATTGGTAGAACCAAGCCCATTAACCTTATGGACATCGGCACTCTTGCCGCTAAATATTTAAATCGTGAGGGCAAACTTCCTCACCTTGATGAGTCGGAAGAAATCAATGCTTGTACAGTTAAAATCAAGGTAAACGTTGATGGTGAAGAGCAGGATTGGCTCCTTCTCTTTAAGAATGAGACTCATAACCATCCTACCGAAGTCGAGCCCTTCGGCGGTGCCGCTACCTGTATCGGCGGTGCTATCCGTGACCCGCTTTCAGGTCGTAGCTATGTTTATGCCGCTATGCGTGTAACAGGTGCGGCAGACCCCACTAAGTCTGTTAGTGAAACTATGGCAGGAAAGCTTCCCCAGCGTAAAATCGTTACAA
>JAGBUU010000017.1 GCA_017630655.1 Clostridia bacterium
GTAGAAAGGCTTATGTGATAATAATCGGTTTCAAATAGTGATTTTAACCAGATGAGAGTTTTCATATCGGGGCCGCAAAAAACAACTTCGGTTGGGTCATGTACGGCAAGCTCATAGGAGGTGCAGGGACCGCCCACGGCATAAATGCTCAACTTTTTATCGGTAAAGCGTTGCATATATTCGGGGTAGGAAATTAAATTACCCTTGTTTTCGCCATCATCAATCATACCCTTAGAAATGGAAAGCAGGGGAATGTTTTCGGGAAGTTTTGGAATAATATTTTCACAAAACCAATCCATACCAAAGGAGGAAACACCGCAGATGATTAAATCGGCGTCTTTGATACACTCTTCCATTTCATCAATATAATGAAAAGAAACCGATGGGGGCATAACGAAAGGTTCGTCTGTTCCGTTGGTATCGTTATTTTTTCTGTACAAAGAAAGGGTTAAGTGTTCGTTGGTTTTTTTGCCGTGCGCAATAATATCATTATCGAGCGGAGAGCCAACCAAGCGGATGGTGTGGCCGTTGTGTGCTGCCGGGAAGGTGATGGCTGAACCCATCATACCCGAGCAAATTACTGTAATGATTGCCATAGTTTTGCCTTCTTTCATCGGTGTGATTATAGTTTTCGGCGTTATTATAACATAAAATAAATCATTGTGCAATACACATCATTATTTTTAAAAGATTTATAAAAAAGAGCCGTAGGCGAAACACCTACGGCTCTTTGCTATTATTTCTTGTTTCTAAAGCCCTGTCTGGGTCTTCTGGGCTTTCTCTCTTCGTCGGCACCGTCGTCTTCAACAACTGCGCCCTCAATTTCAACTAAAGCATCTCTGCGGGAGAGATTAATTCTGCCCTGGTCGTCAATCTCAACAACCTTAACGATAATCTCGTCGCCAACAGCAACAACGTCCTCAACCTTTTCGGTACGCTTTACGTCAAGTTTGGAAATGTGAACAAGTCCTTCCTTGCCGGGAGCGATTTCAACAAATGCGCCGAAGGTCATAAGACGGGTAACCTTACCGCGATAGATAGAGCCGATTTCGGGGTCGTTAGCGATTGTCTCAACAATCATAAGAGCGCGCTCTGCGTTCTCGCCGTTTACAGCGGTAATGAATACCTTTCCGTCATCGTCAATATCAATTTTACATTCGCAGTCGGCCTGAATCTTCTGAATAACCTTTCCGCCGGAGCCTATAACCTCGCGAATCTTGTCGGGGTGAATGGTGGTGGAAAGCATCTTGGGAGCATACTTGGAAACCTCTGCTCTGGGCTCTGCGATTGCAGGGATGATTACCTTGTCGATAATCTCGTTTCTACCCTGGTGGGTAGTTTCAAGCGCCTGCTTGATGATTTAGGGAGTAAGACCGTCAACCTTAAGGTCCATCTGAATAGCGGTGATACCTGCCTTGGTACCTGCAACCTTGAAGTCCATATCGCCGTGGAAGTCCTCAAGACCCTGAATGTCAACCATTGTCATCCAGCGGTCGCCCTCGGTGATAAGACCGCAGGAGATACCTGCAACGGGAGCCTTAATCGGAACACCTGCATCCATAAGGGCAAGGGTAGAACCGCAGATAGAGCCCTGAGAGGTAGAACCGTTAGAGGAGAGAACCTCAGATACAAGACGAATGGTATAGGGGAATTCCTCAGCAGAAGGAATTACGGGAACAAGTGCGCGCTCAGCGAGTGCGCCGTGTCCAACCTCGCGACGACCGGGGCCGCGGCTGGGCTTGGTTTCGCCTACCGAGTAGGAAGGCATATTGTAGTGGTGGATATATCTCTTTTCGGTTTCACTATCGATACCGTCTAAAAGCTGGCTGTCACGGATAGAGCCGAGGGTTGCAATGGTTAAAACCTGTGTCTGACCGCGGGAGAAGAGACCCGAACCGTGTACACGGGGAAGAATACCAACCTCGCTGTAGAGGGGGCGGATATCGTCGATTCCGCGTCCGTCAACACGCTTGCCCTCGTCTAAGAGCCAACGGCGTACAACAAACTTCTGAAGTTTGTACATACAGTCGTCAATCTTCATTTCCTGTTCGGGATAAATTTCGTCGAACTTGGCGTGAACCTTATCGTAAACGGGAAGCATTCTCTCGTCTCTAACGTTCTTGTCGTCGGTATCAAGAGCAAACTTAACGTCGTCGATAGCAAATTCCTTAATAGCCTCGAACATTTCGGTGTCGGGGTTGGAAGATTCAAAGGTGAACTTTTCCTTACCGATTTCAGCAACTATTGAATTAATGAACTCAACAATCTTCTGATTCTCTCTGTGACCTGTCATAATAGCGTCGAACATAACGTCGTCGGGCACTTCGTTAGCGCCTGCCTCAATCATGGCAACAAGGTCAGATGTGGAAGATACGGTTAACTGTAAATCATTCTTTGCCTGCTGTTCTGCAGTGGGGTTAAGAACAATCTTACCCTCAACAAGACCAACAGAAATACCCGAAATAGGTCCTTCCCAAGGAATATCCGAGATAGAAAGGGCGATAGAAGCACCAATCATAGCGGTGATTTCGGGAGAACAGTCGGGGTCAACCGACATAACGGTACAAACTAAAGATACGTCGTTTCTCATATCCTTGGGGAAGAGGGGACGCACAGGTCTGTCGATAACGCGTGAAGCAAGGATAGCCTTGTCGGAAGGCTTGCCCTCACGGCGAGTTAAGGAGCCGGGAATGCGGCCTACAGAATAAAGCTTTTCTTCGAAATCTACAGACAGGGGAAGAAAATCAATTCCGTCACGGGGCTTTGCAGATGCGGTAGCGGCACAGAAAACAGATGTCTCACCATAGCTGATAAGGCAGGAGCCGTTTGCAAGCTGACCCATTTTACCGGTTTCAACCTTTAAGGGACGGCCGGCAAATTCAGTTTCAAAAACTCTTACATTTTCGTACATTTTTTAACCTCCAAAAACTTAAATTTTCGGGGAACTACGGTTAAGCAATAAAGCCAATGTCAAAGAATTTTGACACTCGATTTACCGCTTCACACATAGCTTCCCCATTGTTTTTTTAAAATAATCAAGCAGACCGCGGGAGCCCCGCGACCTGCTTTTTTGACAAATTATTTACGGATGCCAAGACGCTTGATGATTGCACGGTAACGCTCGATATCTACCTTGGTAAGATATGCGAGAAGGTTACGTCTGTGACCAACCATCTTAAGAAGACCTCTTCTGGAGTGATGGTCCTTCTTGTGTACCTTAAGATGCTCGGTGAGCTCGTTGATACGAGTGGTAAGAAGGGCAATCTGAACTTCAGGAGAACCGGTATCACCCTCGTGGGTAGCATACTCGGCGATAATAGCCTGCTTCTGTTCTGCTGTCATTATTTTCACCTCATTTAATATTTTGTCCGCCACAATCCAAGCAATAGGTCAGGTGATTCCTCTAAAAGTGAGGCAGACGCCTAAAGCATAGAAAGCGGTAGCCATAGTAGTATAGCAAAAAGGTTTCCTTTTGTCAAGGTTTTATTTACTAATCTTTATTATCCTCTGTTTTCTCTCTTGTTTCTCTTATCTCATCGTCAGAGAGTACATAAGGATTGCGGAAAAACTTCTTTATTGGCTTTTCGGGGGTAGGCTCGGCCATTTCCTCTTCAAACTTTTTGGCGTACTCTTCGCCGTTTACCGTTTCGTCATTACCCTTTTTGTCAAAACGTGCGGTAAGGGCGAGGGCAAGACCTATAAGCACCATAACTCCCAGCCAAAGTGCAACAAATGATAAAAAATCGCCCAAGGTTTCCATTTATTTGTCCTCTTGCATCATATTAACATAGTCGCAAATAACCTTAACGCAGGTTTCCTTGCCAACCTTCTTTGTGTTTAAGGTCATATCATAGTTTACGGGGTTTGTCCAATAGTTCCCGCCTGTTACGTATTTATAAAATTCGGCACGGTATTTGTCGGTGTCGGTTATTAATTTGTGAGCCGCTTCTTCGGTTACATCCATTTTTGACATAACATTTTCAAGGCAAAAATCACGCGGTGCTTCAATATAAAAACTGTAGACATTCGGAAAATCGCGAAGAACAAAGTCGGCCGCCTTGCCGACGATTACACAGGACTCACTTGCGGCAAGCCCCTTAATAATTTGTGCCTCAAATGAGAAAAGCTCGTCGTTTGAAACAAAATGTGCTTCGGGGTGGGGAGAAAGGGTTTCCTTTATTGTGTGGATAAAATTCGGCTTTAAAAGTTTTTCATCTGCCTCGGCAAAAAGAGAACGGTCTACACCGCTTAGGTGAGAAGCCAAGGTTAAAATGCTGTGCTCGTAACAGTTTATGCCGAGTTTTTTAGCAACAGCGTGGGCAATTTCCTTTCCGCCGCTGCCAAAGCCTCTGGCTATTGTGATAACAAAGTTTTTACCCATAATATTTCCCCCAAAAATATTCTTTCCCTAATTTTACGCCAAGCGAGAGAAAATTTCAAGATTTTTAAAGGAATATTTCAGTAAGCAATAAAAGAACTAATATTATAGGTGCAAGGATAAAGAGCAAAAAGGAAAAGCCTTTTGATTTTTTGGAGTTTAAAGAGGAAAAATTAAGTTCGGAAAAAAGGGTGGCTTTAGTTTCTTTTCTTAAGAAAAAGAGAACCTCCAAAATGCCGGCGGTCAGCACCAAAACGGGCGTGACTTTTGTGTCTATAAAGGAGATGCGATGGACCCCGTTGCCAAGCAGAAAAAGACCTAAAAAGCCGCAGAGCAAAGACATTAAAAAGGCTGCAGTGTTTTCGCTTTTTATGTGTTTAGGGAAAAGCAGTAAAACGGCACTTTTAAGGTATGAAAAGACCGAATCAAGACACAAAAAAGCCACCGATAAATAGAACAAAAAGCAAACGGGTGCGGCAAGCGAGCCAAAGGATAAAAAAGCCTTTGGATAAACCGAAAAGGAGGAAAGAAGGCCATCGCTTTTTGCCTCTACCGTTGCGTAAATTACCGAGGCGGCGAGGGATACCGCAAGGTCAAAAAAGGCAATTAAAATACCGCAGGAAACAATGTTTTCCGAAGCCTTCAGGCAACCACCGTAGGCCGAGAGAACGCCAACCGCAACAGAAAGGCTGAAAAAGACCTGAGAGGCGGCGTCTAACCAAAAACGAGGAAGCAAAAGGACAGAAAAGTCAGTTTTTATCAGAGGGAGTAATGCAGAGGGGTTGGAAAGCCCCCTGAAAAAAGCTAAAGCAACTATGATGAAGATTGAGCAAAAGACCGAGAAAACCGATATTTTTCCAAGTCTTTTTGCATCCCCAAAGCAGAGGAGCACCGCCCCCCAGGCAAAGAGTAAAAAAATAGCCGAAAAGGGCTTAGAGGACTCTGAGTAAACGAGGCTCCCAAAGGAAGAAACAGAGCCGTTTGCACTTAATTTGTAGGAGAAAAAAACGGCAGAGATAACAAAGGAAAAAAGCACACAGTAATAGCACATTATAACAAGCGAATTTGCCGACCAAAGACCTTTAAGCAAGGCAAAATTGCTATCCGCACGCCCGATTTTATGTAAACCTCTTCCAAAGGCAACTTCACTTATAAGCAAGGGGACGCCAAGAACCATTATCAACATTATGTAAACCAAAATAAAACTCAAGCCATATTGCATGGCAAGGTAGGGGAAGCGAAAGATATTGCCAAGGCCAACGGCGGCGCCGACGGCCGTCATTATAAAGGAAAGTTTGGAAGAAAACATAAAACACCTGCTGTTAGGGATAAGGGAAAGGGATATAAAAAACCGCTGTTGCATTTTATGCGAACAGCGGTTTTGTTTATGCTTGTTTTTTATATGCCGTTGGGGAAAGGAGAATTAGTATTGGAAAGAGTTCAAGTCTGCCCGCAAGCATATTAAAGCAAAGAATAAGTTTTGAGAAAACCGAGTAAAAAGCAAAGTTTTCGGCAGGGCCGGACCGTCCAAGACCGGGGCCGACATTGTTAATAGAGGTTGCAACCGAGGTAAAGCCGGTAACAACATCTACCCCGTCAATAGCGGTTATAAGCAAGGCAGAAATTACAAAAATTGCACCGTACATAATTATAAACGAGGTTGCACCGCGGATAATTTCGTTATCTACCGCCTTGCCGTTCATCTTAACCGACATAACGGCTTTGGGTTGGCTGATATATTTAATCTCTCTCTTTCCGTTTTTGGCAAGTAGCATAATACGGGAGATTTTAATTCCGCCCGAGGTGGAGCCCGCACATGCACCGCTGAACATAAGAAGGACCAAAAGCACATGGGAAAGTGATGGCCAGACATTGAAATCTATACTTGAAAAGCCCGAAGTGGTAACAATTGATACTACCTGGAAGAATGCGTGGCGGAAGGAATACTCAAAGGGGTTTGCGGAATAAAGACGCAAGAAGATGTTTGTGCCGATTATAGCTGTCGACACCCCTATAATTGCAAGATAGGTTTTTAACTCCTCGTTTTTTAAGGCTTTTGCAAATTGACCAAGCAGAATTAGGTAGAAAAGGTTAAAGTTTATGCCAAAAATAAGCATAAATATTGTAACAACATATTGGCTGTATGCCGAATAGGAGGCAAGCGAATCGTTTTTAACGCCAAAACCGCCCGTGCTTGCCGTTGCAAGCGAGTGATTTATAGCCTCAAAAAGATTCATTTCACCTAAAAGAAGAAAAACCGTTTCGGCAAGGGTAAGGGCAATGTAGAGCCCATACATAACACGCGCCGTATCGGCAAGCTTTGGCACAATTTTATCAACCGAGGGACCGGGCACCTCGGCACGCATAAGGTGCATATAACGGGATTGCTTATTTTCGGATTTTGGCATTAACGCCAAGAGGAAAACAAGCACGCCCATACCGCCAAACCATTGGGTTAAACTACGCCAAAAAAGTATGCTTTTTGGCAGGGCTTCTACATTTGAAAAAATGCTGGAGCCTGTTGTTGTAAAGCCCGAAACAGATTCAAAAAATGCGTCGCCCAGAGAAAGACCCAAAGGCTCAAAAAGAAAGGGAACGGAACCTATAAGTGACACCAAAATCCAGGCAAAGCCAACGCAAATAAAACCGTCTTTTGCAAAGAGCGAGCGGTCCTCTTTTTTGGGGTTTAGGGTTAAAAGAAAGCCAAAGCCCAAAGATATTGCGGCGGGCACTAAAAAGGGGATAGGCGATTCTTTGTATATTAGTGCACAAATTGCAGGCAGTAGCAGAATAATGGTGGTGGCAAAAAGAATTTTGCCAAGCACAAACAAAACCGATTTTAGTCGCATAAATCTTACGGCAACCTTGCCGCATCTCCTTTGTTAATTTTTTATAATTTCATCCAGGGAAGAGTGTGCCGTATTTGAAATTACAATAACGCTGTCGCCGGGGTTTATAACGGTATTACCGTCGGGGATTATAACCTTTTTGCCTGAACTTACACAGGCTATAATATTGTTTTCTTTAAGGTGGAAGTCGCGAAGCGGTTTGCCAACGATTTCAGAGTCGTTCTGAGCAATAAATTCGGCAGCCTCGGCGTTTCCGTCAAGGATTTTATAAAGGGTTTTAATGCTGTCGCCGTCGGCGTTATCAATAGCCCTTACATACCTTAAAATAATAGAAGCGGTGTTTATTTTAGGGCAAACAACCGAGCAATCACGCAGTATTTCGGAGGTCATTTTTGCAAGGGGGTCGCGGTTAATTTTGCAAACCGTTTTTAAATCACCCTGCTTTGCTGCATACATCGAAAGAATAATGTTTTCCTCATCGATGTTGGTAAGGGCGACCGCCGCATCAAAATCGGCAAGGCCCTCTTCGGTTAGAAGAGCGGTATCGGTGCCGTCGCCACAAATTACCGAAGCACCGTCAAGCTGTTCTTCAAGGCTCATGGCTTTGTTTTCATCCACCTCAATGAGTTTAACAAACTTACCCGCTTTAAGCAGTGCTTTTGCAAGGTAAAAAGAGGTGCGGCTGCCACCAATAAGAAGAACGGATTTAACCTTTTTCTTTTGAAGGCCGAGTGTCTTAAAGGCCGAGGGAAGAACGTTTCTGGCGGCTGTAAAATGAAGTCTGTCTCCCGCCTTTATAACAAAACTACCGGTGGGGATAATAACCGCATCACCGCGTTTAACCGCACAAACAAGAATTTGAAGATTCAATTTTTGCCTTAAATCCTTAAGCGAAAGGTCTACAAGAGGTGAGTCCTCGCCAACAACTATTTCGGCAAGGTCAATTCTTCCCTTTGCAAAGGTTTCAATCTTTGTGGCCGAAGGGAAGTCGATAATTCTTGCAATTTCCAGAGCTGTTTCAAATTCGGGGTTAATAAGCAGGTCTACGCCGAGCTTGTTTTGCATAAATAAAAGCTGGTCGGAGTATTCGGCACTTCTAACCCTTGCAACAGTCTTTTTTGCACCAATCTTTGCAGCCAACATACAGCTCATAATGTTGAGCTCGTCGTTGCCCGTAACGGCAATAAAACAGTCGCAATTTTTAACCCCTGTTTCTTCTTGGGTTTTAAAGGCGGCGCCGTTGCCAACATAGCCAATGACATCACAATCATTAACCAGGCTTTCAATAACCTTACGGCTTAAGTCTATAACCGTAATATTGTGGTTTTCAAGGGCTAAAAACTTTGTTAGATTTGACCCGATTTTTCCGGCACCAACTATGATAATATCCATAATTCAAACCTCTGCTAAGAAAATGTGTTTACTAACTCATTATACAGCAAAGAAAACAAATATTCAAGTTTTCGCTTTCTGACGCCTTGGGACAAAAGGGAAAAACACCAAAAAATAAGGATTTTAGAGTTTAAAACGCACACAGAAAAGCATAGGTATTGTGAACAAAAAATTCTAATAATACAACATATTGACCATAAGAGCGTCAAATAGTTGGGATATTTTGACTGTTTGTGCAAGAAAAAGACGATTAAACAAAGGATAAAACTTAGCAGAATTGTCCGTATTTAAAGCAGAATTGTGCATTTATTTAGCGCGCTAAATAGTATATAATATATAAACAAAATGTCATATTATGGGCTTTTGTTTCTTTTGGGGCACAAAAGAGCGGTTCATAAATGTCAGTTAATAAAGTAAGGGAGATAAATCAATGAGCAAGAAAATCACGAAACTTATTGCCTTGCTGGCGGTTGTTGCCGTAGCCATGACTATGCTTCCGTTTGGTGTTTTTGCCGAAGAGGCAGTTGACACCACCGGAGCCGTAGAAACAGACAAACCGGCCATCAGCCTTAAAGATGATAGCGGTCTTATCCCGTATAAGTCCTATCTGGCTAAATACCCGTCGGCAAAAGAGGCCACCGAAGAAGACGCAGTCTATGTGGACGGCTCTAATGGTGTTTTCACCGCCGCCGATAAAAAGGACGGCAGCGCCACCGCTAAGACCGACTATGCTGTAAAGGTGGACGGCAAGGACGAAACCAGAAATGTTTTAGATTGGCAGGGCGGTTACGGCTCGGTTACATATACCGTAAACGTTCCAAGCGACGCCTTCTACAACCTTTATTTTGAGTTTTTACCGCCCGAGGTTGGTGTTAATATCAAGGTAGGCGTTCTTTTTGATGACGAAAAGACCTATGCGTTTGAAGGAGCAGAGTCTATCGAGTTTACCCGTGACTGGATAAACGTTCCTACCACAGACGGCAAAAAGTGGCGTGAAGATGCCAACGGCAACCAGATTGCCCCCGAGCAGATGCTTACGGGCGAGCTTGTAGAGCGTCTTGCAAAGGACGACACCGGCGTTGTTGTTGAGCCCTATCTTTTCTATCTTACCGCAGGCACCCACAAGGTTACACTTGTAGGTCTGGGCCATGCTGTTGTAATCTCTAAGATTGGTTTTACAGCACCCGAGAAGACGGTTTCCTATGAAGAGTATTTTGATGAGAGCAAGCTTACTGCCAATACCGATATTAAGGAAATTGTTATTCAGGGCGAAGACGCTACAATTAAAAATGACAACTCCCTTATACCCAAATCGACAAACGGAAACAACGATATGGTGCCCGTTGACCCCTATCTTACCCTTATTAATAATATAGGCGGTGTTTCCTGGCAGAATGTAGGCCAAAAAATTGAATGGGAATTCACCGTAGAAGAGGCCGGCTACTACCAGTTCTCTGCAAGATATAAGCAGAGCGATGTTGTAAACGGAGACAGCTGGCGTTGGCTTAAGATTGACGGCAAAACTCCTTTTACCGAAGCAAAATCGCTTAACTTCTCCTATGACACACAGTGGAAAACCTACACCTTCGGTGAAAAGGACGGCAAAAACGTTACCCCCTATTACATATGGCTTGAAGAGGGCACACACACCATGTCCCTTGAAACAACGCTTCACGAGTTGGCAGACGCATATGACCGACTTTTCGATATTGTTGAAACTGTTGGTGATATGTATCTTCAGATAGTTATGATTACATCTGAAAGCCCCGACATGAACCGTTCTTATGACCTTTTCCGTCAGATTCCTACCTTTACCGAGACCTTAGAGAACTGCTCTGCGGCACTTAAAAGTCTTGTAAAAGATGTTCAGGAAAGCACAGGCGCCAGAGGTTCTCAGTATATTGCGGCAATGAACAACATGGACCGTGTTATCAACCAGATGCTCGACGCTCCCTTTATTGCACATATATATGTAAGAGACTACTACACAAACTATACAACACTTTCTTCATGGCTTAGTGAAATGAAGAAGCTCCCCGTTACTATTGACGAAATGCGACTTACCCCTGCGGGAGCAAAACCCAAGTACAAAAACAGCAACTTCTTCCAGGATTTTGCGTTTGAGGCTGTTCGTCTCTACTCTTCCTTCGTAAACGACTACACCCTTTACGATGAAGAAAGCGGTGAAGACGCGCTAAAGCTTTGGGTTAACTGGGGCCGTGACCAGACAATGGCGCTAAACGCTTTAATTCAGGATGACTTTGTTAAGGAAAAGGGAATAAATGTTAATCTGCAGATAGTTTCCTGTTCGCTTATTAACGGTCTTCTTGCAAACAACTTCCCCGACATTCAGCTTCACCTCTCACGTACCGCACCGGTTAACTTTGGTATGCGTGGTGCACTTTTAGACCTTACCCAGTTTGATGACTACAAAGAGGTGCTCGGCCGTTTCCATGAGGGTGCAGATATTCCTTATTGGTACAACGGTGCACTTTATGCTATCCCGGATACACAGGGCTTCCTTTGTATGTTCTACCGTACCGACGTGTTTGAGGACTTAGGACTCACCGTTCCAGAGACTTGGGAAGAGTTCCTTTACTGTGCAACAATTATCCAGCGTTATAACATGGACGTTTATGTTCCCTACACACAAATTACAACGGCAACCACCGTTGACGCAGGTATTGGTATCCTACACCTTTACCCCACAATGTTAATGCAAAACAACCTTACCTTATATAATAAGGAAGGCAACGCAACAAATATTAACACCGTAAGAGCAATTCAGGTCTTTGAAGAATGGACCGAAATGTACACCGACTACGGTTATCAGAAACAGGCGGATTTCTACAACCGTCTGCGTAACGGCTCTATGCCGCTTGGTATCTCAGGATATTCTACATACTTCACCCTTTACTCTGCTGCACCTGAAATTGACGGCCGTTGGGCAATTGCCAACGTTCCCGGTACGGTTGACCCCGAAACAGGAAAAGTTAACCGCATAACCGCAGGCTCGGGCTCTGGCGCAGGTATCGTTAAGGCTTCTCCTCGTCCGGAAAAGGCTTGGGAATTCCTTAAGTGGTGGACCTCTGCAGAAATTCAGACAAGATATTCAAACAACGTAGAATCCATTCTTGGTCTGCTTGGTCGTGTAACAACCTCCAACAGCGAGGCCTTTAACAACTTAGGTTGGGACCCCGAAGACCTTGAAGCATTAAACGAGCAATGGAATTATGTACAGGAGGTTCCCGAAGTACCGGGCTCCTACTACACAACCCGTGCCGTTGACCAGGCGTTCTGGTCGGTTATCAACGACGGCATCAATGCAAAGGACGCCATTAACAAATGGTCCTTAATTGCAGACAACGAAATTAAGCGCAAAATCGAAGAATATAGCTAAAGGAGGGGAAGAAAATGTCAAAGGTACAAACAAAGTCAAAGCTTCGCAGAAGAGACGCCTTTTTAGAGCAGTTGCCGCTTGTAGGAATGCTCGCTCCCTTTATGATTTTCTTCTGCCTTTTCACAATCATTCCTATATTTTCTTCCATAGGTCTTTCCTTTACTTCTTACGACCTGCTTTCTAACCCTAAGTTTGTGGGTATCGGAAACTATGAAAGAATGTTCGTTTTCGACGACGTTTTCGGAATAGTTGTTAAAAACACACTTGTTTTCGCAATAATTGCAGGACCTATAGGTTTCCTTTTAGCCTTTGTTCTTGCTTGGTTCGTAAACGAATTTTCACCCGCTGTAAGAACCGTGCTTTCCTTCATGTTCTACACCCCCTCCCTTGTCGGCGGCGGTCTGTTCATCTGGCAGGTTCTCTTCTCGGGTGATGCTTACGGATATCTTAACAGTATGCTTTTATCGGTTGGCCTTATTACCGACCCGATAACCTGGCTTAAAACACCCCAATACCTAATGCCGATTATCATTATTGTTCAGCTTTGGCAGAGTATGGGTGTATCCTTCCTCTCTAACATTTCCGGTCTTCAGAATATCGGCGATGAGCTTTACGAGGCAGGCGCTATTGACGGTATCAGAAGCCGTTGGCAGGAACTTCGTTTTATCACCCTACCACAGATGAAGAACATGCTTTTATTCTCTGCGGTAATGCAGATTCAGTCCAGCTTCTCTGTAAGCTCTATCGCTATTGAACTTGCGGGCTTCCCCTCAACACAGTATGCGGTAGATACTATCGTATCTCACATGGCAGATATGGCTACAGTTCGTTTTGAGTACGGCTATGCCTCGGCTATCGCTGTTATCCTGTTTATTATGATGGCAGGAACGCGTATGCTCATTGGTAAGGTACTCTCGCTGATAGGAAAGTAGGTGTGAAGATGAAATTTAGAAAACCACAATTTGCAATGTTCAAAAAGAAAAGCACCTTCGCACGTCGCTTTACCCGTTCAAAGATAGGTAACTTCTTCTACTGTACCTTCCTTGTTGCAGGCGGACTTTTCTCGGTGCTGCCCCTTATATATTCGGTGGTAACCTCATTTAAGCCTATCGACGAGCTTTTAATCTTCCCGCCTCGCTTCTTTGTACAAAGACCAACCATTTCAAACTATTTAGCGCTGCCCGACCTGCTTTCTAATTTGCAGGTACCTCTTTCCCGCTATATAGCAAACAGCTTGCTCATAAGTATAATAACTACTTTCCTATATATAATAATATCCTCTATGGCGGCATTTGTTCTCGCTAAGGGTAAATTTAAGGGAAGAAAGGCCATTTTCTGGACTATTCAGATGGCACTTATGTTCAACGCTTACACACTTTCAATTCCTTCATATTTAATATACGCCAAGTTAAATATTATCGATACATATTGGGTATATCTGCTTCCCTCTCTCGCCGACACCATGGGCGTATTCCTTATGAAGCAGTATATGGAGGACGCGCTGCCCGATGCACTCTTAGAGGCGGCTAAAATCGACGGTGCAGGATACACAAGAGTTTTCTGGAACATAGTAATGCCCACCGTTAAGCCCATGTGGCTTACCCTTATGCTCTTCGGCTTTAGAGGTATCTGGAGCTTGGCTCCCGGAACCACAATCTTTACCGAGCAGCTTAAAACTCTGCCAATGGTAACACCGCAAATTGCTGCGGGCGGTACCGCCAGAGCAGGTTCTTCAATGGCAATGACGGTAATTATGATGATACCGCCTATCATAGTCTATATGATTTCGCAAAGCAATGTAATGCAGGCTATGACCAGTGCGGGCATTAAAGAATAAATACGGCAAGGAGATGTAATGTATGACTAAAAAAGTACTTCGACGCTTAGCGGCAGTTTTACTTGCTGTCCTCGTTGTCGCAGGAACAATGCTTACTGCTTTTGCAGAAACATCGCAATACGTGCCGTATGAAAACTACACCTACTGGGAGGATATAACCGGAGCAGGCCGAAAGCTTGTTTACAACCGTCCCATGTATGACGTTCAAGGCGTTTTAACCAACAAGGACATTGGTGTAGAGGCGTTTACCGAACTTGCAGATGTCTGCACAGACAAGCACGAAAACGTTTATCTTTTAGATAAGGGCTCACCCGATGCCCCTGCAAAGATAATTGTTTTAGATGCTTCCTATAAATATAAGAAGGAAATAGCTGTAGTTAAAAAGGCTTCGGGCGAAGAACTCGAATTTGTGGGTGCAAACAACGTTTATGTTCACACCGACGGCAGTATTTTTATCAGTGATACCGAAAATGCACGAGTTATTAAGTGTGATAATGACGGTAACTATATAGATGAATACACACTGCCCGATTCTCCCCTTATTCCCGAAGAATTTGACTACCGTCCCGTTAAGGTGGTAGCCGACTCCAGAGGATATGTATATATCCTTTCAGAAGGCTCCTACTACGGCGCACTGCTCTTTGCACCTGCTGAGAGCGGAACCTCTAAAGAATTTATCGGCTTTTACGGTGCAAATACCGTTGTTAACGGAATACTCGGTGCCATTCAGTCGGCAATTAACCGTATGTTCCCCAACAACGAAAAAATGGCAAACCAAACACGCTCCTTGCCCTATACCTTCTCGGACATCGTTATAGACGACAAGGACTTTATCTACACCACCACCGACTCTGCGGCTAACGGACAGCTCAGAAAGCTTAACCCCGGCGGCGGCAGCAACATTCTTAAGTCTGATGCTATAAGATTTATAGATGATGCCGTAAACCGTACATATCTTGGTGGACACGGCTTTGCCCTTTACCAAAGAATTATTGGTATAGACGTAGACGAAAAGGGCTTTATGTATGCTCTTGACGCCACCTACGGAAGAATATATGTCTACGATGCTCAGTGCAGACTTCTTTCTGCATTCGGCGGCGGTATGCAAAGCGGTAGCCAAAAGGGCTCCTTCCGTACAGCAACAGCTCTTACCATAAAAGAGTCTAAGGATAGTGACGGCAACGTACTTGTAAGCGAACTTCTTGTTGCCGACAAAACAAACAACAACCTTACCATTTTCCGCAGAAACGACTACGGCAACATGATAATTAACCTCACCCGTATGACCATCGACGGCGACTATGTTGAGTCTCGCGAGGGTTGGGAAGAGGCTATCAAGCTTGATAAAAACCTTCAGATTGCCTACACCGGTCTTGCTCGTGCATATCTTGCTGAAAAAAATTATGACAAGGCAATGGAGGTTGCCCTTGAGGGTTATGACCGCGAAACCTACGCTTTAGCATTTGAGTATCAGCGTCAGGAGCTTATATCCAAAAACTTTGCTCTTATTTTCGGTGTGGTAATTCTTATTGTTGCCGCAGTAATCGTCCTTATAATTATAAAGAATAAAAAGAAGAAAAAGGACGAGGACGAGGTGCCAAAGAAGAGCGAAACAAAGCTTGCCTTCAGCACGCTCATTCACCCCGGTCTAGCCTTTGAAGAAATGAAGGATAAGAACAGAGGCTCTGTAAAGGTTTCTATTGTAATTCTTCTTCTCTTCTATGTAACGGCAGTTTTAAAGGTGCTTTGGGGCGGCTTCCTCTTCACCCAGTATGACCCCGGCACGTTCAACTCCCTTTGGGTGTTTGTACAAAGTGCGGGACTTGTAGCACTTTGGGTAATAGCAAACTGGCTTGTTACAACCCTTATGGGCGGTAAGGGTAAGATGAAGGAAATCTTTATTGTTACCTGTTACAGCCTAATGCCAATGATTGGCGAACGTATAATCTACATTATTCTTACAAACTTCCTTCTCCCCACAGAGGGAAGCTTCCTGGGAATTCTTACCACAATTGCAATGATTTATTCGGGACTGCTTCTTATAATCGGTATGATGCGTATTCATGACTTCTCCTTTGGA
>JAGBUU010000018.1 GCA_017630655.1 Clostridia bacterium
ACTCATTTGTTTATCAACTTCGGACTTTATAAGCTCTTCGTTAGGCATGGAAGCAATATCCTTGTATAGTGTGGCTTTTTCTGCAGTTTTAAGTCCCTGTACATAGGTTTTAAAATCTTTAGCCTTCTTGGCACTGTCAGGCTCTTTATAATCATCAGTTTTAAAGGGTAATGCAGATAAAATATCGGTTTTAGGGTTATCTAACTGAGCCTTAACAATAATGCTATCATTGGTTGTTTCAATAATCTTGTCGGTAAGGGCTTTTGTGTAGCCGATGGTTCCTGTAAGCATGGCTCCGCTGGCATCGGGGTTGGGACGGATAATACCACTTACCTTAATCTCAATTCCATTATCATACATAAAGGTAAGGCCCGATTCGGTTTCGCTTATATCAATATAACCCTTACCGGACGGGTTGATTGAATAGAAGCTTGAAGCGGGTACAACCCTGAAGCTCATGTCGCATATTTCTTTATAGCTCCAGCTTTTAACTTCGGTATCAAGCTTTTCACCTTCACCAAGGCTTTGCCAGGATTCTTTAGCTTCCTCAGGGGTGGTAAGGCCGAGAGCCAGCATTGCAAAGTCACTTATCTCGTTGTTTTGGTTAACTACAAGCACAACCTCTTTATAATTCTTTGGCCAAGAACCATAAATAACATCATATTGTTCGGTTAGAAGTTCGCTAACAAGAGAACCGTCGCTTGAGCAAATTAATTCTTCATAAACTTCCATAGGATTGCCAGATGGCATCATAGATGACATACTTCCCATGGTACCCATATCCATACCGATAGCCTCTTGCATAAGAGACATAGCATCCGATTTTATAATTTTACCTTTATCATCTTTGTAGAAAACATTAAAAGGAATGTCGTAGGAATAATCAAGCTCGGTGACAAGGTCCTTAATTTCCGGGTCGTTATCAAGAAATTCTTTAAAGGCTTTCAGGTTATTTTCTGTATATTTGGGGTTTGTCATGCTGTTAATTAGCTCGTTCAATACCGGGCTTGAATAAACAGCGTTAAGCTCATGCTCACTCTTTTCTGAATTCGTAGACATAAGTGCCAATATAGTTTCGGTCATATCCTCGCTTTTGGCATTTATGGTTAGAGGGTAGGATGCAAGGGTTTCCTCTTGAATTCGGTCAATATAAATCTGAATACCATTAGAAAGTGCAAGAATAAGTGCAATGCCAATAATACCTATACTGCCGGCAAAGGATGTGAGAATGGTTCGTGCTTTTTTGGTCAGGAGGTTATTAAGAGATAGGGAAAGTGCAGTGAAGAAGGACATAGATTTCTTCTTGGCTTTTTTCTTATTGTCCTTTTCTTCTAAAACTTCACATTTGTAGGGGTTTGTGTCGCCAACTATCTCACCGTCAATCAGTTTTATAATTCTTGTTGAATATTCCTCGGCAATTTCAGGGTTGTGAGTAACCATTATAACAAGACGGTCCTCTGCAATCTCCTTTAAAAGTTCCATAATCTGACGGCTGGTCTCAGTATCAAGCGCACCTGTAGGCTCATCTGCAAGAAGAATATCGGGATTGTTAACAAGTGCTCTCGCAATAGCAACCCTTTGCATTTGTCCACCTGACATTTGGTTAGGCTTTTTGTGTATTTGGTCAGAAAGACCAACCTTTGCTAAGGCGGACTTTGCCCTTGCCCTTCTCTCTGTTTTAGATACGCCCGAAAGTGTTAGTGCAAGCTCAACGTTAGAAAGCACGCTTTGGTGGGGGATAAGATTATATGACTGAAAAACAAAGCCTACCGAATGATTTCTATAAGTGTCCCAATCGGAGTCGCGATACTGTTTTGTCGAAACACCGTTAATGTGAAGGTCGCCGTCTGTATATTTATCAAGACCGCCTATTATGTTTAAAAGGGTGGTCTTGCCGCAACCCGAGTGACCTAGAATAGATACAAATTCATTTTTCCGAAACTCAACGCTTACACCTTTAAGTGCCGAAACCTTACTGTCTCCGGTTACATATTCCTTTACAATATTTGTTAGTTTAAGCATAAATACTCCTAAAGTTTATTCTATTATACTATTATTACCAATAATAACATACTTTAACTAATTTTTGTTAACTTGTTGTTAACTAAATTAAATACCCCCGAAAATTCGGGGGTTAGGACTAGTTTTTAAGGCTCTGCATAGGTGCAGGTATCTGTCCGCCTCTGTTAATAAATTTAGCAGGGGAGTAAGTGGATATTTTCATAACGGGGCCGTTGCCTAAGAGTCCGCCAAAGTTCAGTTCGTCACCAACATTTTTGCCAATAGCGGGAATTACTCTAACAGCAGTTGTCTTTGAATTTACCATACCAATGGCTGCTTCGTCTGCTATAAGTGCTGAAATAACATCGGCACTGGTATCGCCGGGTATATTAATCATATCAAGACCAACCGAGCATACCGCAGTCATTGCCTCAAGCTTTTCAATTGTAAGAGCACCGATGGTTGCTGCATGAATCATACCCGCATCCTCTGTTACGGGAATAAAGGCACCAGAAAGTCCACCAACGCGGGAGGATGCCATTACGCCACCCTTTTTAACCGCATCGTTAAGCATAGCAAGTGTGGCTGTTGTACCGCAAGAGCCACAGCACTCAAGACCAATTTCTTCAAGTATATATGCAACTGAGTCTCCAATCGCGGGGGTAGGTGCAAGGGATAAATCAACTATACCAAAGGGGTAGCCAAGACGCTTTGACGCCTCCTGTGCCACAAGCTGTCCCATTCTGGTAATTTTAAATGCAGTACGTTTAATAAGCTCTGCAACACCGGTAAGGTCAAGTCCCTCACTGTTTTTAGCAAGAGCCGCACGAACAACACCGGGGCCTGAAACACCAACATTAATTACAACGTCGGGTTCACCTACACCGTGAAAAGCACCAGCCATAAACGGATTATCTTCAGGCGCGTTGCAAAAAACAACAAGCTTTGCAGCACCAATACATTGTCTGTCTGCGGTTCTCTCGGCACATTCTTTAACAATTTTGCCCATTAGTGCCACAGCGTCCATGTTAATGCCGGCCTTTGTAGAGCCCACATTTACCGAGGCACAAACATGTTCGGTTACTGCAAGGGCTTCGGGTATGCTTTTAATAAGCTCCATATCTGCACCAGCAAAGCCCTTTTGGACAAGGGCAGAATATCCACCAATAAAGTTAACGCCAACCTGTTTGGCGGCCTTTTCAAGTGCAAGGGCAAATTTAACAGGGTTTTGCTCCTTACAGGCCGATGCAATAATGCCGATAGGCGTAACCGAAATACGTTTATTAATAATTGGAATTCCTAGTTCGGTTTCAATCTCACAACAAACAGGAACAAGATTTTTGGCGGTAGAAACTATCTTGTTATAAACCTTGTCGCAAGCCTTATCTATATCTGCATCCATACAGTCAAGAAGCGAGATACCCATGGTAACGGTTCTTATATCAAGATTCTCATCTTGAATCATCGTTATGGTTTCAAGTATTTCGTGTGTGTTAATCATTTTATCACCTTAAATTCTATGCATTGAGTTGAAAATGGTTTCATGCATAACGTGAACCGACATACCTAAATCACAACCCATTTTCTTCATTTCTTCAGAAAAAGCACCAAAGTCTTTATTTATTTTGGATATGTCCGCAACCATAATCATACAAAAAATATCTTCAAGAACAGACTGGGTTACTTCGTTAATATTAACGTTGGACTCAGCACACTTTTGTGATACCTTTGCAAGAATTCCAACAGTATCTTTTCCAACAACTGTAATTACTGCGCGCATAACAACACCTCTGTTTTTTTAGTTTTTATATTCTATCACAACAAATAAAAAAAGTAAATATCTTCTTGTATATTGCGTAAATAAATGATATTATTATACAAATGGAGGTATAATTATGAATATAAAACTGTTAAAATTACTTTCAAAAAATGCAAGGTATAGCACTTTTGAGATGTCTACTATGCTTGGAGTAGAAGAGGAAACATTAAAAAGCGAAATAGCAGAAATGGAAAAATGTGGCCTTGTTCGCGGTTATAAAGCAGTAATTGACTGGGAAAAACTAGATACAAGTGCAGTTTCTGCAATCATAGAGTTAAAGGTATCTCCTCAGGCAAATTGTGGTTTTGAGGAAATAGCTAAGAGGATAATGATGTATAGTGAGGTTGAATCAGTTTATCTTATGTCAGGTGGGTTTGACCTTTGCGTAACCGTAAGGGGTAAAAGTTTTCAACAGGTTGCAATGTTTGTGGCAAAAGAGCTTTCAACAATTGAGGGCGTAAACTCTACCGCAACTCACTTTATACTTCGCAGATACAAAGAGCTCGACGTTGTTCTTTGTGACGGTAATTATGATGACAGGGGGAGCATATCGCTGTGATAGATTATGGCAAGGTGTTAAACCAAAGAGTCACAGACATAAAACCTTCAGGTATTAGAAAATTCTTTGATATAGCAGAGCAAATGAAGGATGTCATTTCTCTTGGTGTCGGTGAGCCTGATTTTCCGACTCCTTGGCACATCAGAAGTGAAGCTATTCGCTCTTTAGAAAAGGGTAGAACAAGATATACCTCTAATCA
>JAGBUU010000019.1 GCA_017630655.1 Clostridia bacterium
AGCCGTATGTATAGATGCAGGCAGAGTTTTTGATTCCTGTTGTGACCGTGACTGTCTTGAGGAATTAAGGGTTTATTTCTCTGCAGAAGGTCAGTCGGTAGTAGATAACGCTTGTAGCGTAAAAATCAAATCAGCAGAGATAGTTTATTCTTTAGTCGATGTGGAGCCTGTTAATTTAAGCCGCGGTTTTTATTCCTGCGATATAACCTTTTTCTTCCTTATCGGCGTAGACGTATACACTGCTCCCCACAGTTGTCCCACAGAAGTTAAGGGTATTGCACTCTTTAGCAAAAAAGTTGTTCTTTACGGTGGTGAAGGCAATGTTAAAACCTTCACAAGTGATATGAACAGTGACGATTGCATTAATATTTGCGATGCTCGCTCGGCATCCTTGCCAAAATGTGTTGTTCAGACTGCAAGCCCCATACCCCTATCGTCACGTCTTGGCCAGGAAAAATGCGGATATGATAACGTTGGCATCATTCCCGCCTGCGTGCTAGACTACCTTGGCGGACCCGTTGTTATTGACGGTAACCCTGCGGTATTTGTGACCATAGGTATTTTCACTATTGTTCAGCTTGTAAGAAACGTACAGGTGCTTGTCCCCGTATACGATTACTGTATTCCCGAAAAGCAGTGCGACTGCAACACAGACCAGCCCTGCGATGTGTTTAGAAGAATTCAGTTCCCCACAGAAGATTTCTTCCCCACAAGAAATGGACGCAACGATACTTGCTGTGACGAAAAATAAAAAAGTGAGATGCTTTGCATCTCACTTTAAAACTATCTTAATGCCGAAATATCAAGCCCCGAATACCTTTCAAAGAAGGGTTTTATAAGTGCAACCATTTTTTCTACACCGCCCACCTCATTACTTTCGAGGTTAAGCGGCATTGCAGGGTCATGAACACTTAGTCTTAGCAAAAACCAGCCGTATGGTGTAGACACCCTTATTCCCTCTCTGTTGTCATCTGCAACCGTATAGATATCTGCATCCTTCAGCACGAAGGCTTCAAGCTCATCTATTACCTTAAGGCCGTAGGTTTTGAAATTAGCCTCGGTTATATTAAGGCGGCACTCC
Organism: Clostridia bacterium; assembly: GCA_017630655.1. GTDB lineage: Bacteria > Bacillota > Clostridia > Oscillospirales > Acutalibacteraceae > SFWF01. The sequence continues at coordinate 1,082 of JAGBUU010000019.1, forward strand.
CTTTCCTCTTTAGGCATTTTAAGGGTTTTTAGTGTTTTGTTAAGATCTCTGCCGCGGCCAAGTTCAATTATGATTTTTGTAATAAGATATGCACCGTCGTCCAAGAAATAATTTTCTCTAAGGGCTGCGTGACCCGAGGTTTCGATAGCTAAGGGACAGTCAATTCCTTGGTTGCATAATTCTATTGCCTTATTGATAACATTCTTGTATCCACGGCGATATCGGTAATGTTGACAAGATAGGTCCTTTTCAATAAATTCTTTAATACCGTCTGAGGTTACCGAATCGGTTACAATGGTGCAGTTCTTTTTACCGTCTGCGGCAATAATTGATGCCAACGCTATAAGACGATTTCGGTTAATTTCTTTACCTGTAGAGTCAACACAGCCTGCTCTGTCAACGTCGGTATCAAATATAATGCCAAAATCAGCCTTGCTCTCTATCACAGCATCTGTAATGCTTTGCATTGCAGTTTTATCTTCGGGGTTAGGAATATGGTTTGGAAACATTCCGTCGGGCTCAAGGTATCGACTACCGGTTATATCTGCCCCAAGAGGGGCAAGCACATCGCGGGCATAAAAACCGCCAACACCATTGCCTGCATCAACTACAATATGATATCCTGACAACGGCTTCTCCGTCTCACTTTTTCCGATAGACTCGCATATCATTTTGCGAAGCCCTGCTGAATATGTAGACATATAATCTACATTAGATACTGTTCCTTTTTCTTTTTGAGTGAAACCGCCCTTGTCGGCAATTTCAATCACCTCACCAAGTTCCCTACTCTCTAAACCGCCCTGTTTAGTGAAAAACTTAAGACCATTTCTGTCAAAGGGATGATGACTCGCGGTAATTTGCACCGCACCGTCAGTATTAAGGTCAACGGTAGTCATAAACATAGCTGGGGTAGATGCCAGATTGCAGTTTAATACCGTGCAACCAAGGTTTTTTAGGGCAGAAATCACTTGAAGAGATATTCTATACGCAGATATTCTGGAATCATGTCCCACAGCAATAGTAAGTTCCTCTGTGCTCTTGCCATATTTTAAGGAAACAAAGGTGGCAAATGCAGAGGTTATATCATATACTGCGGCATCTGTTAAATTAACCTGTTTCCCCCCAAGGTCACTAGCAACGCCTCTAATATCAGTGCCGCTTTTCAGTTCCTTATAACTCATATTTATCACCCTTTTATACACCGAAAAAATAACCCGCCGCAATAAAGCCCAGCGCAATTAAAAGCAATGCTATTGCTGTAAGTGCAGCAGATTTTAAAAACAATTTTACATTTTCTTTCGACACCAACACTCACCTCTTTTAAGATGAGTATTTGACCATTTGGCAAATTTATACTTGGAGAGTACTATGACATATCTAAAACTGAAGAACAATCGCCTTCGTATTTCTCTCACAAAAGACGAGACCGAAAAGATATTCGGCAATGCCGATGCTATTGACAAAAACGACCCAAAAACAAACCTTGCCCTTAGATTGCTTTTTAAAAAAGCCGTTTGCGATAACAGCTTCATTTACGACTATGGTAACGTATGGATAGAGGTTGCAAAAAATCTTTCGGGCGGATATGATATATATTTTACTAAAAGCAGATATACATCTTCTTTGCCCGACAGTGCGCTATTGGTATTGGAATTTTCAAGCTTGGAAGGGGCAATAACGGCATCAAAGGTTATCTTAGCATCCAAATGCGAAAATAGTGACAGCCGTCTTTATAGACTATCTGATAAATACCGAATGATTGTCGTATCAAAAAAGAGTCTTCCCGCCATCATTGAATTTGCCGATTGCGTATATATTTCCAAAATTGAAGTGGCAAGCACTTTAGAACACGGGCATTGTATAATAAAAGATGATGCAATTGAAATTTTAGCAAAGTTTTAAAGCGACTTGACAGATTTTACGGTTTCTTCTATATTTTCTGCTGAAAAAATATAGTTACCTGCCACAAGCACTGTAACCCCTGCTTCTACCGCTAAGGGTGCAGTCTCGGCATTTATACCGCCATCAATTTCTATTTCTAAAGATATACCTTGGCGTTTTGCTTCTTTTGCAATTTTCCTTACCTTATCAAGCGAACTCGGCATAAACTTTTGTCCGCCAAAACCAGGATCTACCGACATTACAAGCACCATATCACAAAGTGGGAGAAAATCAAAAATCTCTTCTGCCTCTGTATTAGGCTTAATTGTGAGGCAAGATTTACAGCCGTATTTTCTAATTTCTTTAAGGGTTTCACCCACATCAGAGCCTGCCTCGTAGTGAAAACCAAGCCAATCAGCAACCTCGGCAAACTCTTTAATATACCGATGTGGTTTATCTATCATAAGATGAACGTCAAGAGGTAGACTGGTGTGTTTCTTAATAGAATTTATAACGGGTATCCCAAAAGAAATATTAGGAACAAAAATTCCGTCCATAACATCAAGATGAAGCATATCTACGCCCGATTTTTCAAACTTTGGCAAAATATCACTAAGCGTTAAAAAATCGGCAGTTAAAACAGAGGGAGAAAGTTTAACCATATAGCACCTCGCATACATATTTCTATATTTTAATTATATAATATCTCGCATTACATTGTCAACGAGTTAAAAGCAAAAAGACTGTTTTAAAAACAGTCTTTTTCAAGTTGCTTTATAAGTTCGCTCGAGGGGGTGTCGAAGTCTTTAAACGGAAACTCAAGACCTAAAGCGTCATATTTGCTCAAGCAAATTTTTTTAAAGGGCAAGAGTTCGGTTTTGACAACGCAAGAATTATTTTCTCTAAGTTTTTTTAGAAAGCACATGCTATCGGCGTTGTCGTTAAGGCTCGGTATTATCACCTGACGGAGTGTTGTGGGTATATTTTTATCATTTAGCACAGATAAGAACTCAAGAGGCTTGTTGATAGAGCAACCTACATGCTTTTTATAAAGTTCATCGGTGTGATATTTAATATCGAGCAATACGTGGTCGCAAAAATCCAAAAGGGATAAGACCTCATCATTTATAATACTTCCTGAAGTGTCAAGACAGGTGTTTATCCCCCTGTTTTTACACTCGGCAAAAACTTCTTTTGCAAATGAGGCCTGTAAAAGAGGTTCTCCTCCCGAAAGAGTAATTCCTCCTTTTGCGCCGAAATAGGACCTATATTTCTCACATTTTTTGGCGATTTGCTCTGGGGTATATTCGTCTCCTCCAAAAACGCTTTGGGTTTCGGGATTGTGACAGCAACCGCACCTTAAATTGCACCCTTGAAGAAAGACAACAAAGCGCACTCCGGGTCCGTCGAGGGTGCCCATTGACTGAATAGAACTTACATATCCCTTCATTACATTACCTCGTGGAAGGTACGGCTTATAACCTCTTTTTGCTGCTCACGAGACAGTTTATGGAAATTAACGGCATATCCCGACACGCGAATTGTGAGATTTGGATATGCGGTGGGGTCTTTGTAGGCTTTAATCAAGGTTTCTCTGTTCATAACGTTAACGTTAATATGATGAGCCTTTTTAGCAAAATAGCCGTCGAGAATAGCGGTAAGATTATCAATTCTTTCACTATAGGTACGACCGAGCGCTTCGGGGGTTACAGAGAATGTGTTTGAAATACCGTCTCGGCAGTCGTCAAAGCTAATTTTTGCAACCGAGTTCAATGATGCAAGGGCACCGTTTTCTTCCCTGTTATGCATCGGATTGGCACCGGGGGCAAATGCGGCACCGGCTTCTCTTCCGTCGGGGGTAGCACCCGTGTGCTTGCCGTATGAAACGTTAGACGTGATTGTTAAAACCGACAAAGTATGCTCCGCATTTCTATAGGTGGGGGTTTTTCTAAGTTCGGTTATAACCTTGTGGGCAAGGTCTTTTGCGATAAGGTCTACCCTATCATCGTCGTTACCGTATTTTGGAAAATCTCCAACCGTTTCAAAGTTAACAACATAGCCATCATCGTTAAAGATAGGGGTAACCTTAGCATATTTGATAGCACTTAAAGAATCGGCGACTACAGACAGGCCCGCTATACCGAAAGCCATAAAGCGATGAACGTCGGTATCGTGGAGAGCCATCTGGGTCTTTTCATAAGCATATTTATCATGCATATAATGAATGACGTTCATTGTGTTCACATATAGGTTAGAAAGCCAAGCAAGGTAGGTATCAAAGCGGTTTACAACCTCGCTATAACCGAGAACGCCTTTTCCTACCACCTCGCTCTGAGGTCCGATTTTGATACCGCTCTCTACGTCAAAACCACCGTTTAAGGCTAAAAGCAGAAGCTTTGCAATATTACAGCGTGCACCAAAAAACTGCATCTGTTTACCCACCTTCATAGCCGAAACGCAGCAGGCAATAGCGTAATCGTCACCGTAGATGTCTCTCATAAGGTCGTCGTTTTCGTACTGAATTGAATCGGTATCAATAGAAACCTTTGAGCAGTATTTCTTAAAGCCCTCGGGCAAATCTTTTGACCAAAGAACCGTTAGGTTGGGCTCGGGTGAGGAGCCAAGGGTATAAAGTGTGTTTAGCATTCTGAAGGTGGTCTTTGTTACAAGGGTTCTGCCGTCTTCGCCCATACCTCCGAGCGCCTCTGTAATCCACATTGGGTCGCCGCCGAAAAGCTCGTTATATTCGGGGGTGCGAAGATGTCTTGCCATACGAAGTTTCATAACAAAATCGTCAAGCAGTTCCTGTGCCTTAGTTTCGGTAAGTTCCCCGTTTTTAATATCTCTTTCGATATAGATATCGAAAAAGGTTGAAACACGTCCGAGCGAGTTTGCCGCGCCGTTTTGCTCTTTAATAGAGGCAAGATAGGCAAAATACGTCCACTGAATTGCCTCTTTTGCATTTTTAGCGGGGCCGCTGATATCGTAGCCGTACATTTGAGCCATATCTTTGAGGAAACCAAGGAAGGTTATCTGTTGAAAAATTTCTTCCGAAAGTTTTATCTCCTCTAAATTCATATTACCCATACCGATTTTTGCTTTATCGGCCTTTTTCTCTTCTATAAGACGGTCGACGCCGTAAAGGGCAACTCTTCGATAGTCGCCGATAATTCTTCCTCTGCCATAGGCATCGGGAAGGCCTGTTATGATATGAGATTTTCTGGCAAGCCGCATTTCATCGGTATATGCTCTGAAAACTCCGTCGTTATGGGTTGTTCTGAACATAAATTCCTCTTCAACCTTGTTAGAGAGTTTATAACCGTAAGCCTCACAGGCATTTCGCGCCATACGGATACCGCCAAATGGGTTAACCCCACGTTTTAAGGGACGGTTGGTCTGAAGTCCAACTATAATCTCCTTTTCTTTATCGAGGTAACCCGGAGCATAACTTTTAAGTGAAGATACCGTTTCGGTATCAATATCTAAAACTCCGCCAAACTGACGCTCGAGGGTGAAAAGAGCCTCAAGTTTTCCCATTAACTCCTTTGTTCTGTCAGTTGCACCCACAAGGAAGGATTCATCTCCCGTATATTCGCTATAGTTTGTCTGAATGAAGTCTCGCACATTTATCTCATTGGTCCAAACGCCTTTGTTAAAACCGTTCCAGTTAATATGTTCCATATTTTACCTCCAAATAAACAAAAAAGGGCAATCAGCAAAAACTGATTGCCCAGACGGTCGGCATAAAAGTTTTACACTTCCTTGCGGTCATCCGCAAATCCGTCAGTCATGTAAAACCTATAATTATTATAACGATATTATCGTATTTTGTCAACTACAAAAGATACCTGAAAATAAATTCAGTTATGAATACCGAAAGACAGGAACATGTTGCAACGAGCACAAGGCTTTTGGTGAATATTGCAACAAACACGGCTACTGCAAAG
>JAGBUU010000020.1 GCA_017630655.1 Clostridia bacterium
AGGTTATTGACCTTGCCCGTTTTGGAGAGCTTGGTAAAAAGGGGGTACTGGCAATGCTTGCCGACTCCACAAATGCCGAGCGTCCCGGTTACACAATGTCTGAAAAGGTTGTGGGAGAATCGTTTCAAAACCTGTTTAAAAAGGCAGGTAAAAACCGAATAATTATTGCAACCTTTTCGTCCAATATTCACCGCATTCAGCAGATTATAGATGAAGCGGTTAACTGTGGCAGAAAGGTGGCCGTTTCGGGCAGAAGCATGCTTAATGTTGTAAGTATTGCTTCAAAACTTGGCTATTTAAAGGTTCCTGAGAACGTTCTTATAGATATTGAGCTTATAAAAAGATATCAACCCGAACAGCTTGTTATAATTACCACAGGCAGTCAAGGCGAGCCTTTATCGGCTCTTCACAGAATGGCATACAGTGACCACAGGAATGTGGAAATTGCTCCTAATGATATGATTATTATTTCGGCAACCCCCATTCCCGGAAATGAAAAGCTTGTAAGCAAGGTTGTAAACGAGCTTATGAAGCGTGGTGCTAATGTTGTATACGAAAAAATGTATGATGTTCACGTTTCGGGACACGCCTGTCAAGAAGAGCTTAAATTGCTTCTTTCTCTAGTTAAGCCTAAATACTATATTCCCGTTCACGGCGAGCAAAAGCATCTTCATAAACATGCTTTGCTTGCTCAGACCATGGGAGTGCCTCGTGACAATACCGTTATTGCCAATATAGGTGATGTCATTGAACTTACATCTAAAAGCATCAAGGTTAATGAGACTGTGCCTTCGGGCAGAGTGTTGGTTGACGGTCTTGGGGTTGGAGATGTTGGCGGTGTAGTTCTGCGTGACCGCAAGCTGTTGTCCGATGACGGAATTATGATTGTAACCATTACAATGGATGAGGTAACCGGTGAGGTGGTTTCGGGCCCCGAAATAGTTACCCGCGGTTTTGTTTACGTAAAGGAATCAGAACAACTAATCCGAGATGTAAGAGAGGTTGCGGAAGATATTTTAGAGTATTGCTACATGCACAGAATTCACGATATTAATGCTATAAAACTTAAACTTCGTGACGGTGTTTCTAAGTATCTTTATTCGGTTACACATCGTAGCCCGATGGTAATGCCTATAATAATGGAAATTTAATGGAAGGAAGTACGGCTATGAAAAAGTGGTCATATAAATATTTAATGGCATCTGTAATGCTGATAATATGTGTTTTGCTATGTATTTTTATGTCCAACTACGGTTTTGTGGCCGTACTTGTCACCGCTATTGCGGGTGCACTACTTATTCTATGGTCTAGTTTCTTTTTCGGTATACTTACAGGGCTTCTTTATGCCGACCATAAGCTTATTCGTTTTACTAAGGTCTTAAAAAAACAACTGGGTGAGGCATCCACAGTATACATTATGGGGCACGTATTTTCCGACCTTGATTCGCTTGGTGCGTCCTATGGGCTTTATTATGCACTACGTGACAAATATAATGTTAAGTTAGTCGCCAATAAGCAAAACACCTTAGCGCGAACCATTGTTGACTTTTTACTTTTTAGCGACAAGGACTGCAAAATACACGACTATAGTGAAATTAAAGATACAGTAGATAAAAACTCACTGCTCATAGTTGTAGATACTCACAGACCTGTGATAATGGACTTTAGAGAACTTTATGACAAAGTAAACAAGGTAATTATTATTGACCACCACAGAAAGTCGGATGATTTTAAGGATGGAACTGTCGCAAAGTTTATGAAAAGCTCGGCCTCATCTGCTTGCGAAATAGTAACACTTATAATAAGACTTTTGGGCGTTGATAAGCCTTCAACAGTTGCAGCCACCGCACTGCTTTCAGGCATAATGCTGGATACTAAAAACTTTGTAATGAATACAGGCTCTACTACCTTTAAATGTGCCGCATTTTTAAGGCAAAATCGTGCCGACCCCGTGCTTATTAAAAAGATGTTCTCGGAATCGGTAGAGGTATGCAAAAGGAAATACGATATAGTTTCTCAGGTAGAACTTTTTGAAAACTTTGCTATTGCAAAAACCGAGAGTGAGGACCAGTTCACAAGAATTGCCACAGCACAAGCTGCAGATGAACTTCTTACGATTAACGGGGTAGTGGCCTCCTTTGTGATGTGTCCCTCCGGTGAGGATATAAATATTTCTGCCCGTTCTTTTGGGGATGTGGATGTTCAAAAAATTATGGCAACGCTCGGTGGCGGTGGACACAAAACCGCCTCTGCTTGTCAGATAAAAACAAACGATTTTAAAATGGTTGAAAAAAGGCTTTTAGCAGCCATAAAAAATTATATAGCGTAAAACGCTTTTGAAAGGTGATTAAATATGAAGGTTATTTTACTTGCGGATGTAAAGGGACAGGGTAAAAAGGGTGCCCTTGTAAACGTGTCTGACGGATACGCAAGAAACTTTCTTTTCCCAAAAAATCTTGCTAAAGAAGCAAATGCAGCAGCTATGGCAGAGTTTAACAGCAAGGCTGCCGCGGTTACTTATCACTTTGAGCAGGATAAGGCTGCCGCAAAGGCACTTGCAGAGAAAATTGAAGGCACAAAGGTAGAGATAAAGGCAAAGGCAGGTGCAAACGGAAAGCTTTTCGGCTCTATAACCTCTAAAGAAATTGCATCAGAGCTTAACAAAAAGCTTGGAACTTCTATTGATAAAAAGAAGCTTACCGTTGCCGATATTAAAAACTATGGCGAATACACAGCAACAGTTAAACTTTTCACAGATATTTCTGCAACATTTACCGTTGCCGTAACAGCATAAAATAAAACGCAACCGAAAGGTGAAATAAAATGGCTGAAAAAATTAACTATCTTCCCGACACTTCGGGTATAAATGCACCATATTCCATTGAAGCAGAACAGGCTGTGCTCGGCTCAATCATCATTGACCCCGAATGCTTAAACCTGGTTGCTACCCAACTAAAGGAAGAATATTTTTATCTTAAAGAACATAGGGAAATATACAAAACCCTAAGAAATATGCTTGAGCTTGGCGGAAGAGCAATTGATTTCGTTTCTCTGCTTGAGCAACTTAAACGAAACGGCGTTTATGACGATGCGGGCGGAAAGGCTTACCTTACACAGCTTGCAAAGGTTGTGCCAACCTCAAAAAATGTTGCTACATATATTGAACTTGTCAAAGATCGCTATTATGCGCGTTCCTTACTTCTTGCTGCAGAAACAATAATCAAGGATGTTAACGACAATCTGTTAGACCCCGATATTCTGCTTGACCATGCCGAGCAGACAATTTACGACATCCGTCAGGGAAAGGATATTTCTGGACTTGTTCATATTGGACAGGTTATAGAAAAGGAAACCTACGCAAGACTCACACAAATTTCAGACCCCGAAACCGCAGAAGAGCTAAAGGGTATTCCAACCGGAATTTCTGCTCTTGATAAGGTTATAACAGGGCTTAATAAAACCGACCTTATTATTGTTGGTGCCCGCCCCGGTATGGGTAAAACCTCGTTTGCTTTAAACATTGCAAGGAACGCTGCTGTGAATTCAAAAAAGACGGTTTGCTTTTTCTCACTTGAGATGACCAGAGACCAGCTTGCTCAGCGTATGCTTTCAAACGAAGCTTCAATAGAGAGTGAAAAACTTAGAACAGGTGAACTTACAACAGATGAGTGGACCCGTCTCACACAGGCAGGTACAAATCTTTCGGGTGCCGATATATACTTTGATGAAACTCCGGGAATTACCGTTCCCGAAATGAAGGCAAAACTTCGCAGAGTTAACGGAGGAAAGGTAGACCTTGTTGTTATAGACTATCTTGGCCTTATGCAGTCGGCAAGAAAGACCGAAAACCGTGTGCAAGAGGTTTCTGATATTACCCGTAACCTGAAGGCTATGGCAAAGGAACTCGGTGTTCCCGTAATTGCCTGTGCACAGCTTTCTCGTGGCACAGAAACAAAGGGTAAGTCGCACAGACCCGCCCTTGCAGACCTTCGCGAATCAGGCTCAATTGAACAGGATGCAGATATAGTAATGTTCATATATCGTGAGAACTATTACCGAAGCGAGACCGAAGATAATGCAAACCCGGAAAATATGCCCGACCCCAACAAAGCCGAAATTATCGTTGCTAAAAACCGCCACGGTAGTGTCGATACGGTTGAACTATATTGGGATGGCAAGTTTACAAGATTTGCTTCTCAGGATGTATTCAGATAATGTTAAACAAAGTAATTAAAACTATTGATAGGTATGAAATGCTGAAATATGCAGATATGGTTACCGTCGCACTTTCAGGCGGAGCCGATTCAGTCTGCCTGCTTTATATACTTAATGAACTGGCAGACAGATATGGAGTTAAAATTTCGGCAATACATATTAATCATATGCTCAGGGGCGAAGAGTCCAACCGTGATGAAGCCTTTGTAAGAGAGCTTTGTAAAAGGGAAAATATACCTCTTACGGTTAAAAGAATAGATATAACATCCCTTGCAGAGCAAACAGGGGAGAGTATCGAGCTTGCTGCCAGAAAGGCAAGATACAATGCCTTTAGCCAAATTGATACAGGCGTTGTTGCTACAGCTCACTCGGCAGATGATAATCTTGAAACGGTTATTTACAACATAACAAGAGGTTCGGGACTTACGGGAGTATGCGGCATACCGCCTAAAAGAGATATTTATATAAGACCTCTTATAGCATGTTCCAGATATGAGATAGAAGATTATCTAAGGACAAAGGGAGCAACCTTTGTAACCGACAGCAGTAATCTTACCGACGATTACACAAGAAACTTCATTCGTCATAATATAGTTCCAATGCTTAAAAGCATTAATCCGTCGGCAGAGCAAACAGTCACTTCAATGTGTTCGTCGCTTCGTGAGGATGAAGAGTTTTTAAAGACCTCGGCAAAAAGGGTTTATGCGCTTACTTTGAGGGAAGATTTTTTAGATGCCGAGCTTTTAAAAATACAACCGTCATCTGTAATTAAAAGGGTAATTGCACTTTATCTTTTCGATAAGTTTTCGATTAAAACCGATGCTCTTCATCTTGAAAACTGCAAGGACATATTGCTAAACGGCGGCAAAACAAGTATGAATGGCAACCTTACAGCCGTTTGCAAGGGCGAAAAATTTTATTTTACAGTAAATGGTGAGAATGCTTACAATGAAATATTTGTTGTTAAGCAAAGAGAAGTTTTATTAGAAAGTTTACCAGAAATTAACAAATCGTTTTTAAAAAACGCCATTGACTGTGATAAAATAGACGGTAAGTCGGTGATTCGTACAAGAGCCGCCTCGGATGAGATTCGCCTTTTTGGTAGAAGATGCACCAAAAGCCTTAAAAAACTTATGAACGAGTTAAAAATACCGGAAGAACTACGCGATGCTATTCCTATTGCATCGGACGATAGCGGAGTTATTTGGATATATGGCATTGGTGTGGCTGAGCGCGTAGCGGTCACAGAGAACACAAAAAAAGCAATAGAATTTATAACAAATAAATCATAAATTTCGGGGGAAGTTAAATATGATTAAGAATGATGTTGAAAAAGTACTTATTTCTGAAGAAGAATTAAAGGAAATAATAAAGCGTCTTGGGAAACAAATTACCGAGGACTACAAGGATAAAAACCTTTTGGTTGTTAGCGTTCTCAAGGGTTCTGTTATGGTTATGGCAGACTTACTAAGAGAAATCAAATTACCGCTGAGAATAGATTTTATGGCTGTTTCATCCTACGGTTCAGGCACAACAACCTCGGGCTCGGTAAAAATTATTAAGGACCTCGATATCAATCTTGCAGGTTACGACCTCCTTATAGTAGAGGATATTCTTGATTCGGGAGTAACCCTTTCGAACCTTAAAGAAATACTCTTGACCCGCGGACCTGCACGTGTTAAAATATGCACATTGCTCGACAAACCCGAGCGTAGAAAAGCTGACATTGTAGCCGATTACGTAGGTGCCCGGATACCCGATGCCTTTGTTGTAGGTTACGGACTTGACTATGATGAAAAATATCGCAACCTGCCTTATGTTGGAATTCTCTCTCCATCGGTTTACGGTGAATAGGATGTTATGTGGCTTTAATACAGAAAGGACGAATTAAAACTTGAAAAAAAATTTACGTAATATACTGCTATATATAGTAGTGCCCATAATTTTCATAGTAACTATTGTTGCTGTATCGTTCAGTACCAAGAATGTTAACAAAACAAAATACTATGAAATTGTTGAAATGGTTAAAACCAATCAGATTTCAGCATATCAGCTCAATCTTTACAGCGGAGAGCTTGTTTATGTTAAAAGAGCCGACGGCAAGGAGTATCGCTACACCATTGCCGACCCCAATATTTTTTATAACGATGTAAACGATTTTGTTCTGGCTCACAACGACAAGATAAGAGAGGAAAATCCAAGCAATACCGATGCTCTTATAAAAATGGATTATAAAAGCGGTGGAGAAACTTCTTGGATTTTAAGTCTTCTTCCTACAGTTCTGTTAATCGGCGTGCTTGCTGTTTTCTGGATATTTATGATGAAAAAGATGAGCGGCGGCATGGGGATGGATAAAACCATGAACTTTGGCAAAGCAAAGATTAAAAAAGCCGACCCCAACAAAAAGACAACCTTTATTGACGTTGCAGGTGCTGACGAAGAGAAACAGGAACTTGAAGAAATTGTAGACTTCCTTAAAAATCCGAAACGCTTTAACGAACTCGGTGCAAAAATTCCCAAGGGCGTGCTTTTAGTGGGACCTCCCGGTACAGGTAAAACCCTACTCGCTAAGGCAGTAGCAGGAGAGGCGGGAGTGCCATTCTTCTCCATCTCGGGTTCTGACTTTGTTGAAATGTTTGTTGGTGTCGGTGCATCCCGTGTTCGCGACCTTTTTGATGAGGCAAAGAAAAACGCTCCGTCAATTGTGTTTATTGATGAAATCGATGCGGTTGGCCGTCAGCGTGGTGCAGGTCTCGGCGGTGGTCACGATGAAAGAGAGCAAACCTTAAACCAACTCCTTGTTGAAATGGATGGCTTTGGTGAAAACTCGGGCGTAATCGTAATGGCGGCAACCAACCGCCCTGATATACTTGATAGAGCTCTTCTGCGTCCCGGACGCTTTGACCGTCAAATAACCGTTAACTATCCCGACGCAAAGGGCAGAGAGGAAATCTTAAAGGTTCATTCTCGCGGAAAGCCACTTGGTCCTGATGTTAATCTTAAGGATATTGCTCATTCAACCTCAGGCTTTACTGGTGCTGACCTTGCAAACCTTTTAAATGAAGCGGCTCTGCTTGCCGCTCGTGTAGGACTTAAGGCGATTACTCAAGCCCAGATAGAAGAGGCTACCATCAAGGTGGTGATGGGAACAGAGAAGAAATCCCATGTGGTTAAGGATAAGGATAAGATGATTACCTCCTATCACGAGGCAGGACACGCAATAGTATCCTACTTCTTGCCCACACAAGACCCCGTTCACCAGATTTCTATTATACCAAGAGGTATGGCTGCAGGGTACACAATGTATCTTCCCACAGAGGAAAAGGGCCACGTTTCAAGAAAACAGCTTGTTGAACAGATTTGTTCACTTCTCGGTGGTCGTGCTGCAGAACAACTAACCCAAGACGATATTTGTACAGGTGCATCCAATGATATGCAGCGAGCTACAGACATCGCAAGAAAAATGATTACCAAGTACGGTATGAGCGAAAAGTTAGGCTTAGTTGTTTACGGTAACGATAATAACGAGGTATTCCTTGGAAGAGATTTCTCTTCAACACCTAACTATTCTGATAAAATTGCCGCTATGATAGACGAGGAAATCGAGTCTATTGTAATGACTCAGTACGAAAGAGCGCTTGATATTCTTAGAATGAATATGGATAAGCTTAACGAAGTTGCACGCGTTCTTTTCCACGAGGAAAAAATTTCGGGTGATGACTTCCGTAAAATTATGGAAGAAAAGCATATTGAAGAATAATTAAATCGACCCTTCGGGGTCGATTTTTTTTGCGCTTTAAAAATTGGAAAATATTTTCTTAAAAGGTATTGACAAGCCTAAAGACATCTTGTATAATATGTAATTACTGATACTGGGTCAATATGGCTTATTATGCCCTTTTGACACTGTCAAATAGCATAAAAAAGTGATATTTTCCGTCAGTTTTCTGCACGCTTTTCGTGCATAATTAATAAGGAGTGATTAAAGCTTATGGCATCTAAAGCAATGGTAAAGCCGGTCCAGTTCGGCAAGAACACTCGTATGAGTTTCTCTAAAATCAATGAAGTTATCGATATGCCTAACCTCATTGAAGTTCAGAAGGATTCTTATAAGTGGTTCGTGGAAGAGGGACTCAGAGAGGCTTTGGAGGATATGTCTTCCATAACCGACTACACCGGTAATCTTGTGCTTGATTTCATTGACTATCGTCTTGATGAGAAGCCGAAGTATGATGTAACGGAGTGTAAGGCAAGAGATACAACATATGCTGCCCCCCTTCGTGTAAAAGCCCGTCTTATAAATAATGAAACCGGAGAAATTAAGGAAAGCGAAGTTTTCCTTGGCGATTTCCCAATTATGACCGAATCGGGTACATTTGTAATTAACGGCGCAGAACGTGCTATTGTTTCTCAGCTCGTTCGTTCTCCCGGTGCATATTATGGTCTTAAAATTGAAGAAAAAACCGGCAAAAAGTTATTCAACTCTACCATTATACCTAACCGTGGTGCGTGGCTTGAATATGAAACCGATTTAAGCGATGTTCTTTATGTAAGAATTGATAAAAACCGTAAGCTTCCTCTTACCACATTTATCCGTTCCTTAGGTGTTGCTACAAATGAGCAGATTCGTCAGCTTCTGGGTGACGAAGAACGTCTTGCTGCAACTCTTGATAAAGATGCAACCACTAATGTTGAAGATGCTCTTATTGAAGTATATAAGAAACTTCGTCCAGGCGAACCCGCTACCGTTGACGGAGCCCAGAGCTATATTGCTCAGCTCTTCTTTGACAGCAGAAGATACGACCTCTCCCGTGTTGGACGCTATAAATATAATAAGAAGCTTAGCCTTTCCTCCCGTCTTACTGGAAAGGTTCTTTCCCGTGCTATAATTGATGACCTTACAGGCGAAATTATTGCAGAGCCCGGCGAACTTGTTACAAAGGAACGTGCATTAGAGTTCGAGGCAAAGGGTGTTTTAGAGGCTTACGTTACTGTTGAAGACGTAAACGGAACCGCAAGAGAACTGAAAATCCTTACCAACGGAATGGTTGATATTAAGAATTTTGTTTCCTTTGACACAAAGGCTCTCGGCGTAAACGAAAACGTTTCCTTTAAGGTTCTTCGTGAAATCCTTGAAAACAATTCTACCGAAGAAGAGATTTCCGAGGCAATAAGGGCAAACCTTGCTGAGCTTCAGCCCAACCATATAACCGTAGATGATATTTTTGCATCTGCAAACTACTTTATAAATCTTCCTTACGATATTGGTACAACAGATGATATTGACCATCTTGGAAACCGCCGTATTCGTTCTGTAGGCGAACTTCTCCAGAACCACTTTAGAATCGGTCTTTCAAGAATGGAAAGGGTAGTACGTGAAAAGATGGCTCTTCAGTCTCAGGATGCTGATGCCATAACACCTCAGTCCCTTATTAATATCCGTCCTGTTGTAGCAGCTATTAAGGAATTCTTTGGTTCTTCTCCATTATCTCAGTTTATGGACCAGACCAACCCCTTATCTGAGCTAACCCATAAGCGTCGTCTTTCGGCTCTTGGTCCCGGAGGACTTTCGCGTGACCGTGCTTCCTTCGAAGTTCGTGACGTTCACTATACTCACTACGGCCGTATGTGTCCTATCGAGACCCCTGAAGGACCAAACATTGGTCTTATCTCCTATCTTGCAACCTTTGCAAAGATTAACGAATACGGTTTCATCGAAGCTCCTCTTCGTAAGGTAGATAAAACTACCGGTAAGGTGCTCGAAGAGGTAGTGTACATGACTGCAGACCAGGAAGATGAGTATATCATCGCTCAGGCTAACGAGCCCCTTACCGCAGACGGCCATTTTGCTCGTGCTAAGGTAAACGCACGTTACCGTGACGACTTCCTTGAGATTGAACCCTCTAAGGTTGACTATATGGATGTATCGCCCAAAATGGTTGTATCTGTTGCAACCGCAATGATACCCTTCCTTGAAAATGACGATACCAACCGTGCACTCATGGGATCTAACATGCAGAAGCAGGCCGTGCCCCTTCTCGTTACCGAAAGCCCCTTCGTAGGTACAGGTATTGAATATAAGGCTGCCGTAGACTCCGGCGTAGTAGTTCTTGCCGAGCGCGCAGGTACAGTTGTAACCGCATCTGCCGACAAGATTGTTATTAAGGTTAAAAATGGTGAGGTTGATGAGTATGAGCTTATCAAGTTCCTACGTTCAAACCACGGTACCTGCATTAATCAGCGCCCCATTGTTACCCCCGGCCAAAAGGTTGCGGCAGGCGAGGTAATTGCTGACGGTCCCGCTACCGATAACGGTGAAATCTCTCTCGGACGTAATGCCCTTATCGGCTTTATGACATGGGAAGGTTATAACTACGAGGACGCTGTTCTCATTAACGAAAAGCTTGTTCGTGAAGATATGTACACTTCAATTCATATTGAAGAGTATGAAATTGAGGCAAGAGATACAAAACTTGGTGCAGAAGAAATCACAAGAGATATCCCCAACGTTGGTGAGGATGCTCTTAGAAACCTTGATGAACGCGGAATTATCCGCATAGGTGCAGAGGTTTCTGCAGGTGATATTCTTGTAGGCAAGGTTACACCTAAGGGTGAAACAGAGCTTACCGCAGAAGAAAGACTTCTCCGTGCAATCTTCGGTGAAAAGGCAAGAGAAGTTAGAGACACCTCTCTCCGCGTTCCTCACGGTGAGTACGGTACCATCGTTGACGTTAAGGTGTTCTCCAGAGAAAACTCTTCCGAGCTTTCTCCCGGTGTAAACCTCGTTGTACGTTGTTACATCGCGCAGAAGCGTAAGATTTCTGTAGGCGATAAGATGGCAGGCCGTCACGGAAACAAGGGCGTTGTATCCCGTATTCTTCCCAGTGAAGATATGCCCTTCCTACCAGATGGTACTCCGCTTGACATCGTTCTTAACCCCCTCGGCGTTCCTTCCCGTATGAATATTGGACAGGTTCTTGAGGTTAACCTCGGTTATGCTTGTAAGGCTCTTGGTTGGCACATTGCTACCCCGGTATTCGATGGTGCTCACGAAGCCGATATTATGAAGTGCTTTGAAGATGCTGAAAAGCTTACAAAGGATGAAAAGTATGAGCTTAAAGACACTGCAGAGCTTGACTTCTCACGCATCACACTTAGAAGCGATGCTAAAACCCAGCTTTATGACGGTCGTACAGGTGAGCCTTTCGATAATCCTGTAACTGTTGGTTATATGTATTACCTGAAACTCCATCACCTTGTTGATGATAAGATTCATGCCCGTTCTACAGGTCCTTACTCTCTTGTTACTCAGCAGCCTCTCGGCGGTAAGGCACAGTTCGGTGGACAGCGTTTCGGTGAAATGGAAGTTTGGGCTCTTGAAGCTTATGGTGCTGCCTATACACTTCAGGAAATTCTTACCGTTAAGTCAGACGATGTTGTTGGACGTGTTAAGACCTACGAATCCATCGTTAAGGGTCAAAACGTTCCCACACCTGGTGTTCCTGAATCCTTTAAAGTTCTTATTAAGGAATTCCAGTCCTTAGGACTTGATGTTAAGGTACTTGATAAGAATAATGAAGAAATTGACCTTAAGCAGACCTTCGAAGAGGATGAGGAACTCGGTCTTGCTCCTCCCGTATTTGACGAAGAGTTTTCCAAGGGTGTTATGGATGACATGACAGGATTTGGCGAACTCGACGAAAAGGGCGAGTATGTGTCCGAGCCCGAAACCGAATCCTATGGTGAAGATGAATAATTAAAGGAGGAAACGAAACATGGAAAACATAGAATTTGAATCAATTAAAATCGGTCTCGCTTCTCCTGAACAAATTAGAAGCTGGTCTTTCGGCGAGGTTACCAAGCCCGAGACCATTAACTACAGAACCCTTAAACCCGAGCAGGGCGGTCTCTTCTGCGAACGCATTTTCGGACCTCAAAAGGACTGGGAATGCCATTGCGGAAAGTACAAGAGAATTCGCTACAAGGGTAAGGTTTGTGAACGCTGCGGCGTCGAGGTAACTCGAGCTAAGGTAAGACGTGAACGCATGGGAACTATCGAGCTTGCTGCTCCCGTTTCTCACATTTGGTATTATAAAACAATACCCTCACGCATGGGTCTTGCTCTTGATATTTCGCCAAAAGCCTTAGAGCAGGTACTTTACTTCTCAAAGTACATTGTTATTGACTCTGGAAGCACTCCGCTTGAAAAGAAATCTCTTTTAAGTGAAAAGCAGTACCGCGATATGATTGAACTTTATGAAGATGATTTCAGAGCTGGTATGGGTGCAGAGGCTATTAAAGAGCTTCTTTCAGAAATCGACCTTGATGTTACCTGTAAAGAACTTCGCGAAGAACTCGAAACCGCAACAGGTCAAAAGAGACTTCGCATATTCAAGCGTCTTGAGGTTTTAGAGGCTTTCCGTGCATCAGGCAACCGTCCCGAATGGATGATTCTTGATGTAATCCCGGTAATTCCGCCCGACCTTCGTCCTATGGTACAGCTCGATGGTGGCAGATTTGCCACCTCTGACCTTAACGACCTTTACAGACGTGTTATAAACCGTAACAACCGTCTTAAGAGACTCTTAGAACTTGGTGCTCCCGACATTATCGTTCGTAACGAAAAGAGAATGCTTCAGGAAGCGGTTGACGCTCTTATTGATAACGGCAGAAGAGGTAAGGCTGTTACAGGCCCCAATAACCGTGCACTCAAGTCCCTTTCCGATATGCTCAAGGGTAAGCAGGGACGCTTCCGTCAGAACCTTCTTGGTAAGCGTGTTGACTACTCAGGACGTTCGGTTATCGTTGTAGGTCCCGAACTTAAATTGTATCAGTGCGGTCTTCCTAAAGAAATGGCACTTGAACTCTTCAAGCCCTTTGTAGTCAAGAGACTTATGGAGATGGGCAAGGCGACAAATATCAAGGACGCACAGAAGAAGATCGAAAGAGTACATCCCGACGTTTGGGACGCACTCGAAAACGTAATAAAAGAACACCCCGTACTCCTCAACCGTGCGCCTACCCTTCACCGTCTGTCCATTCAGGCGTTCGAGCCC
>JAGBUU010000021.1 GCA_017630655.1 Clostridia bacterium
AAAGGGTCTACCAAAGCGGTAAAGGCGGTTAGCGATTTTGTAGACGGAATTCAGACAATGATAAGATAGCACCAAAAAACGCACTTCAAAAATTTTGAAGTGCGTTTTAGTTTATTTAAAGTTTTGCACCCTTTTCAAGTGCTTCATCTATGTGGGAGCAGAAATTATCATGTCCAACCATATCGTAAAATCCCGACTTCTTCATAACCTCCAAGGGTTGCTCATTAACGTGGGATAAAATTAGGGTTACGCCATGCTTTTTACACTTTTCAAAAACACGCTCAAGCGAATTCATAGCGGTAGCATCAAGTGCAGGTACTGCACGCATACGCAGAATAAGACAATGTGTATAGTCCTTTAGTTTTATATCAAGAATTTTATCTGCCGCACCAAAGAACATAGGTCCGCTTATTTCATAAACACGTACATTTTTTGGAACTTCTCTTAAATCAATACTGTCGGGGTCGGCGTCTGGGTCAATATATTTCCAACCAATAACGGTAGACTCTTCACTCATACGCTTCATAAAGAGCATAGCGGCAAGAACCATTCCCACCTCGATTGCAACAACAAGGTCGAAAACAACCGTTAAAACAAAGGTGGTTACCATTACAATTATGTCGCTTTTAGGGGCACTTTTAAGTATTTTAACAAACTTTCTGTGCTCACTCATATTGTAGGCTACCATAAACAGTATTGCTGCGATAGCAGGCATTGGTATAAGCTCTGCATATGGCATAAGGAAGAGTATAACAAATAGGAGAACTACAGCATGAACCATTCCAGAAATAGGCGTTCTTCCGCCATTTTTTGCATTTGCAGCAGTACGGGCAATTGCACCTGTTGCGGGTATGCCTCCAAAGAGCACCGATGCAATATTTCCTGCACCCTGGGCTACAAGCTCTGCGTTTGAATTATGACGGGAATTTACCATACTGTCGGCTACAACACAGGAAAGAAGCGATTCTATAGCCGCCAATATTGCAATTGTAAATGCATCAGGCAATAGAGATGCTATATTTGAAAGGCTAAAGTTCACCCTTTCAAAAGAAACTTTGGGGAGTCCTTTTGGGATTGTATAAAGGTCACCTATTGTAAATACGCCCTCTTCCATACCGGGTATAAACTTAACCATTAAAGCACCAACGACCACAACGATGAGGGATGCGGGTATACGTTTTTCAAACTTAGGGTAAAAAATCAGTATTATAAGACACACAAGGCCAACTACCAGCGACTGCCAAGAGAATGTGCCTATTGCTTCAATGTTTGCCTTGATTTTTTCAAAAGTTTCTATTGGTTTTACGCCTTCGGCATAGGTAATACCTAAAAAATCCTTAATTTGTCCTACAAAAATAGTAACCGCTATACCTGCAGTAAAGCCTGTTGTTATTGTATAGGGTATAAACTTAATAAGGGAGCCCATTTTGCAGATTCCAAGCACTATTAGTATAATACCAACAAGTATGGTTGCAACAATCAGTCCGCCCATGCCTTTTGTGGCCACTATACTTGCAACTATTGTCGCAAAGGCGGCGGTGGGGCCTGCAATTTGCACTCGGCTTCCTCCCAAAAACGCACACACAAAGCCTGCCGCTATAGCCGTATATACACCTGCCGCAGGCTCAACGCCCGAGGCGATAGCAAGTGCTATAGATAAAGGTAAAGCAATTATAGCCACTATTATTCCCGCTATAATATCCTTTAGAAGTTGTGCTTTGGTATAGCTTTTCATTACCGAAAAAAGCTTTGGTTTAATATAACATTTACTCATTTTTTCATCTTCTTTTATTTGTTTTTACAAATATCTTATATCACACAAAATGGTTATTGTAAAATAAAAGAACCGACAAAAAATGAATTTTGTCAGTTCTTACAATTTTATAGCATACTATGCTCTTTATTTAATTTAGATTAACTTAAACTTTTCAAGTACAATAGCAAGTTTTTTACCCATTGGCACAGACCCTAAATCCTCTTTGTCAAGGTTTTTAGTAACTAGTACCATAATTCCGTAAACCACTATGCCTACAGCAATAGATACAAGGGTGGATGCTGTATTTGAGATAAACTTTTGTAGCAAACCATTAACAAAGAATACCGCAACGCCCATAACTAATGATGAAAAAATCGGCTTGATAAAGCATTTTACAATATTGATTTTGGGCTTTACAATCTTTGCAACAACAGATAATTCTATTATAAAAATCAGAATGTTATAAATAACAGTACTGCAAACTGCACCATAGATATTAATCTCGGGTATGTTTACAAGCCAAATATTAAGCCCGAGTTTAATTGCAGAGCCAACCGTTAGCGCTAGTGCAGGAACATAGGTTTTGCCAACGCCGTAAAGTATACCGTTTAAAATAAAGTTTATTGAAGAAAACGGCAACGATATTGTAAGCAAGCTCAGCACCAAAGCACCGTCGGGCACACTTGGATACAAAAGCTTTAAAATGGGCTCTGCCAAAATTATAAAGCCTGCCATACAAGGAAATATAAACAGTGAGTTTATAAAGAAAGAGGACGATATTTTTCGGTTTGCTTCATCCCTGTCAGATTTTGCAATGGCAGCCGAAATTACGGGAACGATTGCAGTACAGAAGGTGGCACTAATTGCAAGGGGCAGATGGGTCACCGTTTCTGCCTTTTGCAAAATACCGTAAAGCTCCATAGCTTTTTCTTCAAGGCTCTGTGCGGTAGAGCCAAGTGCGGAAAAGGCGTTTTGCACACAACGGCTAACTGTTACTGTATCGATAGCCGAGCCAAGCACCGAAATTAGCGAACTAAAGGAAATGGGGATAGATATTGCGAGGATTGTTTTTACCATATCTCCCCTTGATTTTTCCTCGCTAACCTCGGTTTGAGCCCTGCACTCAGCCATTATATCACCGCGTCTTCTTGCGAAGAAGAAAATAAGGTAGATAAACGCAATTATGCAAGCACAAGAGGTTGAAAGGTTTCCTGCCGCCGCCATAATCGCCGTATCTTGCCCAACACATGCATAAACGAAGCCAATAGATAAAACGCAGTTAAAAAACTGTTCTATTACTAGTGTGGTAGATGTTGCCTTTAGACTGCCAAGGCCTGTAAAATAGCCTCTTATAACTGCAGTAGGCGGAACGACCAAAAGTGCGGGAGCCAATGCCATAAGGGTGTACTTAACCCCTGTTGCTTTAAGTAGGCCTGTGGCAATGATTTCGGCACCGAAGAAGAGTGTTAGTGCAAAAATAATGCCAAGAACACTGAAAATTGCAAGGCAAAAACGGAAAACACGGTGGGCGGCTTTAAAATCTTTTTTAGCAATTCGCTCGGACACCAGTTTTGATACAACATTTGGTATACCCATAGAAGAAAGGGCAAGAAGTATCATATAAATCTGATAGCCTGTGGAATAATAACCGTTTCCTGTATTTCCAAAGCCTTCTACATCTACTATTACAACCTTATAAATGAGCCCCAAGACCTTAATGATAACCTGGGAGAACATTAGCATAAGAATATTTTTAAGAAAAGATGTCTTGTTTTCTAATTTAAGCTTTGAAGACATTTTTAACCTACCTATTCATCAAGTTTAAGTACCGCCATAAAGGCTTCCTGCGGCACCTCTACTGAGCCTAACTGACGCATACGCTTTTTACCTTCCTTCTGTTTTTCAAGAAGTTTCTTCTTACGGGTAATGTCACCGCCGTAGCACTTTGCAAGAACGTCCTTACGCATTGCCTTAACGGTTTCTCGGGCAATAATTTTACCGCCAACCGCCACCTGAATGGGCACTTCAAAGAGCTGACGAGGTATATAATCTTTAAGCTTTTCGGCTATTCTTCTGGCTCTTGGGTATGCGTTGTCAACGAAAACAATGAAGGAAAGTGCGTCAACAACATCTCCTGCAAGCATAACGTCAAGTTTTACAAGCTTAGATGGGCTATAGCCCTTAGGCTCATAATCATAACTTGCATAGCCCTTTGTTCTGGATTTTAGTGCGTCAAAAAAGTCGTAGACTATTTCACCCATTGGCATAATATAGTGAATATCAACACGGTCACCCATATATTTCATATCGGTATACTCACCGCGTCGTTGCTGACAAAGGTCCATAATAGCACCTACATATTCACTTGGGCTATAAATATGAACATCGGCAACAGGCTCGTATGCCTGTTGAATAATAGCGGGGTCGGGGTAGTTTGTGGGGTTATCAACAAACACCGTTTCGCCTGTGTTTAAATCAAACTTATAAATAACGCTTGGTGCTGTTGTTACAAGGTCTAAATTATATTCACGCTCAAGTCGCTCCTGAATAATTTCCATATGGAGCAGACCTAAAAATCCACATCTGAATCCAAATCCTAACGCCGAAGAAGTTTCGGGCTCGAAAAGAAGGGACGCGTCATTAAGCTGAAGCTTCTCTAAGGCTTCGCGAAGGTCGGTGTAACGGGCACCGTCGGCGGGATAAATTCCGCAGAAAACAACAGGGTTCACCTTTCTGTAGCCTGCGAGTGCCTCTTTGCAAGGATTGTCTGCAAGGGTTATAGTATCACCGACGCGCGCCTCCCCTACGGTTTTAATAGATGCAGCAAGGTAGCCAACCTCTCCCGCCTCTAAACAGTCGCAAATTTCAAGTGATGTAGCACCTTTTCTGCCTACCTCAACAACATCAAAGGTGGCACCGGTTGCCATCATTTTAATTTTATCCCCTGCTTTTATTTTACCGCTAACGACCCTAAAATAAACAATTACACCTTTATATGCATCGTAATAAGAATCAAAAATAAGGGCTGAAAGTGGCGCGTTTCTGTCACCCTCGGGAGCAGGAATATCTGTTACAATACGCTCTAATACCTCTTCAATATTAATACCTGTTTTAGCCGAAACTCTTGGGGCTGTTTCGGCGGGTATGCCAATAATATCTTCAATTTCGGCAATTACTCGGTCGGGGTCTGCCGAGGGCAGATCAATTTTATTTATAACAGGTAAAAGCTCTAACCCATGATCTACCGCAAGATAGGTGTTAGCAAGGGTTTGTGCCTCTATTCCCTGAGATGCATCAACCACCAACACAGCACCCTCACAAGCGGCAAGAGAGCGAGACACCTCGTAGTTAAAGTCAACGTGGCCGGGGGTGTCTATTAAATTCAGTTCGTATTCTTCGCCGTCAGATGCTTTATAGTAAAGGGTAACTGCATGAGCCTTTATGGTAATACCACGCTCACGCTCCAAATCCATACTATCAAGCAGTTGCTCCTCCATGTCACGTTCTGACACCGACTGGGTAAGCTCTAAAAGTCTGTCGGCAAGGGTAGACTTACCGTGGTCGATATGGGCAACAATGCAAAAGTTTCTTATGTTACTTAGAGGATGGGACACTATAGTTTCTCCTTAGCCAAAACATTTATAATCAATTTATTTTACCACAATATTGTTATTATTTCAATTATAAAATAACAAAACACCTCTCCGCTTTGGCGGTGAGGTGTTTTATATAGGGGAGAAAATTTATTATTTTGTATAAATTTCTTGTCCGTCAAGCTGATATACACGACAATAATCAATAATATATTCAGCCTGTGTGAAGGAAGAATTGTTTGCTACAGAAATTCCGGCAGAATTTGCATGATGTAAATAGTTGTTGAAGATTAGATACTGAGCTTCGTGGAAGCTTTCCATTCCGGTTCCGGACTTGTCAAACACCTTAGGATGTTTCGCCTCGGTGTACCAAGTAACACTCCAGCCGTCTTTACCCTTGCCGGCAACAGGTCCCTGGTTCCAAGAAACGGTGATATCGAAGCGAGCATATAATTCTCCGTCAATATACATCTTCATTTCATACGGAGTCCACTCATAACCAAAGATATGATACTCGTCATCAATATAATTTGTGGGTTGCTGACCGTTTGTCATATCTGCAGAATACCAATCCTTACTGCGGTCTTCGGGGAAGTTTTTAAGGATTGTTGCTGCAAGTGCGTTGTTTCCACCAGTGCTCGTATGACTAAATACCTCGAACATATCAACCTCAGCATAATGGTCTAATTTTCCATTTATAAGTGTTGATGTAGTATCAGATACAGACCTGGTCCAGAAGGAAGAAAATGCACCTGATTCGGTGGGAATCTTAGCCCTTATTTCAACATATCCGTACTTATAATTCATTGTGCCGTTTGAGGCAATTGCCTTAGGAATAATATACTCATTACCGCTGGCTTTATATGCTGTAAGCTTTAATTTTCCATCTGCAACGGAGGTTGTTCTGTCATTGTATGTAGGTGTAATTGTAACATCCGAGTTAGCTCCACCCATTTGGCCACCCTCGGGGTTCCATTTGTTTGTATCAATGGAGGTTCCGTCAAATTCATCTTTCCATACAAGAGAATATCCCGTGCTTATCTTGGAATTGCTTATTTGATATTCCTTGTTATAAGGCTTAACGGCAAATTCCTTGTCACCGGTAAGAACTCTACGTAAAAGAGTCAAATCGTATATAGTGGTAGTTAAATCGTAATCTAAGTCTGCAGCATATTCACCACTATCAAGCTTTAACTTCATATATACAAGGTCAGCAATATTAAACGCATTATCGGTATTTGCATCAACATGTTCATAGCGCCAGAAATAGTCGCTAAAGTCGGATGCCACAACATAGTAGTCACTCATGCTGTTATACTTATTACCGATATAGGTTTTGCCGTTTTTCTGGAGCTCTAGCTTAAAGAAGACTTTAAGCATAGGATAGGTATCTGCCATTGCAATGAACTTATTATTAGCATTAAGTCCGGATAACTTTCCATCCTGCGAAAGAACTCCTACGCCTACCATATCAGCAGTTGCAACTCCTGTTATACCATCAACATAAAGAATTGTGCTTTGCTGAGTACGATAATAGCTTTCATAACAATTGGTTGCCACCACTTCGCCATTTGCAGCGTGTGTTGAAATGGGACCATTTGCGTTATAGCAGTTGCTAATTGTAAGCATATTACCAGAAGCATGGTAAATATATGCGAAAAGGCCCATTTGTGTTCCATCTGTTGCTGCAAGTGAATAGCTGTTTGTAATTAATTCATTTGCTGTTTTAAGGGAATAGCCACGGAATGCTCCTGCATATTGAGCCTTAACAGTAACGTTAGCTCCTGCATAACAACTATCCATTGTAAGTTCGCCACTCTGATAACCAACACCAACAAAGGCTGCTGCACTAACCGTGTGGTTAATGTATGCGTTATCAATGCCGAGATTTTTAATTGTTACAACAGAACCGGCGTTAATACGAGGAATTAGGCCAGCGCCATCAGCTCCTCCGGCTGCCTTAGCGTCGGCAAAATACAAGCCGTAAATAACGTGGCCGTCGCCATCAATTGTGCCCCTGAAATCGGTTGCGTCGGCAGCTTCGAACCATTTATTGATGCTATATTCGTTATCAAGAATTTGACCATTTTTCCAATTCACTTTTGATAAATTGTTAAGGTAAATATCGTTTGTGAGCTTGTAAACGTTACCTGCTCCGCCGCCGTTTTTAATAATAAATGCAAGTTCAGCACCATTTGTGATAAGGTAATTACCTTGTTCATCTGTTTTGGGCTGTGTCATGTTTCCGTTCCAATAATCAATTTTAATTTCATCATCGGGCTCTGGCTCTGCATAATCGGGGTAAAATACCTTAAGAACGGGATAACCATTGGTTGCAGCATATGCATCACCAAGAGGCATAACGGTAAGTGCATTTGGACCAGTCATGTTTTCAGCAGATACATAGTTTCTGCCTTCAGTTAAACCTGTTTCTTCGGTTACATAGTTGTTCTCGGAAACAGTATTTCCAACGTGGTTATGTGTAGAAATTGGTCCGTTTGCGTTGTAGCAGTTTGAAATGTCAAGGGTATTACCGTTTACTTCCCAGAAGGTTGCTACAAGACCACGGTTTGTTCCTATTGTTTTTGCAAGTGAGTAGCTGTTAGTAATGCTACCGCCATTTGAGCTGTTAGCGTAACCACGGAACGCTCCGGCATAAGCAGCCTCTATTGTAACATTTTGTCCAACATAACATTTATCAATTACAAGTCTTCCACTCTTATATGCTACACCAACAAAAGCAGATGCATTCTTTGTATGCTTAATATAAGCGTTATCAACACCAAGATTTGTAATTGTTACAACTTCATTTTCATTTACTCGAGGAATTAGTCCTGTACCATCGGCGGTACCAGTTGCAAGGCTGGCATTGTAGTACAAGCCGTAAACAACGTGGCCATCACCATTAATTGTACCCTTAAAGTTGCCTGCCTGGCTTGCTTCAAACCAAGGATTGAGTGTAACACCCTCAGGCGCTCCATTTGTCCAGAAGTCTGTGGTTATATCGTTTAGGTAAATATCGTTTGTGAGAATATACTTGTTTTCTGCTCCGCCGCCGTTTTTAATAATATAGGCGAGCTCGGCGCCGTTGTTGATTTCTATCCAACCGTCAGAGTCGGAGTCAACAGGCGCTGTGTCAGAAATTTGACCGTTCCAAACATCCTTTGCTCCGCAAACGGTACAAATATTATCAACAAAGTTGTGACCTGCTTCTCTTTCTTCTCCGCAGAGGTTGCAATCTTCGTCACAATCGTTATCATATGTATGATTGCACTTTGCAAGGAAAACCTTAAGCACTGGATAACCATTGGTTGCAGCATATGCATCGCCAAGAGGCATAACGGTAAGTGCGTTTGGACCAGTCATGTTTTCAGCAGATACATAGTTTCTGCCTTCAGTTAAACCTGTTTCTTCGGTTACATAGTTGTTCTCGGAAACAGTATTTCCAACGTGATTATG
>JAGBUU010000022.1 GCA_017630655.1 Clostridia bacterium
CGGCGACGCAGCAAAAAAGCCGCGATAGGCTTTTTTGTCTGCCAAAGTCTCGAGTAAGGCAAAATTTTCGGTAACGCTCGGAGCGTTCGAAAATTTACCGACGGAGAGTACCTCTTACAGCGCCGCCAGATAAAAGAAGGACCATCCAAAAGGATGGTCTTTATCATTTTATTTCACAGCCTTTGATAAAGCCTTGGCAAGGGGCAGAGCCAAAACAGTTCCGCAAAGAATTTCAACAAGACCGTTAACTCCTACAAAGAGAAGGATGAAGGTGGCGGGGTTTGATGCGCCAAGCGTTGTAACAAAGCCTTGAATAAATTCGGTGTTATAAAAGCAAAGGCAAAGGGTGGACATAAAGAAAACGGTGTTTAAAACAGGTGCGGCAACACAGCCAACGGTAAAGGCAATAAAGCTTCCGCTTTTGTGTGTGGCTTTTTTAATCCACAAAACAAAAAGACCTGCAAGAAGTCCCGCTAAAATACGGGTGGGAATGCAAACGAGTGAGGTTTTAACGGGGTCAATGCTTAAAAGAATAGCGCCAAAGGGGGAATAACCGAGGCACTGAAGAAAGCTGACCACGCCAAAAACTCCACCGAGCAGAGCGCCCGAAAGCGGTCCGTATAGCGCGGCGCCAATAGCAACAGGCACCATGGAAAGGGTAATCTCCAACCCCAAGGTTCTTATGGGTAGGAAGGAGACTATGCAGACAATGGCGGCCAGAATGCCGTTTACTGCAATAAATTGAATTTGTTTTTTTGCGTTTTTCATAAATAATTACCTCCGATACTGCCCACAAGGGTGCAGTTCATATTATTTTAGGGAACAGGTTACAAATCAGTTGTTCTTTTCAAAAATAATTCTTAGGCCGTCGAGAAGCAGGTTTTCATTATAAATTATATCATTTTTGCAGTAATTTATAATTTCCTTTGAAAGTCCGCCGGTAGCAACGACCGTTGCGGCTTCGCCGAGTTCCTCTATGATTCTGTCGATTATTCCGTCAAGCATTGCGGCGGTGCCAAGCACTATACCCGACTGCATACAGTCAACGGTGTTTTTGCCAATAACCGATTTTGGAGCAGCCATACTGATAGCGGGGAGTGCGGCGGTGCCTTCGGCAAGGGCTTTCATGGTCATACGAACGCCGGGGCCGATAGTTCCGCCGAGGAAGGCTCCGTTTTTATCCAGAACAGAAATTGTAGTAGCGGTGCCCATATCAATAATTATACAGGGAACCCTGTATTCGTGCAGGGCGCCAACGGCACCTGCAGCAAGGTCGGCGCCAAGCTGTGCGGGGTTGTCAATCTTGATATTAAGCCCGGTTTTTACCCCCGGTCCGAGCAGCAGCGGAACGGTATCACAAAGCAGTGCGATAGCCGAAGAAACGCTTGATGCAACACTTGGTACAACCGAAGAAATAATACAATCCTCTATGGCGGCCGCCTCCTCGCCGTGAAGGGCAAGGGCATCTTTAATAGAAACGGCATACTCATCGGGAGTTTTCTTTGGGTCGGTAGCAAGACGGGCAGTAACCTTAAGAATATCCTCATAAAAAAGGCCTAAGGTTATGTTTGTATTTCCAATATCAATCGCAAGTAGCATAAAATCACCTCGTAAATAGCACAGTTATATTATACACAATTTTTCTGATTTGTAAAGAAAAGTGTGCAAGGGAAGAGGGAGGAGGGAAGAGGGGAAGGAAAAAAGGCTTGACAAAAAAGATACCTTTTGCTATAATCGTAAGGCTAATGCAATATTATAAGTATTAGCTCCTTGCTCCGAAAGGGTTTCGGGGCCATTATGACCATAAGGAGGTGCAACGAAATGACTAATAAGTACGAGGCTTGTATGATTTTCTCGGTAGCCGGCGGCGAAGAGGCTGTTAACGGTCTTAAGGAGAAATTTGGTGCGCTTATAGCTGACAACGGAACAGTCGAGAACGTTGACGAATGGGGCAAGCGTAAGCTCGCATACCTTATCGACGACGAGGCTGAAGGTTTCTACGTATTCTATACCTTTACCGCAGCTGCAGAGTTCCCCGCAGAGCTTGAGCGTGTAGCAGGAATCACCGAAGGTGTTCTCCGCATCATGACAACCAAAAAATAATTGGAGGAAATTGCAAAATGTTTAACCTTGTAGTTCTTACAGGAAGACTCACCGCAGACCCCGAACTTCGCTACACAGCGAACAACACACCCGTAACATCTTTCTCTATTGCAGTTTCCCGTCGTTACAAGGCAGGCGAGGAAGCTCAGGCAGATTTTATTAATATCGTTGCTTGGCGTCAAACTGCAGAATTTGTTACCAAGTACTTCCAGAAGGGAAGCATGATTGGTATCGAGGGTTCTATTCAGACCCGCAGATACGTTGATAAAGAGACAGGCAAAAACCGCACTGCTTTTGAGGTTATTGCAAACAATGTTCAGTTTGTAGAAGCAAAGCGTGACGGTGCAGCCGCCGCAGAAGTTCCCGCAAGCTTTTCTAATGCCGCTGCAGGAGACTTTACAGCTATTGCTGACGGTGACGACGACCTGCCGTTCTAATTACTTCAACTTTTAACTAAATGCCTATATAACTATTATGATAAGGAGGCGCCAAAATGGAAAACAGACCTATGCGTAGAAAGCCTCACAAGAAGGTTTGCCACTTCTGTGTAGACCGTGTTGAGACTATCGATTACAAGGATATTGCTCGTCTTCGCAAGTTCATCTCTGAACGTGCAAAGATTTTACCCCGCCGTGCAACCGGCACCTGTGCTGCTCACCAGAGAGAGCTCACTTCTGCAATCAAGCGTGCACGTCAGGTAGCATTATTACCTTATGTAAATGACTAATAAAAAAAGACCGCCAGCGGCGGTCTTTTTTTATTTGGAAAAGGGGCGGGCAAAGGCGCCCGCTTTTTAAAATTTTAATTATCCCTCATATTCGGTCTCAAAGGCGGCCCAAGGAACATTGATTGTTGCTTCGTCCTGGAGCAGCTCTTTGATATGCCAAAGAAGAGGAAAATCCTTTCTATCGAGCTTGCCCATGGCGGCAAGTTGTTCAACGGCGGCAGCAGTACGGCGGCTTATTACTATGCCCTCCATAGTGATGCCGGGAAGCTTTTCCATGGATTCGTTGTAGGTATAGCCCTGGCCAAGCAATGCACCGAGTTTGCGATTTCTGCCGCCAAACACAGTAACATAAAGGTCACCTAGGCCAACAAATATATTGCGCTCGGCTGTGCTGTTAAAGAGGTCCAGAAGCATATACATTTCACGGGAGGCCTGCATAAACAGACCTGCTTGAGAATTGTAATGTTCAAGTGCCTTGCCCTCTCTTTTATAGGAAAGGCCGATTGCCAACGCAACGCCCAAAGCATATGCATTTTTAAGTGCAACAGCACACTCTACTCCGTGAACATCGGTAGAAAGGCTGATGTGATAATAATCGGTTTCAAATAGTGATTTTAACC
>JAGBUU010000023.1 GCA_017630655.1 Clostridia bacterium
CTGAGCTACAGAGGCATAATGGCGACCTGGATGGGGCTCGAACCCACGACCTCTAGCGTGACAGGCTAGCGTTCTAACCAGCTGAACTACCAGGCCAAATTGGTGGGGACAACAGGGCTCGAACCTGTGACCCTCTGCTTGTAAGGCAGATGCTCTTCCAGCTGAGCTATACCCCCAATTTTTGCTCGCATCATCTTGTTGATTTCCAGCGGCGAATATTATACTAACACAACCGAGGCTATTTGTCAACAACTTTTTTAAAGTTTTTTAAATTAATTTTTTTAGTTCATCTGATGTGAACTTATACACCTTATCACAGAAGTGACAGCTAATTTCGGTCTCCTCTTTTTCCTGTGCCAATTCAGTGAGTTCTTCCTTGCCGAGACTGATTAACGCCTTGCTTACTCTTTCCTTGCTGCAATTACATTTATATTCGATATCCTGGCTATACAGAACCTCTACCTCAAAATCTTTTAGGGCGGTTTTTACAATTTCTTCGGGTGTCATACCGTTTGATAACATTGAGGTAACCGAAGCCATCTCAGTAATGCTTTTCTCAAGTTTATCTATAGTTGCATCGCTTGCGGCGGGAAGAAGCTGAATAATATATCCGCCTGCAGCCTTAACCGATAAATCGGGATTAACAAGCACACCGAGTGCACAAACTGTAGGGATTTGCTCACTTAACGCATAATAAGAGGTAATGTCCTCGGCAATTTCGCCTGAAACCAACGGCACAGAGCCTGAAAAAGGCTCTTTAAGGCCTAAATCCTTAAGTACATATAAAAGCCCGTTTTTACCTACGGCTCCGCCTACATCAAGTTTACCCTTTAAATTAAGAGGAAGCTCAACAACGGGGTTTTGAACATAACCTCTGACATCTCCATTAAAATCCGAAACAACTATTAGAGAGCCCGTAGGGCCATCACCGTTTACACGAAGGGTTATAGTATCATCCTTGCCCTTTAGCATATTACCCATCATAGAGCCTGCGGTAAGGAGCCTGCCAAGAGCAGCGGTAACAACCGCAGATGTGCCGTGTATCTGCTCTGCTTTATTTACTATATCGGTTGTATCAACTGCGGTAGCCATTACCTCACCGCAAGAGGTTATGCATCTTATAAGTTTTCCCATTACTTTACCTTTCTTGCTATGTATATATTACGCTGAGAATTTTCTTTTGGAATATCAAATGTGTTTTCACCGTACACCGCTTCAAGTTTTAGTCCTGCAGCCTTTAGCATTTCGGTTATTTCTTCATTAGTATATGCTTTTTCTCTAATTATTTCGGTTACGGTTTCTCTCTTAAAAAGACCTGTTTTATAGGTGAAATTCAGCTCTATTTCTACAGTTACACCATCTTTTAGCAGAGTATTAGTCCAAACACACTCCACTCCCCTCTTCTTCATACGATAGGTGCTATCGTCAAGCACATTGATATGCTTATACAGTGTGTTCATATCAAAAACAAAAAGACAGCCCGGCTCCAAAAATAAGGATATTTTAGAAATAGTTTTCTGTAATTCTTCGCTATCTGTTATATGATTTAAACTATCAAGACAGCAAACGGCTCCGTCAACGGTACCATAAAGGTCAAGCTCACTTCCGCTCTGATTTAGATAAAGCACTTTATTTTTAAGCCCTTTATTCTTATCCTGTGCGGCGGCAAGCATTCCTTCTGAGCTGTCGACACCGATAACATCAATACCTCTCTTTGCAAACTGGATAGAAAAGTTTCCCGTACCGCAGGCAAAATCAAGCAGTAGTTTCGGCGTTTTGTCCCACTTATTAAATATTTTAAGAAGATACTCGGTACGTCCTTTGTAGTCGACATCGAGTGTGAAAATATCATAAAAAAGGGAAAAATTATTATAGTTACCCATTAAGTTTTCCAAGCAATTTATCGAAATAGTCGCGGTCAATATCCATTGCACGCTTTACTCGGCTAACTGTGGCACTGCTGGCTCCTGTCTTATTAACAATTTCGGAATAAACCTTATTTTCGGAAAGCAATTTCGCCACATAAAGCCTTTGGGCTATAAGTTGAGTTTCCTTATCGGTACAAAATATTCTAAAAAAGGTTTCAGCCTCTTCTTCATTTTCAAGGCTTATAAGCGAACGGAAGAAATATTCCTCCACAATATGTTTCATCTTATCCATAATATTCTCCTATTCTACGATTTGACCGTAGGCGCTTTTGAAATAATCTATTGCTTCATCGCACTGCGCATCAATAAGCTCTTTTTGGAGGGTGAAGGCAACATCGCTCTCTGTTATGCTGAATATTTCAGACTTTGTAACCTCTGCCTTGCCCATTATAAGATTAAGCAGTTCCTTTTTATTTTGGAAGCTTGATTCAGAAATTAGATTTGCATATTTGATTGACTCTTGAACCACTTTACCAATAGCGATAGAACCATAATCTAAAACATTTTCCCCTTTGGTTTTTTCGCAGGTGGTCGGCTCATCTTCCATAATTTCGGTATTATGAACGGTAAAGCCCTCGTTTATGGTTTCAATATTTTCAAAACTCGGCACAGAAGACGCCTTGCAACTTTCAAGCTCTGCAAGTTCTTCCTTTATTTGAGAGTTTTCACGTTTTAGGTCCTCGAGTTGATGTTGCAGAGAATTGACAACATCTATAAGCTCCAGCATTTTCTTTAAAATTTCAGTTTTTCTCACAATGCTTTCCTCTTTTTCATTTTAATAATTTTTACTGCGATTTTTATTGATAAAAGGGATAATCCAACACCAGTCAGGATTCCCGCAAGGTCTATAAAAACATCTGTTATTCGGCCGGCTCTACCAGGCACAAAAATCTGATGTATTTCATCTGATATTGCATAAATTAAGGATATTAAAATTGATATGTAGGCCTTTTGTTTAGTTTTTATGCTATATGTATTCATTGCGAAAAAGCAAAGGGAGCCTAAAACAAAGTATACCGAAAAATGTGCCCCCTTGCGAACTACAAATTGAAGTGAGTCGACTAATTCCTGTTGTTTTTCATGTGACATTTCATCAAAATCTTCCACAAACACACTTAAAAATACCCTGGTAAAGCCGCCTGAGCTTTCACTTGACACTTCGGCAATTTGGGCAGAGGAACTAAAAATAAAAAGCATTACTGCTAAAACAGCCACCCAAAGCAAATACCTAATTATTAGTGTTTTTATTCTACTGTTCATCTTCATTTAAATAATCTATTGCCACTTTAACTATAGGGTCTTTTTCAGTGGGTGTTATATGACGGTACTTTTCCTGTTCAGGAGTAAGGGTGTGCTTAATGTCAGGCTCTATTCCCTTCTCGTTAAAGGAAACCATACTGTGTGGGAAAAACTCTGCTACTGTAAAAACTACACTTGAGCCATCAGTAAAACTGTAGGTTGACTGCATAACGCCCTTGCCGTAGGTTGTATCACCTATTGATATTCCCTTGCCAAAATCCTTTATTGAGGCTGTAAAAAGTTCGGACGCACTTGCGGTTGCCTTGTTGGTTAAAACCACCATAGGTAAGTCTATCTCGTTTTCATCAGAACTGCCTATTACCTCGGTGCTTCCGTCTGAATATTTTACGGTCATAATATCGCCTTTAGGGCAAAGAAAATCTACCATTTCACAAACCGAATCGACCGTTCCGCCTCCGTTTGAGCGGAGGTCAAATATAAGAGCCTTTACGCCACTGCTTACTAGCCTGTTAACAGCGTTTCTAAACTGAAGCGGTGTTTCACCATTAAAGGCGGTAATTTTAATATAACCGTAGTCATTATCGAGCATTTTTTCAAACACAGTTTGGGCGGCAAAGGTAGTTATGGTAACCTCTACATCCGAGGTTTTTCCGTCTCTGAGCAGGGTGAGTGTCATTGTCTCACCTACAGGCTTTAGCATTGAGTCTACCGCACTTGTATAACCTGTGTTAGCTGCTAACACACCATCTACGGCAATTATTTGGTCTCCATCTTTTATACCCGCCGCAGCTGCGGGACCTTTTTGGTAGACATTTTCAACATAGATATTTTCACTGTCAGGGTGCTTTATAACTATAACGCCTATTCCCTCGCCCTTGCCCTGAAGACCGTCGTTTCGCTTTTTAGTGTCCTCTACGCTGAAGTAATTGGCGTATCTATCATCTAAACCCGAAACATATCCCCTTATAATAAGGTCGTTTATTTTATTTGTGTCAATTTCTCCGTAAAAATAGTTTTTTGCAAAAAAATCTAATTGGGTGAGTTTAAAATATCTTCCGGAAGACAGGAAAATAAGGTAAAAAACAAAAAAAGATATAAATACACTTATAACCGCAGTGATTACTGCGGTTAAAAGTATTTTAGTATTTAGTTTTCTTGTCCTTAGTCTCATTTATATCACAACTTGTTATACATAATCCTTGGGATTTACGGGAGAAAGGTTGCTTTTAGAGGTTCCTACACGAATTTCAAAATGGAGATGATATCCTGTAGAGTTGCCTGTTGTACC
The DNA here is from genome assembly GCA_017630655.1 of Clostridia bacterium. Lineage (GTDB taxonomy): Bacteria > Bacillota > Clostridia > Oscillospirales > Acutalibacteraceae > SFWF01. The sequence goes on from JAGBUU010000023.1 coordinate 4,477, forward strand.
AACAGCACCGATTTTTTCTCCCTGATTAACCTTTTGGCCGGTTTTATGGGTAATGCTACCCGGTTTTAAGTGGGCGTATACTGTACGATAATACTTACCGTTATGCTTACCGTGGTCTATCATAATATAGTTACCGTAACCGCCACATGCACAGCTATACGCAGTTCCATTACTGTTTACCTTGCCGTAATTGTGTGTGCAGGTATTGCATCCAACTGTAACTGTACCCGAAGCCGCTGCAACAACCTTTTTACCCGAAATGCCGGATTGGGCAATATCTATACCCTTATGGAGTCTGCCCCAACGGTAGCCATAACCCGAAGTTATATTAGTATATCCGGGACAGGGCCACTTGAATTTTCCGTTAAACGGCACCTCAATACCGGCACCGTTACTTGACTGAAGAATTTCTTCAAGTTCCTCTTCAGCTTTTTTGTTTTCGTTTTCTGTCTTATTAAGCTGGTTGTTTACAGAATTCTGATTCTTTTGAATTTCGGCGATAACCTTTAGAACTTCCGCACACTCTATATCGAGTTTATCCTGCTTTTCCTTAAGGGTTGCCTTAATCTCGTTTTGTTCTTCAATAATCAACTTGTTTTGGTCGATTTTTTCCTGAACTACCTTAAGCTGACTAACAATCTCGTCCACCATTTTTCTATCTCTTCTGGAGATATTTTGGGTGAGCTGAGAAAGTGCAATAAAATCAGCAAAGTCGTCTGCACCAAGAAGAATTTCAAGCCCACCTGCAACGCTGCCGCTCATATAAATGGCACGGATACGCTTTTTGAATTCGAAAATTATCTGCTCCATCTCGGCCTTTTGGTCTGCTATGGAAGCCTCGTTTTTGGCAATGATTTTGTTATTAGACTCAATCTTGCTGTTGCAGATATCTATCTGACTTTGAAGATTTGCAATCTTCTTTTCTATATTGTTTTTAACTTGTTGTTGCTTTGCCTTATCGTTTTTAATGCTTTTAAGCTCTGCTTCAAGCTCTTTTTCTTCTTTTTCAAGCTTATCAATTTGTTGCTGAAGCTCGGTTGCGGTTTTTGCCGCAGTTACAGGCACTGAATAACAGCAACAGGCAAAAACAACAAAACACATTACTAATGATATAATTCTTTGTAACTTCAAAAATTTTTCCTCCGAAAATTATTTGCCACAATAAAAAGTTAAATAGCTGTAAATTCGCTTCCTTCTTTTTTAAGATATTTGCTTATCATAATTACACTGCCGACTATACCTGAAAGCACACCAATAGCTAAGAAAATGCCGACTATTAGAAGAGCAACTTCCTTAAATGCAATTATATTTATAATACCGAGTGCATCGCCAATAGCTTCCATAGCAACACGGTAGCAGAAATAGAGAATTGCTGTTGAGGTGGCTGCTGAAATAATTCCTATTGTAACACCTTCAATAACAAAGGGTAGTCGGATAAAGGAATTTGTAGCACCTACAGCCTTCATAATGCTAATTTCAAGCTTACGGCTGTACATAGTAACACGAATTGTATTTGAAACAATTACAAGAGAGATAATAAGCAGAATTGCAATTATCCAAACACCTGCAATGCCAATTCCGTCTTTAAGGGCGTTGATTTTATCGGCAAGGTCGGACTGAGACTGTACCGAATCTACACCCTCGGTGTCTTTGATAGCCTGAAGGGTTTCCTTAAATTTAGACATATCCTTAAGGGTTATTTTAGCTGCGTCCGATAAAGGGTTACCGTGGTCTTTATCTAAAAATTCGAAATATTCCTCTTTGCCTTCAAGCAGGCCTTCCTTAATGCTTTCAAGACCTTCTTCGCTTGGAACATATTCAACCGATAGAACGTTATCTATCTTTGAAAGCTTGTCGCAAAGGGCAAGTGCCTCTTCCTCGTTATGAATTAAATAATCATCTTCCGAGATGGTGGTGTCGGTTGAATCGGCAGACGAGGAGGTTGTTGATGATGCATCCTGAGAAGAATTAAATTCTTCGGAAGCATCGCCGTACAGAACAGAGTTTTTATCGTTAAAATATGCCATAATAACGTTTTGCTGTTCTAGGTTGCCAACAGCCTTATTGACATTCATAGAAATTAAAACGGCCAGACCTATAAGCACCATACAAGCCATAAGTACGCCAACCGATGCCACTGTCATAAGGCGGTTTGCCCAAAGGTTTTTAACGCCTTCTTTTGAGAGGTAGGATACACTTCTTAATTTCATATATTTCCACCTCCTGCTGCATTGTCAGCAACGATTCTTCCTTCCTCGAGCATGATTACACGGTGTTGGAAGTCTCGTACAAGGTTGTGGTCATGGGTAACCATTAAAACTGTCGTTCCCTGTTTATTAATTTCGGTAAGCTTTGCAACTATGTCGTAGGAAAGGTTGGGGTCAACGTTTCCAGTAGGCTCGTCCGCAATAATAAGGCTGGGCTTATTTACAAGTGCGCGAGCAAGACCAACGCGTTGCTGCTCGCCGCCGGAAAGTTGATTTGGCATTGAACGTGCTTTGTTTCCAAGACCTACCATGCTAAGCACTGCTGATACATCTTTTCTTATCTTTCTGCGGTCTGCACCGATTACGTGCATTGCAAAAGCAACATTTTCAAAAACCGACATTGTAGGAATAAGACGGAAATCCTGAAAAACGATTCCCATAGTTCTGCGAAGATGAGGAATGCTGCGGTTTCTTATTTTCATTAGGTCAAAGCCGTTTACTATAAGGCTACCGGTGTTTGCCTTTTCTTCCCTTACAATTAGCTTCATAAACGTACTTTTACCTGCACCGGAAGCACCGACAACAAAAACAAATTCGCCCGGGTTTATTCTTATATTAACATCTTTGAGTGCGTGCGTACCTGTCTTATAGGTTTTTGACACGCCACGAAACTCAATAATTGGTTTTGTGGTTGCATTCACATCTTGTGTATTAATCGCAACTCATCCTTTCGATATAGTTTAATATTTAACAGGATTTGACTGAAGGTACTTATTAACCATAAGAGCAATCTTGAAAATGATTGCATGGTCGAACTCTCGTAGGTCGAGACCTGTAATTCTCTTAATCTTTTCGAGTCTGTAAACAAGGGTGTTTCTGTGTACGAAAAGTTTTCTTGATGTTTCGGAAACGTTGAGGTTGTTCTCGAAAAACTTTTGAATTGTAAAAAGTGTCTCCTGGTCAAGACTCTGTATTGAGCCACGCTTGAAAACTTCGCGGAGGAAGGATTCACAAAGGGTGGTGGGAAGCTGATAAATAAGACGTGCTATACCAAGATTGCTGTAGCTAACGATTGTCTTATCGGTATCGAATACCTTACCAACCTCTAATGAAGCCTGTGCTTCTTTGAAGGATTTTGCAAGTTCCTTTATGCTTTCAACCGAAGAGCCTATACCGATAGAAACTGCGGTATAAAACTCACCGGATAGGGTGTCTGCAATAGAGAGGGCAAGCTTCTCAACATCCTTTGGCTCGATATCCTTTGCGGTTTCCTTAACAAGAGCGATATCTGTTTCATTGATGCTAATAACAAAATCCTTAGTCTTGTCCGGAAAAAGATTTTGAATTACATCGAAGGTAACAATATCGGACGTATCTAATGAGCGGATAAGTAGCACGGTACGTGATACGTCGGTATTGAAGTGAAGCTCACGAGACTTAAGGTAAATGTCACCGGGAAGAATATTATCAAGAATAACATTCTTAATAAAGTTGCCGCGGTCATATTTTTCATCATAATAAAACTTTATATTTGAAAAAGAAATTGCTAAAACAATACAGTTCTTTTCAGCAATTGGGTCAACTCCGTTAACAAAGACATAGTATTCACCTATTTGAGATGAGCCTATAGCCTTATATGTAGCGTTACCAAAGGTAAATGTGTCGGACACTGAGGTGTTCATAAAATCAATATTTACATTTTCCCCGATTTTACCGAGCTCACTACAGGCGATAACAGTACCGTTTTCGTCAATAACGCCGATAGTTCTGTCGATTGCGTCCTTAAGTTGATGAATTACTCCTTGAAATAAACGATTTGCCATATATTTTGTCCCCTTTTTAGTTATTGTATATTAACTAAACACAATAGTCCAAACTAATATAGATATATTTTACTATATAATATATAATTTTTCAAGTAGAAAAACATAAAAAGTTACAAAATATTTACAATAAATTTTTGGTAAAAAAATAAACCGCCGACAAACAGTCAGCGGTTTTAATTTGATTAGTTACAAATGGTGATTTCGGTCTCTTTATCGAAGAGGTGAATCTTGCTGGACTCAAGGGTAATCTTGATTCTGTCACCAGGTCTTGCAGTGTTGGTAGGACTAACTCTTGCATTGATGGTCTGCTCTTCGCAGTTCATATAGAGATAGGTCTCTGCACCCATAAGCTCTGTAACTTCAACGTTAGCCTCAACGATACCATCGGGGAACTGAGCAATGAGGTCTTCCTCGTTGTGTACATCTTCGGGACGGATACCCATAATAACTTCCTTACCAACGTAAGCCTCAAGAACGTCATCCTTGTTCTTGGAAGCGGGAAGTTTAATCTTGTACTTAACGCCTGCACGGGTCTTGGTATCTTCGGTACCAAACTCTACAAAGAAGTCTTCGCCTTCCTTGAGAAGCTTAGAATCGATAAAGTTCATCTGAGGAGAACCGATAAAGCCTGCAACGAAAAGGTTGCCGGGATAGAGATAAAGGTTCTGAGGAGTATCAACCTGCTGAATGAAGCCGTCCTTCATAACAACAATACGGGTACCCATTGTCATAGCCTCTGTCTGGTCGTGGGTAACGTAGATAAAGGTTGTACCAAGCTTTAAGTGAAGCTTAGAAATTTCGGTACGCATCTGCGCACGAAGCTTAGCATCAAGGTTGGAGAGAGGTTCGTCAAGAAGGAATACCTTAGGCTCACGAACGATAGCACGACCGAGAGCAACACGCTGACGCTGACCACCCGAAAGAGCCTTAGGCTTTCTCTCTAAAAGGTGAGAAATATCAAGAATACGAGCAGCTTCTTCTACACGACGCTTAATTTCATCCTTCGGAGTTTTGCGAAGTTTAAGGCCGAATGCCATGTTGTCGAAAACGGTCATGTGGGGATAAAGTGCATAGTTCTGGAAAACCATTGCAATATCGCGGTCCTTAGGAGCAACGTCGTTAACAACGCGGTCACCGATAAGGATTTCACCGTCAGTAATTTCTTCAAGACCTGCAACCATTCTAAGAGTGGTAGACTTTCCGCAGCCGGAAGGACCAACAAGAATGATGAATTCTTTGTCTTTGATTTCGAGATTAAAGTCCGAAACAGCGGTAACGCCGCCGGGATATCTCTTGTAAACATTACGTAGAGATAAGCTTGCCATAAAATTAGCCTCCTAAATTTTGTATGCGGGCAGTATTGCCCCATAATCGCACTATTATTATAACAAAAGTGGCTAAAAAATACTATATCTTAAACTAACAAATATTTATCCACTGCCTTGTTAATGTTTCACAACAATTGTCAAAATAGGAACAACTATTGAAAGATTTTTTGTATTTGCTCGGAGTTGAGTTCACAAACACAGCCCTCTTTTAGCCCTTTGGGAAGACAGAGTTTTCCTATGCTTAGCCTTTTAAGTGCATTCACGCCAAGCCCTACCGTTCCAAACATTCTTTTAATTTGGTGATACTTACCTTCTCTGATGGTTACGATGGCGGTATTGCCCGACTGTATTTCAAGTTTTGCCGGCATACATTTTTCGCCGTCGGAAAGAACAATACCATTTTCGAACAAGGAAATATACTCTTCTTTAACAATGCCATCAAGGGTTACAAGATATCGTTTTTCTATAAGACTTTTTGGTGAAGTTACCCTATGCCCAAAATCTCCGTCATCGGTAATGATAAGCAATCCTGTAGTATTTTTATCAAGTCTTCCAACAGGAAAAAGCCCCGTTCTTTTAAGATCTTCCGGCAATATGTCAATGACCGTTTTTACTCTTTTATCCGTAGATGCCGACAGTATTCCCTCGGGTTTATTCATAAGAATATAGATATATTTTTTGTAACTTAAGACTTGGTTTTGACATATCACTTTTGCCGCTTCGTCTACCTTGATTTCGGGTTTTGTTATTATATTTCCATCGGAGGATATTTTACCGTTTTTAAGCAGTATTTTAGCTTCACTTCTTGAAATTCCGAGTGCCACCGACAGATATTTATCTATTCTGATTTCTGCCATTACTACATTCTCTCAATAAGGCAAACTGCATGCGCAGCTATGCCTTCTTCCCTACCGGTGAAGCCGAGTTTTTCTTCGGTTGTTGCTTTAACATTTATTCCGTCAAGACCGGTGTTGCATATGTTTGCAATGGTGTGTCTCATTTCATCAATATATGGTGCGAGCTTGGGGTTTTGAGCAATTACTGTACAATCAATGTTTGAAATACGGTAGCCTTTTTCAGCTATGTGTTCAACGGTTTTTTTAAGGAGAATTTTACTGTCAATATCCTTATATTTATTGTCATTATCGGGGAACAGCTTGCCAATGTCTCCCAAAGCAGCGGCTCCAAGCAGGGCGTCGCAAACAGCGTGAAGGAGCACATCTGCATCGGAATGACCGAGCAGCCCTTTGGTGTAGGGGATTTCTACTCCGCCTAAAAAGAGTTTTCTCTCCTCTGCAAAGCGGTGAACATCATATCCGTGTCCTATTCTCAAGCCTACCATTCCTTTCTGATTATACCCTCTGCTTTTTTAATATCTTCGGGGGTGGTAATTTTTATATTATCGGGATTTCCATCAACTATTTTAGTTTTTTCTCCAATATATTCCATAACAGAGGTGTCGTCGGTAAAGATATTCATATCGGCATTTTCCAACGCCTTTAAAAAGAGCATTACATCTACACCCTGAGGTGTTTGCACCGAAACCAGTCCCTCGCGGTTTAGTGTTTCGGTCGCCACATTATCGTCATTGATTCTTTTAACAGTATCGTTAATCTTTACCGCACATGTAACACTGTTGTACTCATTTAATGCTTCTGCCACTGCGGTAATAACCTCGTTTGTAACGAGGGGTCTGGCTCCGTCATGCACAAGCACCTTATCGAAAACACCCAGATATAGTTCTACGCCTTTTTTTACCGATTCTGCACGGCAAGAGCCTCCGACAATAACATTTTTTAGTTTGCTGACCGCATACTGCTGTGCCATCTTATTTATATCGGCAACCCTGTCTTCCCTTGTAACCACTGTAATTTCTGAAATTAGTGGGCAGTTTTCAAAGGCTCGGAGGGTTCTGACTATTACAGGTACTCCGCAAAGTTCAAGCATCTGTTTATCGACCCCCGCCATACGTGAAGAACTGCCTGCTGCCACTATAACAACCGGCATAACACCGGTTTTTTCTTCAGTTGTAAAAAACTCCAAGCCAAATTTAAGTCTTTGCATTGCTTTTTTCCTTTAAATTGTAATAAATTTTGAAATAAATATAATGAGTAACTACTGCAACAAGTGCACCTATTCCAAGACCTGCAAGCACGTCCGAAACATAGTGAACGCCAAAATAAATTCTGGTAATTCCAATAATTATCGGCAAAGCGATAAACGAAATTTTAAGCGTACACCTCCACTTTGGTGCAATATCAATAAGCAAAGCAACAAGTAATATGGATATGTAAAGTGCCATATTGTTTTGGGCATGTCCGCTGGGAAAACTGGATTCACTGGCCTGTAAAACCTTAAAATCGGGTCTTTCGCGGTCAATTAAGTTTTTAATAGTGATGTTTATAATACGTGAAACAATAGATGTTGCTGCAACCGGCAGTCCAAATGTGAAAAAGTATTCTTTTTTAATTATGGTTGCAATTAATATTATTGCTGTTACAGAGATAACACCCACCGCACTGCCAAGCTCAGTGATTGCCCTTGACGGAATATCGGCAAACGGAGCGAGCATTCTAACCGCATTAAAAATCGCTTTTTCTAGTTCATAGAACTTGTCTCCCGAAAAGGCGATAAACGAGCCAAGCGCTATAGGTATAACGAGCAAAATGCTCCACCAGTTAAACTTCTTCATATACATCACCCAATTACTAAGATAAAAATAAGCCGCCTTAAAGTATTAAGTGCGGCTTGTTTTTATCTTAAATTATTTATCGCTGTTGCAGCCACAATCACAATCGGGGTCGCAGTCGCAATCGTCTCCACAGCCACAGCTGCATTCACAGTCGAACTCAAATTCGAGACGGGTGCCGCAACCGGGACAAATCATTTCCTCTTCTTCGAGCATTGACTCATCGAGATAAATGATGTCGTTACAGTTAGGACATTCCACCTCGTAAACATCGTCATCGTCATAATACTCGTCTTCATCATCTTCGTCTTCATCTTCGGCATAGAACTCATCTTCAATTAAAGCGAGGTCTTCGTCAACTGCATCGAGTTGTTCGCCGATTTCGGCGCAAGCCTCATCTATAGCATCGATTTCATCTACCATATCTTCCAGAAGGTCGATAATAGCGGTTAAAACCTTGCCCTCTTTGGTGTTGGTGTCAAGTGCGAGACCTTCTGCCAGACCTTTGATGTAAGAAATTTTTTCGGAAATAGTCATCATTAAAGTTTCTCCTAAAATTAAGATATTTTATTGTATGCTTAAATTTGTCCTTTATGCACGTTCCATATATTCTCCGGTACGTGTATCAATACGGAGAAGGTCGCCCTCGTTAATGAAGAGAGGCACACGGATTTCTGCACCTGTTTCTAAGGTAGCGGGTTTGGTAGCGTTGGTTGCGGTGTTGCCTGCAAAACCGGGGTCGGTCTGGGTAACAACGAGCTCAACAAACGTGGGAGGCTCTACGCCGAAAACACTGCCCTTGTAGGAAAGAACCTTACAGGTCATATTTTCCTTAACGAACTTGAAAGCATCGCCAAGGTCTTCCTTGTTAACGGGAACCATCTCGTAAGATTCAGGGTCCATGAAGTAGTAGAGACCGCCGTCCTCATAAGAGAAGTCCATATCCTTTCTCTCGATGAAAGCGGTGGGGAACTTATCGTTAGGGTTGAAAGTGCGTTCTGTTACGCCACCTGCAATAATGTTACGAATTTTTGCACGAACGAAAGCGGCACCTTTACCGGGCTTTACATGCTGGAATTCGATAATTTGATAAACGTTACCGTCCATTTCGAAGGTTACGCCGTTTCTAAAATCACCTGCTGTTACCATATTTATTTTCCTCCAAATTTTTGACTTTAATTATTAAAATAAATTTTCTATAAAATTATAAGGTCTTTCGTCGCTTTTGTCAAGTTTTTACCGCCATTCTTTTGAACTAATAGCATATCTTCTATTCTGACGCCAAATTTCCCGGGCATATATATTCCGGGCTCATCTGTTACCACCTGTCCCACGCGAAG
>JAGBUU010000024.1 GCA_017630655.1 Clostridia bacterium
AAATAACTCGAAAAGAGGATAATATATGTTATTTACAAGAGATATCGGTATCGACCTTGGCACATCAAACACCTTGGTTTATCAAAAGGGAAAGGGAATCATTCTTCGCGAGCCTTCCGTAGTGGCTTACGATGTAAGAAACGATGCTGTTAGAGCAGTGGGCACAGAGGCTAAAGAAATGATAGGCCGCACCCCCGGCTCAATTGTGGCTGTTCGCCCCTTAAAAAACGGTGTTATTGCCGACTATGATGTTACTGCCGCTATGCTTAAACGCTTTATTAAGGAAATTCTTAAGGGCTCGCTTATCTCCAGAGTCCGCGTTGTAATTTGTGTTCCGGCGGGCGTTACTGAGGTTGAGGTTCGTGCCGTTCACGGAGTACTTAAACAGGCGGGAGCTACCGATGTTGATATTATTGAGGAGCCAATGGCAGCAGCTGTCGGTGCAGGGCTTCCCGTTTGGGACCCCAAGGGCTGTATGGTTGCCGATATCGGCGGCGGCACCACAGAAATTGCGATAATTTCTCTTGGGGATATTGTAACCTCTCAGTCTATTCGAACTGCGGGTGATGACCTGGATGAAGCAATTATCGGTTATATCCGTAAAAAATATAATCTGCTTATAGGTGAACGCACCGCCGAGCAGGTAAAAATTGAGATTGGCTCGGCACTTCCCTATGAAGGAGAGAAAACCGTTGAGATTAAGGGAAGAAACCTTCTTGACGGACTGCCGAAGAATATTGTAATATCCTCCGAAGAGGTAAGAGAGGCAATGAGTGACGTTGTCTCGGTTATAGTAGAGGCGGTAAGAACCACCCTGGAGAGAACACCTCCCGAGCTTTCGGCAGATATTATAGACCGCGGAATTACCCTTACGGGCGGAAGTGCACTACTCCGTGGCCTTGCAACCCTTATAGAGCAGGAAACAAATATGCCGGTAACCATCGCCGAAAACCCCATCGACTGTGTTGTAGAGGGTACGGCAAAGAGACTGGAGCCCGGTCATCGCTTTGATAATTATGTTTTCCGCAGAGGAAAGCAGTATAGATAAGTAGTAGTTTAAATTTTTTTGGTAGGTGAAACAGATTGCGTTTCTTTTTTCGAAGCCCGCAATTTAAAAAGGCCGTAACAACAGTTGTTGTTATAATCGCCCTTGCTGTAACGGCAGGGCTTATTGGCGGTTATATGGCACCGCAGGCAGGCATTGTCGGCGCTGTGGTTGCCCCCTTTCAAAAGCTTGGAAATATTGTTGTGTCTTCCTTTGGTGAGCTTGCCGATAATTTTAAGTCGGCGGCAATCCTTAACGGCGAAAAGGAAAAACTGCAAAACGAGGTAAATTATTTAAGGGAACAGCTTGTAGAATATGAGCAGGCGGTAAACGAAAATGAGTTTTATGAAAAATATCTTGGCATTAAGGATATGAATCCCGACTTTGAGTTTGCTCCCGCTATGGTGCTCGGTATAGACCCAGATGATGTTTTCGGCGGTCTTACCGTAGGTGTAGGAAGTCTTAATGGAATCAGCCTTTATGACCCCGTAATCACAGACGAGGGCGTTGTAGGATATATTAGTGAGGTAGGGCTTACCACCTCCAAGGTTATGACAATTCTTGATTCAAGACTTACATGCGGTGCCTATGATTCCAGAACGGGAGATGCGGGTGCACTTTCGGGTACTACCGAGCTTGCCGCAACAGGCAACACCCGTTTTTTCAATCTTCCAAGAACCTGCACTGTTGCAGTAGGTGACCTTGTGGTTACCTCGGGTAGCGGCATTTTTCCCGACGGACTTATTTTAGGCAACATAAATAGCATCAATAGTGACCCAATATCCACCTCGCTTTATGCGGTGGTAACACCAACCGTTAAATTTAAAGAACTTAAAAATGTTATGGTAATTACCGCATTTACAGGGCAGGGAAACGAACTTACAGGTGGAGAATAGCAGATGAATGTAAAATACAAACGGTTTGTTGCGGCATTTGTCAACATAGTCATCATATGCGTTTTATCATTGCTCAGATACAGCGGGGTGGCTACCTTTAAAATCGGCAGTGCCGTACCAATAATACTTCTGCCTTTTATAATAGCGGTGGCAATGTTTTTCAGTGATAATGCATCACTTTTAGCTGCTTTATTAGCGGGTACGCTTATGGACAGTATGTCGGCAGACTCATCCTGGTTTAACACACTGTTTTTTGTGGTTGCCGCTATAATTTGCAATCTGATTGGCAACAGATTTTTCAACAGAAATTTAAAGGCAGCACTCTATCTGTCTGCTCTTGTTTCACTCATATACTTCTTCTTTAAGTATCTAATATTTTTTGTTTTCCGCTCGGTAGATGTAAGCTATGATTATTTTATACTCTACCTTATTCCGTCGGCAGTCTATACTGCGGTATTTATAATTCCTTTCTATTTTTTAGAAAAAAAGTTAGCACAATAGGAGATTTTTAATTTGCCCTTTCAGAAAAAACCACGCAAAAGACTGACCACCTTGTCGGTTATTATGGCAATTGTGCTCTTTATATATACCTTTCAGGTCTTTTCTCTTCAGGTGTCAGATGCCGAAAGGTATATTGCTCAGGCACAGGGTATCTCATACCGAAAAGCCGTAATTAAAGCACAACGAGGAGAGATTCTCGATATAAACGGCAGAGAAATTGCCGTAAACCGCGAGGGGTATAATATTGTTTTTAATAAAGCCTACTTTGATATGTCAAAGGCAAACGAGGTTATTTTAAAACTTTGTCGGTTGCTTACAAACAAGCAGACAGAGTGGAAGGACAGCCTTCCGCTTTCAAAGACAGCCCCGTTTGATTTCTCTGGCAGTGAGACCTCGGTACAAGGGCTTAAATCACACCTTGGACTTGCCCACTATGCAACAGCAGAAAACTGCTTTGATGAAATGGTAGAAAGGTATAAGCTTTGGGATTATGATGACAACAGTAAGCGTATGCTTATGGGGGTAAGATACTCCTTAGAGAATTTTAATTTCTCGGTTTCAAATCCGTTTACCTTTGCAGAGGATGTATCGTCTGAAATTATGCAGGCAGTTTTAGAGGCGGGAATGCTTCTTGATGGCGTTACTATAAATGTTGTGCCTTTCAGGCAGTATGTTGACGGCACCCTTGCACCCCACCTTATAGGAAGCGTCGGACCTATATATGCAGAGGAATGGAGTAAGTATAAGGACAAGGGCTATTCCTTTGATGACAAGGTTGGAAAAAGCGGAATAGAGGCCCTTGCCGAAGATAAACTTCACGGCATTGACGGAGAGATAACCTATAAAATCGATGCCAAGGGAAAAATTCTTTCAAGCGAGATTACAAAGCAACCCATATCGGGCAAAACGGTCGTGCTAAATCTCGATAAAAGCATACAAAAAGCTACCCAAACAGCACTCGCCCAGTCATTTGACAGGCTTAAACAAACCAAAAAGACAATAACAGGTGCGGCAGCTGTAATGCTGGATGTTAAAACCGGCGGAGTTATTGCAAGTGCAAATTATCCTTCCTACGACCTTAACACCTTTTCGCAGGATTTTGATAAGCTTGTAGCCGACCAAACAGGAAAACCCCTTACCGACAGAGCCTTTCAGGGAATTTATCCGCCCGGCTCTACCGCTAAGCCTGCGGTTGCGGTTGCGGCACTCGAGCAAGAAAAACTTGGTTTTGGCGAAACGATATACTGTTCTCAAAAATACACACGATATAGCGACTATCAACCGAACTGCATGCACTATCACGGAACCTTAGACCTAAACAGAGCCATTGCAAAGTCTTGCAACTACTTCTTCTTTGAATTAGGCTACAGACTCAAGCTTTCTAACATAAATAAATATTTCAAGCGTTTCGGTTTAGGCGTTAAAACAGGCGTAGAGATAAACGATTCAAGCGGCCTTTTGGTAGAAAGCAGCGAAAGCGAGTCAAGCGGTAACACTCTTCAGGCGGCAATAGGCCAAATGAATGCATTCACCCCGCTTCAGCTGGCGGTTTATGTTTCTACAATGGCAAACGAGGGCGTGCGTTACAAGGCAAGCCTTATTAATAGAGTAGTATCCTATGATATGAGCAAAACCTTTGAAACCACAAAGCCTGAAATAATGGAGAAGTTTGAGATTAGCAAAGAAACCATTTCTGCCGTTAAGGAGGGAATGCTGTCGGTTACGGTCGACGGCACAGGTGCAGGCGTCTTTGCAAATTACAGCGTCAAGGTGGGCGGCAAAACAGGTACCTCACAGGTTACAAACGGTGCCGACCATTCGGTATTTGTTGCTTTTGCTCCCTTCGACAAGCCCGAAATAGCCGTTGCTATTGTGCTCGAGCACGGAGCATCGTCAAGCACCTGCTCTTCTATTGGAAGAAAAATGTTCGACGCATATTTCTTCTCTGAGGATGTAACTGTAGATACCACTAAACCCAACGAGGTTTTAGGATAAACAACTTGTGTTAAATATTTGACAAACTTTGTAAGATGTGGTAAATTATTCGGGGAATTACTATTATTTTAAATGGAGATTTCAATGGTGAAGATTATAGCCGTTTTGGGCGGTAAGGGCGGCTGCGGAAAATCAAGCTGCAGCATAGGTCTTAGCCTTGCTCTTTGTGAACTTAAAAAACGGGTTTTGCTAATAGATATGGACGAAGGAATGCGTTGCTTAGATATGCTTCTTGGCGTTAGCGAAAGCCTTCTTTTCGATGCGTCGGACGCAGTAAACGGCAGGGAACTTTACTCCTGTATTTTGCCTGTAAAAAACACACCAAACCTATCACTTCTTGCGGCACCGTCTGAAAAAGGGCTTATCCGCCCCGATGCCTTTGGCAAATTTGTAGGAACATTAAGTAATGCAGATTTTGACTTTATAGTGGTAGACCTGCCGGCAGGAACAAATGAAGAACTTTATAAAGCGCTTCCAACCGATACGGAATTTTTGTGTATTTGCAATCCAAATGCTGTATCAGTCAGAGATGCTGCAAATATAGGACAGGTGCTCGGCAAAATTAATCGCCGAGGCCGTCTTATCATAAATCGGTTTGAACCTTATTTCATAAAGAATCCTATTTTCAAAAACATTGATGATATTATTGATGAATCCGGTTTGTGCCTTATAGGAATAGTCCCAGAAAGCGAAAGGCTTGCATTTGCCTTTTTAGGCGGAGATTTCAGGTTAATAGGCAGGGCAAAAAAGGCTTTCAGACGAATAGCGGAAAGACTTTGCGGAAAGAACCTTCCGCTTCCCAAACTTAAGAAAATTTAAACCCATATAGCATAGTAAAAAAAGGAGAAAACCATGAACATTGCACTAATTGCACACGACGCAAAAAAAGAACTTATGGTACAGTTTTGCATTGCATACTGCGGTATTTTAAGCAGACATACTTTGCTTGCCACAGGCGCCACAGGCAAACTCATTTCCGAGGCAACAGGGCTTAACATTGTTACCCTGCTTGGCGGAAATCAGGGTGGCTCACAGCAAATCGCAGCCCGTATCGGTTGTGATGAGGTGGATATGCTTCTCATTTTCCGTGACCCGCTTAACGCCCGTCCTGATGAGCCAGATGAGCATTCGTTGCTTCGTCTTTGCGATGTTCATCAAATTCCTGTTGCCACTAATATCGCAACAGGTGAAATGCTTATTCGCGGACTTGATAGAGGCGACCTCGATTGGCGCGAGTATATTAGAAGCGACAAATAATTTTTTGGAGAATTTTTATGGCAGAAATAAATAAAGCTCCAAGGGGAACAAATGACGTTTTACCCGAGGATAGCTATAAATGGCAGTTTGTAGAAGGCAAACTGCTTGAAACTGCGGCGCTTTACGGATACAGAGAAATTCGTGTTCCTGTTTTCGAGCATACCGAGGTTTTCATTAAAAATGTTGGTGACACTACCGACGTTGTGCAAAAGGAAATGTACACCTTTACCGACAAGGGTGACCGTTCTATAACCCTGCGTCCTGAGTTTACGGCGGGTGCGCTTCGCAGCATAGTTGAGCATTCTCTTACAGCAGCGGCACTTCCCGTTAAGGTTTGTTATCTTGGCGGTTGCTACCGCTACGAAAAGCCGCAGGCAGGCCGCCTTCGTGAGTTCCATCAGTTTGGTGTAGAGTGTATCGGTGCGGCAACCCCTATGGCAGATGCAGAGGTTATTTCTCTTGCAAATCAGCTACTTTCAGATATTGGTATAAAGAAAATATCATTAGAGATAAACTCTATTGGCTGTCCCACCTGCAGAGCAGAATATCATAAGGCCTTAAAGGCTTATTTCTCTGCTAAAAGCAGCGAACTTTGTGGCACCTGTCAGGATAGACTTGAACGCAACCCCATGAGAATACTCGACTGCAAATCTCCGGTATGTGCCGAAATTGCTAAGGATGCCCCTGTGGTAATAGACTTCCTTTGTGATGAATGTAAGGCTCATTTCGAAGCGGTAAAAGGCTACCTTGACGCTATGGAGATTTCATATAAGGTTAACCCCAGAATTGTTCGCGGACTCGATTACTACACCCGTACCGTTTTTGAATTTGTGTCGGGTGATATCGGTGCACAGTCTACCGTTTGCGGTGGCGGACGTTACGACGGTCTGCTTGAAAATATGGGTGGACAGGCTCAACCCGGACTTGGTTTTGCAATGGGTGTAGAAAGACTCCTTATGGTGCTTGAAAGCCAAAAGGCAGAACTTCCCGAGCCACGCCTTTGTGATATTTATATTGCACCTATGGGCGAGGCGGCAGCTTTAAAGGCGGCGGTGCTTTGCAAGCAGCTTCGCGATGAAGGCTTTGAAGCGGGTACAGATATTGTCGGACGAGGTCTTAAGGCACAAATGCGTTTTGCCAATAAGCTTGGAGCAAAATACACCTTAGTGCTCGGCGATAGCGAAATTGAGAGCGGAAAGGCAAGGCTTAAATGCATGGCGAATGGTGAAGAGACCGAGGTGGATATAAACGCTCTGCCCGAAGCACTTTACAGTGCAACCTTTGCAGCCCTTGCGGAAACATTCGAAATATAAAACAAAAACTAAACGACACACATTAATTAAATGTGTGTCGTTTTTCTATTCTACCGTACAGTCTGTATAGTAGTGAAGCAGTATTTCTTCATAGGTTTTGCCTCGTTGAGCTAAATAGTTTGCACCATTTTGGCTCATACCCACAGAATGTCCGTAGCCTTGGGTTTTTATGGTGTATTTTCCTAAGTTAAAGGTGAGTTCAAAGCATGATGACCTTAAGGATAACGCCTTTCTAAAGTCTGCCCCCGTTACCTCTTTTCCGCTAATTTTAAGGCTTTTAACGCCGCCGGCCGTGGTTTTAATAATATCACTAACACAGTTTTTATCCAAATCCTTAACCTCGGCTATAGAGGACAGTAGAGTTTTAAAATTCTCGGCAGTAAAGGTTTTTTCCTCTATGTAATCTTGGCTAAGTTTATCAAATGAGGAATCAACTGAAACAAGGTAAGGATATTCACCACCCCACACATCAACCGCGTTTTCGGTTACACCAAAAGATATTGCGTGGTAGACGGTACGGGCAAGCTCCCCGTTATATAAAACCCTCTTCCCAAGTACAGACCTTACCGCTCCTCTAATTTTTTCCTCATAGGCGTCAGCCCCGTCGCCCCATTTTTCGCGTGCAGATTCTACCGTTATAAAGGCTTGATCTGTGGTGTAATCATCGGTAATGTCAAAGTCTTGGCTATTTGTGGGGTCCAATCGTGTCAGATAAAAGGTATATGCCGCAACGGCCTGTGCCTTTAGAGCCTCTGTTTCATATAGTGCGGGCATCTCGGCGGCAACAACACCAAAAATATAGTCCTCAAGAGCAATAGAAACAACTTCATTCTTGGCGGTGATTTTAATTTTCACAGGGTCGTCCAATATGTCGCTTTGCCCGTTTTCCGTCATTGGCAGAGCCGACACGGGCAAATTTTCAAGCCTGTTTTTTGCACTAAGCGGCAAAGTGAGCATAAGGAAAGCCGCAATCATCATAGTAGTAATATATACAGTTTTCATAAATATCCTTCCATTTGTATTGACAAGGGTAAAATAAAAATATAAAATAATGTTTGTACATTATATGCCTTACATTTTAATTTATTCACCTTGCAGGAGGTCTTCCTTTGACTATAAGGTTAAACAATCTCATATTTGCTGCATCTTTAGTCGTAGGTATAATCTTACGCACTTTTATGCTTCTTTTTACGGTTGAAGAAAGCAGCGGCTTTATAAAACACGAATATGCCCCTTCGGCAGCTTTAATAATTGCCTTTTTATTAATTGCGGCAGCACTTGTTGTTTATTCTGCAACGGTGAACAAGGGTATTGGTTATAAGGTTGGGGTTAGCCCGTATATTTTTGGTGTAGTAGAGGTTATAACGGCAATAGCAATTTTTTATGAAGCCTTTCTCTCTTCGCTGCTCGATTATGCTACACCGCTTCAGATGGCGTTTAACAAGGCGACTGCATTGCTTTCAATCATATCCCTTTTGTACATCGCGTATTGCACAGTTAAAGGGGTAAACGCCATAAAAATTGTTGTGGTTATGCCGATTATTTTTTGGATTACAAGGGTTATTACCATCTTTACAGAGTTTGCGTCACTTGCCTCGGTAACAGATACGCTTATTGAAACCGCGTCAATGTGTCTTTGCCTTGGTGTATTTTTAGATTTTGCGAAAAGTGAATGTCAAATGCCAATAAAAAATATAAAAATCAGCCGTGCGGTTGCCGCTTTGTGCGGATATGTCTGTGCGGTCGGCTCGGTGCCGAGATTTATATGTGGCGTTATTAATCCGTCGGGATTTGAGTATTTTGCAAATATTCCGGCACTAACATCCTTTGCCGCCGCCCTCTTTTCAATCTGTTTTGCGCTAAAACTTAAAGAAGAATAAAAAAAGACCTTACTCGCTGAGTAAGGTCTTTTTTATGTTTCCGTTTCTATTAAAAAGTTATACTGATTGGCAATTTCGTACCAGGTTACTGCCCCAACAGTGCCGGTAACGGGCAGACCAAAAAGGCGCTGAAATTCCTCTACGGCAGCTTTTGTTTGACTGCCGAAATACCCCGTTACGGGAATTTTTGGTACAGCATTATAATAGTCGGCAATAAAACTCAAATAACCCTGCAAATCCGAAACATCACTACTGCGTATACCTTCACTTAAAACATATCCGGGGTACAATTTAGCCCTGTTTCCGTAAATACTCGGTGGTATAGATGCAACCGTTTCTAAATATGCCTCTTTAAGTCTGTTCCAGGTCTCTCTGCCAACCTCGCCATTTACGTTAAGGCCGTAAAGCTCTTGAAAACGGGAAACGGCATCGGCTGTGGTCTGGTCATACACACCGTTTATTGGAAAGAGTGTAAAATTTCCGTTAAAATATGCAATTACATTAAGATAATACTGAATAAGGGCAACAGAGGTTCCAACCGAGCCTACGGTTAAAACTCTTTCATAGGGCAACTGTGCTTCTTGCAGAGAAACCCCTTCGGACACAAGCTCGGCAAGCCCTTTAACACCTGCATAGTACCGTTTAATGCGGTACCAGGTTGCCTTGTCAACAACCCCTGTTACAGGTAGGTTGAAAATTTCTTGAAAGCTTCTTACGGCCGCCTCGGTTGCGGGAGTGAACACGCCAAGCGGCTCTGGGATTTTGGGTATAGCGGGGTAGTTTTGAGAAATTCGATTAAGCTCTTCGCTTATTATCTCAACATCATTTCCTGCATCACCTAATCTAAGTGGAGCGCCAGGGTAGGACTCTTCAATATTTTGCACAGGGGCGTTGGTAATAATATTTATGTCATTTCCGTAATACCGCTGGAGTATTTCGTAGGGGGTGAGTCCCTCATTTGCAAGTGATACAGTACCCCATTGGCTAAGGCCGTCACAGGTAGATGTTGTTCCGTTGCAAAACTGGGTAAACAATGGGTTTACCGTGCCCTGCCTTACAACATAATCGTTAAAGAGTTCATCTACAAGAGCACTTATATTCTCGAAAATATCCCTATTGGGAACATAGGCTTGGTCAAAAGCAGTAGAATTGGTTATATCAAAATTATACCCGCGGGAGGGGTACCATTCGCTATATATTCGGTTAAGAGCATAGGTGGTAATGGCGTATATGTTGGCACGAAGAGCGCTTTCGGGCCAGTTGGGATATATCTCACTCGAAGCAACATTTTTAACGTAATCGACAAAGGGTACCGTTATATTCTGGGCATTTGAGTCGGGTGCCCCTAAATGTACAGTTATATTTTCGGGAATTGGCTGAAAAATTTCGTCCGGCATATCGCTTGCCCCCTTAAAGCTGATAGTTGTCTAATTCGTTTATAATAATAGGTTTGTTTCCGTCAGGTCGGGAAGCTACAGGATAAAGGGAAACGTTTTGAATTGAGGTAATATCATCAAAAACGGCGACATTATAGTTTTGTGTTTCGGTATATCCGTCGGCAACAGTCCTAATATTATAGTAGGCGTATGGACGTTCACTTGGGTTTGGTGCTTCGGCAAACTCGGAGGATGGGGCAGAAAGATTCATTATCGGTGTTCTTCCGCTTTGGTCGGTCAGACTTTCAGCCACAACCGTCATACTATCGGCACTTCCCAAGAATACAGTTACCTTTGCATTTGCTATCGGGTAAAGGCCTCTGCCTGCCGTTGTTATAACAATAAGCCCCCCTCCACCCGTCATTGTTTCGCTGTTTTGCTCAATAGGCGGCTGCACGGTTTTAACCTGCTGTGCTAAAACCGGCATAGCTTTTTTTTGCATCTCTTTCAATTCCTGTATGTATTTATCAAAGATAGAATTGTCCATAATTTCACTCCTAAAAAATCGGTTTACTATATTAATATGCAAACAGTCTCAGAATAGTTCTGCCTTTTGGGACAGATACTAAAAGGGGTGAATAAAATGGAAAAAGCAACAAAAAGTTTTGATAGAAGACTTAGTGATAAGATAAAAACCATTGAAAAAATTTTTGAGGGCGACAGCATTCTTCGCAAAAGAGAATTTTCTTTTTGCGGCATTAATGCCTGTATTTTCTATTTTGACGGCATGGTAAATGTAGAACTTATAAACGAATCTATAATTAAGCCGCTGATAAGTTATAAGGGTGAACTCAGCAAGGGCAACACGGCAAATTTTGTTGCCGAAAATATACTTTTTGCCAGCGAAATTAAGACAACATCTCTCGTATCGGATGCTATCTCATCAATGCTTTACGGAGACACCCTTATACTTCTTGAAAATAGCCATATTTGCATAACCGTAAACACAAAGGGTTGGCGTACAAGAGGAATATCCGAACCCGAAAACGAGAGGGTTCTCGAGGGCCCAAGAGAGGGCTTCGACGAGGCGGCAATGTTCAACGTGGCAATGCTTCGACGCAGGCTGCAAACTCCCGACTTTTGTGCAAAGATGGTTAGACTCGGCAGAAAGACGGGCACCTTTGTGTTTATATGTTTTATAAAGGGTCTTGCAAATGAAGAAACCTTAAGAATTTTAAATCACCGTCTTTCAAAAATTGATATTGATTCAATTTTAGATTCAAACTATATTACCGAACAAATCTGCGACTCTAAAGGCTCCCTTTTTAAAACTGTAGGCTCTACCGAACGCCCCGACATAGTCGCCGCAAGACTGCTTGAGGGCAGAGTAGCCTTGGTTGTAGACTCAACCCCCGTTGTAATAACGCTACCATATCTCTTTTCAGAGAACTTTCAGTCGGACGAGGATTACTATATCAACTATAAAATAGCGTCATTTGGCAGAGTTTTAAGATTTTTAAGCTTTCATTTAGCAATAAGCGTTTCTGCGGTATATTTGGCCCTTACAACCTTTCATTTTTCTTTTCTGCCGCCCGCCTTTGCAACTACGGTACAAGCGGCAAGACAAGGCGTGCCCTTCCCATCGGTACTTGAATGTATAATACTGACTCTTATTTTTGAAATTTTAAGGGAAACGGGTATCAGAATGCCCCAAAGTGTTGGACACGCACTTAGCATTGTAGGGGGTCTGGTGGTTGGCCAGGCGGCAGTAGAGGCGAAGATTGTAAGCGCCCCAATGCTTATTGCGGTAGCCTTTTCAGGCATATGCGGACTTATGGTACCAAGGCTTAAAACAGCCATATTCTATTTAAGGTTTTTTATGATTTTATCGGCGTCACTCTTCGGTCTTTTCGGCATCCTTTCTGTTTTTGCAGTAACGGTAATTTCGGTGCTTAAAATGCAGTCCTTTGGTGTGGATGCAACCCTGTCGCTTAATAATCCGACCGCCCAAAAATTAAAGGATACAATTATAAGAGCGTCCTGGACAAAGATGCTCACACGCCCTCTTATTCAAAGACAAAATGTTGTAAGGAAAAGCAAATGAAAACACAAATAAAAATATTCTTTTTAATATTGGCAGTACTAACCCTTAACGCTTGTGCCTATACTGAGCCAAATGCTACCTTTACTGTAACGTCACTTGCCTTTGGACAAGGAGATATATTTATTTCGGTGTCAGAGCAAAACAAAAGTATGTGGATAAAAGGGGAGGGTGAGGACCTTAATGCTGCAATTACCGACATAAAAACCAAGCTTTCAAAGGAACCCTCGTTTGAGCATTGTGGGCTTGTGGTTCTTTGCGGTTCGGTTAAGGGGGATGAAATAGAGAACGTCCTAAACCTTTGCGGTGATATTGGAATTCCGCTTAGAACAAGGCTTGTTTTTACAGATGATATAGAAATGCTTTTTGATAAAGATGCTGTTTTTGTGGGTGAAGAGGCAATATCTCTTTTAAAACACTGTTACAAAGAATTCGGTTTTGGCGGAAACACTGCCCTTTATGAAATAAAAACCGCCATTTTGGTAAATGGCGGTAATTTTGCCCTTCCACGAATAGTTGCAGAGAATAATAGGGTAAAACTTGCAGGACTTTGCCGCTTTGAGAACAAAGAGCCAAAAGAGTTTTTAAATTTACAGCAAAGCAAGACTTACGCAAAGGAGAATATAAAGTGAAAAAGGGTTTTGTATGTCTTGCAGTTTTAGTTTTTTTGGGCGACATTCTGTTAAAACTAAGGTTTAGCGGAAACCTTGCAAACGATATAAGCGGCATTATTGGTGCATTTATCCTCTCGTTCCTAACCCTCTTGCTAGTTAAAGGAGTTA
This sequence comes from Clostridia bacterium, assembly GCA_017630655.1. Taxonomy (GTDB): domain Bacteria; phylum Bacillota; class Clostridia; order Oscillospirales; family Acutalibacteraceae; genus SFWF01. The sequence goes on from JAGBUU010000024.1 coordinate 13,147, forward strand.
TATATGTTTTATCAAGAAGCAGCTTTAGGCTTAAAAATGCAGTATGCTTTGCTTTTTCTGTTTTAGCCTTGCTTTTTCTTCTTGTAATAAGCCTCTTTACTCTATATAACTTCTCTCGCTTCGCCGCACCCGTAATGCTATCAACCAATAATATCTTTTTTCCGTTTTTAATAATGCTTGCAATATCATTGTTGTTGGGTGTTAGCGGTAAAAAGGTGTTTTTTAAACTTTCTTTAATAACCTTGCCGATAGCCGCGGTAATAATTATTATAATGGCGGCTTTTTCGGTACAGTTTATGAGTTTAAAATATTTAATACCCTATAAATCTGTAGATGCATCCTTTATAGAAATACTTTTTCCTCTATATTTAAATCTTACCGCCTCCTTACTGCCCTTGTTTTTACTACAAAATAAAACTATAACAAAAACTTTTTGTGCTTCATACAGCCTTACCTTTTTTATCATAGGAATTTGTGTGTTAAATGTTTTGGGCATATTTGGTAGCGAGTTCGCCTCAACCTTAAACTATCCCTATTCTTTAGCGGTAAGCACTGCGAGTATGGGGGAAATCTTTTCGCGCCTTGACGGTTTTTTCTACGCTATATGTTTTTTTACCGTTCTCTTAAAAACAGGGCTATGCATATATACCTTTAAAGAAACATTAAAGAAATTAATTAACACAATAAAACAGTAAAAATTTTTAAACTTACTATTGAAAAGCCAAGAGATTTGTGGTAATATTACAGTATAAATTAACCAAGAGTATAATATCTTTTGTGCAATTTGTTAAAAAATCGTGGTTTTTCTTGTATAAAGAAGCAAAAGCAAGAAAAACGCGATACATACGAAAGGGGAACTTGTTTTGAAAGACTACAAGGCTAAAAACATCCGTAACGTCGTTTTTGCCGGTCACGCTTCGGCCGGTAAAACCTCACTTGTCGAGGCGGCATATTACCTAACCGGTAAATCAGACCGCTTGGGCACCGTTGCAGAAGGCAACACAGTATCCGACTTTGACCCCGAAGAAATTCGCAGAAAGTCAAGTGTATCGGCATCTGTTGTTCCTTGCGAATGGAAGGATGTGAAGCTTAATATTATAGATACTCCCGGTCAGTTTGACTTCTCGGCTTCTGTTAGCGAGGGCTTTCGTGCTGCAGGCAGCTCGGTTATCGTAATTTCCGGTAAGAGTGGTGTTTCTGTTGGTGCTAGCAAGGCGTTTGATGCTGCCACCAAAAAGGGAATAGCAAAGCTATTCTTTATTAATAAAATGGACCACGAGCACGCCGATTTCTACAAGGTGTTCGAAGACCTTAAAGCCACCTACGGCCCTATGGTTTGCCCCATAGTTGTACCGTATGTTGTAGACCACAAGGTAGAGTGTTACATAAATCTTATCGACTTTAGGGCTTATGCTTATAAGGACGGCAAGGCTACGGTTGTTCCCATGCCCGATATGGGCCATCGTTTAGAGGGGCTTCGCACTGCTATTAACGAGGCAGTTGCAGAAACCAGCGAGGAGCTTATGGACAAATACTTCTCGGGCGAGGAGTTTACTCCCGATGAGCTTATTATGGGTCTTGCTACCGGCGTACGCCGTGGTGAAATTGCCCCCGTATTCTGCGGAAGTGCGGCATCGCTTGAGGCTGTTGACCAACTTCTTAATGGACTTATCTGGTTAGCACCCTGGGCAGAGACTGTCGCAGGCGAAACCGGGGTGGATAATGACGGTAACGAAATTAATCTAACAGTTAACGAAGACGCACAGACAGCCGCTATTGTATTCAAAACGGTTGTTGACCCCTTTGTTGGTAAGCTTGTTTACTTCAAGGTTGTAAGCGGTAAGGTTACCTCCGATATGACATTACTTAATATGCGTACAGGTGCTAACGAGCGTATAGGCAAACTCTATTTCGTTTGCGGCAAAAAACAGATTGAAACTTCCTATATTGCCGCAGGTGATATTGGTGCAGTTGCTAAGCTTAACGCTACAGGTACGGGCGATACACTTTGCTCACCCGCACGCCCTGTAAGACTTCCCGAAATTTCTTACGAACTTCCTAACTACAAGATGGCAGTAAGACCTAAGAAGAAGGGCGAGGAAGAAAAACTCGCAGCAGGACTTTATCGTCTTGCTGAAGAAGACCCGACTATATCGGTTTACAATAACGATATGACTGGCGAAATGATTCTTGCCGGTCTTGGCGAACAGCATCTTGATACCGTTGCTAACAAGCTTAAAACCAAGTTTGGCGTTGAGGTTCAGTATGACGCTCCCAAGGTTGCATACCGAGAGACTATTCGCAAAAAGGCTAAGGCTCAGGGTAGACACAAGAAACAGTCGGGCGGTCACGGTCAGTTCGGTGACGTTTGGATAGAGTTCGAGCCGTGGGATTGCGAAGGAATTGAATTTGCCGAAACAGTTTTCGGCGGCTCTGTTCCCAAGAACTACTTCCCGGCAGTTGAAAAGGGACTTTTAGAATCTGCTCAAACAGGTGTGCTTGCAGGCTACCCAATGGTTGGCGTTAAGGCAACCCTTACCGACGTTTCATACCACCCTGTTGACTCTTCCGAGCTTGCGTTCAAAACAGCCGCATCCCTTGCCTTCAAGGCAGGTATCCCCGAAGCAAACCCCGTGCTCTTAGAACCCGTTGTAACCTTGGTTGCAACCGTTCCCACCGATAATTCGGGCGATATTATGGGTGATATCAATAAGCGTCGCGGAAGAGTTCTTGGTATGGACCCTGACGGAAAGTTAATGGTAATCTCGGCCGAAGTTCCCGAAAGCGAACTTGCCGATTTCCCAACAGTTCTTCGCTCGGTAACGAGAGGCGTTGGCTCCTTCTATACCGAATTTGCAAGATATGAAGAGGTTCCTGCCTCCATCGCACAAAAAATCATAGCCGAAAGCAAGGCAGAATAAAATAAAAACGGTGATGCACAACGCATCACCGTTTATTTTTGTGTCTAAAGGCAAGTGGTGTTATGTTTTGAGATTTTTTGTATGTGTATATAAAATGAGAAACACTACCGAATCCGCAAAGGCTGGCAATTTCGCTAATCGACTTTTCGGTTGTGGTAAGTAGAACGTTAGCGTGCTCTATACGCACAAGATTTAAATATTCTCTAAAGGTTCTTCCTGTAACCGCTTTAAAATTACGGGAAAAATAATAACGGCTGAGAGATGCCTGTTTTGCACAAATTTCCTCTGAAACATCATACATAAAATTACGCCTTAAAAATATGGTAGAGGAATAAATTCTTCTTTTAATATCTTCCGAAACGGTAGGCAAAGGACTTTCGCCCTCGGTTTCACGAAGCAGGGTAGTAAGAATTTGCGAGAGTATGGCAATACAGGCAATATCATGCCCGTATTTTTTCATACTGTGCTCTTCGTGCAGTCTTTCAAAGGCGTCGCTTAAACCGT
>JAGBUU010000025.1 GCA_017630655.1 Clostridia bacterium
AAAGCCGCTCGCCAAGCAAAATTGCCGCGGCTAAAACGGCGAAAACCGATTCAAAACTCATAGTAATTGCCGCAACAGCGGGGTCGGCAAACTTTTGTGCAAAAACCTGTAGGGTGTAGGCAACGCCGCTTGATAAAATGCCGGCATATGCAATCGGAAGTGCGGCATCAGTTAATGCTGATAGCGTAGGCTGTTCAAAAATTAGTGCAGGGACAAGCGAAAACAGGCCTACTGTTAAAAATTGGATAGAAGATAACAACACAGGTTCACAGTCTTTTACAAATTTATCTACCGCCATAATCTGCAGTGCATAAAATATACTGCAAGCAAATACCAAACTATCTCCAAGGGAAAGGGCTGCACCTTCATTAACACAAAGCAGATAAAGGCCAACAGTGGCCAGAGCGGTCGCAATCCAAATACTCGCACTTGGTTTTTTCTTTGTAAATATACTGAAAATAGGCACAAATATCACATAAAGGGTTGTTAAAAATCCGGCTTTACTTACCGATGTAAAAAGCAGACCGTATTGCTGAAGAGCAGATGCAATTCCCAATAGCAGTCCACAAAAAATTCCCGCAGGAACAGAGGTCTTAAGCTCTTTACCAAACGATTTAAAGGTGCTTTTCGCCCCAATATCAAACTTCCTGATTACCGCAATTACGGGGAAAAGCACAACGCCGCCAAGTAAAAATCTTGTTGACATAAAGGTGAGCGGTCCAACGTAGTTCATGCCGTCAGACTGGGCGACAAATGCACTTCCCCAGATAAGTGCAGTAAGCAGTAAAATCAAAGTTCCTTTTAAATTTCCGTTATTCATACTATATGTTACGTACTCCTACCTTAGCCCTAATGTTTTCCTTGCCATCTATTTCAGTTTTAAAGTAGTAAAAGACTTCGTTTTCTAAAACCTCTGGCTCACTTGTATATATATTAATGTTGCTACCCAGCGGAGCCTCACAAACATAGTTTATAAGACAAGAACTCATGTATATGTTTTCTCTGTTTGGGATATAGTCGAAAAGCATATCAAAATACTTAGTGTTGTTCATATGAAAGTTGCGGTCAACGTCTGAATATCGCACCGCTCTTTCGCCGCATAGAGTAAGTGCTTCGTTTGGCATTTTAAAGCGTGTAGGGATGGAAAGATGAATTTCTTCGCCTGTTCCGTAGCCTTCCACGCTAAATTCGCAGCCCTTTACAAAACCGCCTTGATTAGTGTCAAGCAAAGCCCAAATTGAAAGCCCCTTTGCAACAGTTTCCTCGCCCGACTTTACAAGGTAACTTCTGGGGAATGAAAAGTTTTTAGAGGGTGTTGCCCAGGTAGAAACGGTAAGCTCCTCATATTCTCGAATAGGTCTTAAAACCTCTATAGCGCTACGGCTTACAACAAAACTTAGACCCTTGTCCATAAGTTCTTGATAGGTCGGGCCGCAAAGCAACATATTGCGGTCAACAGCCTCCATCATATACTTTACCGTTGAGGTCGGCGTAGCCAAACAATTGGCGTCTATATCGTGTGCCGTAACGGTCATTTTCAGTTGAAAAGCCATAAAAAGCCTCCTAGGATTTTTTAATATTTTAACACAAGTATTGAAAAAATGAAAGCATAATGTTACTATAAAATGTAACGGTTTATCGCAGAAATTTTTTAGTAATAGTTGTCAGTTTTTACAAAAATAATCGGTTGTATTTGGATATATATTTTACCTTATAAATGCTTGACAAACCGAACGGGTAGTGCTATAATGGTGTAAAATATGAAAGAATTATGCTCTTTCTAATTTCATGCCAAATAAAGTTGGCGTACATACTAACGTTTTACAAGGTCATAAGGAGGAATTTTTTATGAAAAAGTTCACCGCTCTTGCACTTGCCCTCGCTATGTTGGTAAGCTGCATGGTATTTACTGCTTCTGCTGAAGCAGCCTCCGGTGTAGAATTCGTTTTCGAAGCACCGGACACCGTTGTTGCCGATACCACTTTCGAAGTGAAGATTCGTGTAGAAGACGAAAATAAACTTGTTGGCGGAATTCAGGGCAGCATTTCTGTTACCGGTGCTACAATTAAAGAGGTTGTAGTTAACCCTGAGCTACGTGAGTGGAACGGTCTTGACAAGAACGATTCCAGCAAGGACACCACCTTCTTCAAAAAGGAAGGCGACAATCTTGTTTTTGCTACACTCAACAACCTTGGCGACAATTCTTATGCAACTCGCCTTTGGTTTAAGGTTATCTGCCAGGCAGACACCTCGGATAAGGTTACCATAGATGTTAGCGGCTTAAAGGTTTCCGACAAAACTGCTAAACTCATTGATGTTGACAAAACAGCAAAAGAGATTAATGTTCAAAGCAAGGACACTTCTGCTGTAGTAACTCTTGATGACATGAGTATTCTTAACCAAGCAGATGTTATGCAACAGGGCATCCTGGTTAAAGGCTCTGTTAGTGTTCCCGAGGCAGTTCTTGATACCGTTGAAGAAATTGGCGTTATCTTCTATCCCACATCTCTTCTTGGTGGAGAAGCACTTACAGTAAACACTGAAGGTGCCGCCATTGCAAGCGTAAAAAAGGGTACTGCTGATTTTAATACGGTTGTTACTGATGGCGAAATCACAGGCCTTCTCAAGTTTGGATTTACAAGCAAAACCAACGCTCTTAAGTTCCTTGGAACAAGAGTTACCGCTCGCGTATATTACAAGACTGCAAACGGTGTTGAATATGCTTCCAACCCCTCTGCTGACGCGTACATTAGCAACGGTATTGGTAACAAGGCTGCGTTAAATACCATCCTTGATTTAGCAGATACATACACACCCGTAAATGACAACTATGTTACTGCAAAAGCCGGTCTCAACACATCAGTTACCGGTTGGGATGCAAACCGTGAATACGTTCTTAAATACTGCGTTGAGAATTATTCTGCACAATAAGGAAGGGGTTGAAGTTACATGAGAAAAGCATATGTTCAGCCCGAAGCAGAGCTTCTTAGCCTTGCTTCATTACAGAGCTTCCTTGCCGCTACCGCAGATGAAGATTTCAACGGTGACGATAATGGTTTTGAAAACGGCCCCGACAACGATGATTGGGCATAAGGAAAGTTACTAATATGAAGAAAATCATAGCAATTCTACTCTGCTTGGTGCTTCTGTTCTCCTTTGCAGCTTGCAAAAAGAATAAAGACACTACAGATGATAGTTCAACGCCCTCTAACCCAACCCAGGATTATGATAAGGATGAGTGGGAAGATGGCGCAGGACTTACAGATGATGAAAGGGAAGAACTTGAAGACCTTTGGAATGACCTGAACAGTAATGGTGGGGCCGAAGTGATTAATCCTGATTCATCAAACAACTCGTCAGATAAAAATGACAATACAACAAACAAAGAGCCAGATAAAGAACCGGATAAGGATTCTGATAAGGAGCCTGATAAAGAATCAGATACCAAGGAAGACGAAGATAAGACAGATATTGAGGATTCCAGTGCTGATATCGTATTCGGTGTAGAGGGCCTTTGGTAAAACAATTTATGACCTTTTTTTGAGAACTACAGCTTTTACTGTAGTTCTCAATTTTTTTATTTTTTCTATTGAAAAGAATCTTGAAATAATATATAATGTATCTATAATATTTTTTGTAGGAGTTAATATGATTACGGCAGGTTTTGATAACGAAAAATACTTAAAAACTCAATCTGAGCATATTCGTAAGCGTATTGCGGAGTTCGGTGGTAAACTTTATCTTGAGTTTGGCGGAAAGCTTTATGATGATTTTCACGCCGCACGTGTTCTGCCCGGGTTTAAGCCTGATAGTAAGCTTCAAATGCTACTTCAAATGAAGGAGCAGGTTGAGGTTGTTATTGTTATTAACTCTGCACATATTGAAAAAAACAAACTTCGCGGTGACCTTGGTATAACCTATGATATGGACACGGTACGCCTTATTGATATTTTCCGTTCTATTGGTCTTTATGTTGGTAGCGTTGTTATGACCTGCTATTCGGGTCAACCACAGGCAAAGGCCTTTAAAACTAGGCTCGAAAGCCTTGGCGTTAAGGTCTACAAGCATTATAAAATTGACGGGTACCCTTCAAATATAAGCAAGGTGGTTAGTGACGAAGGCTACGGCAAGAACGAATATATTGAAACTAACCGTGAATTAGTTGTTGTAACCGCACCCGGGCCAGGTAGTGGCAAAATGGCAACCTGTCTCTCTCAACTCTATCACGAGCATAAAAGAGGTGTGGCTGCAGGCTACGCAAAGTTTGAAACCTTCCCAATTTGGAACCTGCCATTAAGCCATCCGGTTAACCTCGCTTATGAGGCGGCAACTGCCGACCTTAATGATGTTAATATGATTGACCCCTTTCATCTGGAGGCATACGGCAAGACAACTGTTAACTATAACCGTGACGTTGAAATCTTCCCCGTTGTTACTGCAATGATGGAAACTATATACGGAGAATCTCCCTACAAATCTCCCACTGATATGGGTGTAAATATGGCGGGCAATTGTATTTTTGATAACGACGCTGTTTGCAAAGCTGCTTGCGACGAAATTATCAGACGCTATTATACAGGCCTTTGCGACAACAAAAACGGCAAGGTTAATAATGATACAATATATAAGCTTGAACTACTTATGAAAAAAGCCGGCGTCAAGACTTCAGACCGAAAGGTCATTGCTCCCGCCCTTAAGAAAGCCGATGAGACCGGACTGCCTGCCGCGGCTATGGAGCTGCCCGATGGCAGAATAGTAACCGGAAAAACATCAGACCTTTTAGGCTCTTCCTC
>JAGBUU010000026.1 GCA_017630655.1 Clostridia bacterium
AAACTTGTTCTTACTGCCTCTTCTACCCTATCATAGCCAACGAGAGAGGTTTTAACATGCTCTTTGGCGCGAAGAAGGTCGTAAAAGCTTTTATAGTCGGTTTCCTTTTCGGGAATATAGCTTAAATATTCCTTTTCTCCAATAATATATGAAAGCGAAACCACCTTAACATCTTTTTCTTTTATAAGTGTTGTTGTGAGATTTGCAGCTGAATCTGTGATAATCTGAAAGGACATATTGATAACCCCTTAATCTAGTTTACAAAACTATTATAACTGTTTTTGTTGTTAATGTCAAGGAATTAATAAAACTTTAACAAATAATTTTTTATATCTTGAAAAATGATATTTAATATGCTAAAATATCATTAGAGTTTATAGTAAGAAAGGACTTGTCTTATGGACTTGTTAGAGAAAGGCTCGGCCTTGGAGCAAACCATTGATAATTTTAGAATCCCCCGTTATGCAGAATTGCCTGACTTGGATTTTTATATGGACCAGGTAGTTGCACTCACCGAGAAGCATCTTTATCTTCTCTCCTATGAGGGTGGCCAAAAGTTTATTACCCCATCCATGATAAACAACTACGTAAAGCTTGGAATTATCCCTGCTCCAAAGAAAAAGCGTTACAGCAAGGAGCATATTTGCTACTTGTTTATAATATGCACCTTAAAGTCGGTTATTCCTATTCAGTCTATTGCAGACCTTATTAAAATGCAAACCCGTAACAAGAGCATTTTCGAGCTTTATGACCTGTTCTGTGAAGCCTTTGAAAATATGCTAAAACAGGCAAATTTAGTTTACGGTGAGATTATAAGCGAAACCGCCGACCCTGAGGATGCTTTGGCAAAACTCTCACTCTTTATGGCAATTCACTCGGGTACTACAAGACTTATTGCAACAAATGCTTTGGCGGCAACAAATCAAACCGAAGAGCCTTTCGATTCTAAGGACAAAAAGAACGAGCAACATTAATCTTCATATAAAAAGGACTATGACATCTGTCATAGTCCTTTTGTTTTATGAATTATACGGTTTACCGTTTGCTACATTGTCGGCATATTTAAAGATGTTCTTAAAGCTTGAAGAACTTATAACGCCCATCTTTTCACCGTTGACCTCCATTTGATAACGCATATCGGATTTTTGGTAATATTTTATTACTGTATCCTTTGTGCCGTCATTATGGGTAATGTGAATTGTGAGGTCTGCCTCCATATTAGAGGTGTCAATAAAGCTAAATTCAACGGCCGAAATCCAAAGCAATTTTTCATAATAGTTTTGGAAGTTGGTAGCATCAATTTCCTTGCCGTTTGCCTTTATCGCCTTAATCTGATTTTCCATTTTACCTTCGGCATTTTCTACCTTTTCGGTTATAATGGTGAATTTATGACTCTTATCCCCTTCGGTAATGGTTATTGTTTTTGCCTCGGTTAAGCTTTCAATAAACATAAAGTTGCTGTAAAAGTCGTTAACGCTATATGTCGCAAAAGGAAGACTCTCGGGAGATACCTTTAAAATAACCCTTAAACCGTCGCCTATCAAGGCGTAGTTATCATCGTTTTGCTTTTTAACCTTGAAGGTTCTGGTTTCATTGCCTGCATATATGGTTGCAACAAAGTCGGGATTATTAAGTCCGTAAAGTTTCTGCTGTGCGGCGGTATTTTCGAAGGAGTATACTCCCGTGCCTGCAATTCCGCTTGTAAAGGCATTATAAAGACCGCTTACGCTCTCGGTGTTTGCATATCTGTTTGCCGGAGAGGTAATAAGATAGCTTCCGAAATCGAGTATACCTGTATTTTTCTTAAAGGTAAGCTTTTCAGAAAGAGAAGTGCCTTCAATTTCAATTTTATCAAAATTTGTAAGAACGCCTTCGGTAAAATACTCACCTGTATAATCTGACTCCTTTGAAAAGGCGGGAAGACCTGTTGTATCAGCAAAATATAATGGGTCGGTTTTAAGATATGAAATAAAATCAGGTTCCGCAAGATATACAGTATCCTGTCCCTCAACGGTTAAATAAACACCGCTTCCGTCGGCAGTTTTTGTGCCGACAAGTAAGGTTTTATCATCATTGCCGTCTTTTGATTTTATCTCTATCTTATAGTTTGGGGTGCTGAATCCATAGTCGGCATCCTTGTTATCCATTATTCTTAAATATTCCAAATAGGAAACCATGGAGATAACGGTTTGAATTTTTTCCTCGCTTATAAGGGTGTGGTCTGCACCTTTAATCTGCCATTCATATTCTGCCGACGCACTCGAAGTAGCGGACTCAATTTCTACCGATAAAAATTCTATCTTTTCATCGCCCTTAATTATTGTAACGGCATCAAGATTAGTGTTTTTAATCGACCAAAGGGGGGTAGTATCAATTTGAGGAGCACTGCTTGTTACCTCTCCTTCCATCTCTGGTACAAAAATCCAAATTATGGCAGCCAAGCCAACTACAAAGAGCAACAAAAGGGTTGTAAGCAGCCCATTTCTGAGCATCTTTGAGCCTTTTTTGGTGTCCTTGTGCTCGACGGGGGCAGAGAATATTGTAGATTCCTCAAAATCTGTTTCAGATGTTGCCGATAGGTTTGTGTCTTTTTCTTCGGGGTTTTTGCTCATTAACGCAACCTCCTCTTAACAAACACAACTGCACCTGATACTAAAAGTCCTATTGGTAAAATTATTACAAATATAGTTTTAATTGCCTTAGCCGAAGCCTCTTTAACGGTAGCCGAGAAATCCTCTGCTTCAAAATACTTCATAGTAAATTCCAAAGGACTTTTCTCCTGGCCTACCATCTGAGTTGCAGTAGTTAAAACAAGATTTATATTACTAATGCTTGGGTCTGTAACATAGGCAGAAGCAATAAAGTCGGTGATTGAAAATGCAGCTACATAACTTGTTTTTGCTTCATTATCAATATACTCAATATCTTGGCCTAAAATCACAGTAGCAAACTGGTCCTTAACATAAGTGTTGTCAGGTTCCCAGGTAAGTGCTACATCCTTTGAGGCAATAACCGCAGACTTATCAATAGTCTC
>JAGBUU010000027.1 GCA_017630655.1 Clostridia bacterium
GGCGATTTCTGCGTTTTTTCGGCATAATAAGACCCGACAGCCTTTATATTTTAAGACGGTCGGGGTTCTGTTACATTTTTTCTTCATTATATATAGCACGCTCTCCACCGATAAACTTGGGGCGGCTTCTTGCAGCGAGAACCAAAGCTTTGCCGATACGGTTGTTTTCAAGCCTTACGGGAACGGCAACCTTTTTTATATGCATACCAATAAGGGTAAAACCTATATCTATTCCCGCATCTGCCCATATTCTCTCTACCGCGATAGCATCGGGTATATTTTTATAAGCGGCGGTGGCAAAGGAGCCGCCCGCCTTGGGCTGAGGCACAACATTTACCTCTTCGGCAAATGGGATTGCTGTTTTTGATACGATGATAGCACGATTTAGATGCTCGCAGCACTGTGCCGCTATGAAGATTCCTTTTTCAGCGGCAGCCTCTGCTACTCCTTTATATATATACTCGGCGGTGTCGGGGGAGGAATTTGTGCCGATTTTATCCCCTATTACCTCGCTGGTGGAGCAACCGACAACAAGAATATTACCCGCCTTTAGTTTTGCTTTTTCAATTATTTCCTTTGTGGCAAGATATGCCTGTTCTTTTATGTTTTCCATTTGCGGACTCCCGTGTATAATGTATTCACCAATATTATACAACAAAACTTTTAAAAATCAACATTGATTATTTTTAACGCATTATATATAATAGTTATAGAGTTCAAAATCTCGGAGGTTAAAATGAAGATATTTATTTGTGTGCTTGTTGCAATAATGGTGTCGGTTATGATTATCGGCTGTGTCGACTTTGGAGACCCCACCTTGTCGGTTGATAACAGTTCGGGCAGCTCATCTACGCCATCCTCAAGCGAAGAAGCAACATCAGATGAAAAGGAGGAGGCCCCTGTTATAGATTTTGATTCTTATGAGCTCAGACTTGTAAATCCATGGAATTCTATTCCCGAGGGTTTTGACCCTGAACTTGCCCTTATAAACAAGGCTTATGCCGGATTTGATAATGCTCAGTTTGACGCCAGAGCCATTGACCAGCTTCACGCTATGTGTGCTGCCGCAAAGGCAGACGGAATTAAACTTATAATAATCTCGGCCTACAGAACAAACGATTACCAAACCATGTTGTTTAACAACAAGGTTACCCGTGTTATGAACGCCAACCCCTCTTTGAGCCGCACCCAAGCCGAAAAGGAGGCTGAAAAGGTTGTTGCACGCCCGGGAACCAGCGAGCATCAGGTTGGTTTAGCCGTTGATTTCAACTCGGTTGAGGACAGCTTTAAAACCACCGATGAGTACGCTTGGCTTGTAGAACACTGCACGGATTACGGATTTATTCTTCGTTACTCAGAAGAAAAACAAAAAACAACCGGCATTATTCCGGAGCCCTGGCACTACAGATATGTAGGTGTTGACGCGGCTAAAAAGATGAAGGAAGAAAACCTTTGTCTTGAAGAATTCATTAAGAAATATAAGGTAGAAGAATAACACTTGTAATAAAATCTGTTTTATTATAAAATAGAAGGGCAAGGACCACTTGTCTTTTGCAGAAAGCGAGGAACTTTAATGCTTGACAGAACCCAAACTTTTTCGATAGGTAACGACCAGGAGCAAGAGATTAGAAATATTCTGCTTACGGTTTATGATGCTTTAAAAGAAAAGGGCTATAACCCCATTAACCAGATTGTTGGCTATATATTATCTGAGGACCCAACCTATATTACCACACACATGGGAGCCCGTAACCTTATTCGCAGAATTGACAGAGATACCCTGCTTCAGAATTTGGTTAAGTATTATCTTACACACTAATATCGGAGAAAGTTTATGAATTTTATACCTGCCGGAGCAAACGGTCTGGTTGACTGTTTTTTGCTTGTTAAGGCTTCAAACAAAAAGACCTCTTCAAAGGGCGATGAATATCTGGATATGACCCTCTCTGATAAATCAGGAGAGATTAACGCTAAGCTTTGGTCTTATATTTCCTCGGTTCACGGAGAATATCAGCCCGGTGATATTGTTAAGGTTAGAGGCACTGTTAGTATGTACAACGGTACCGAACAGCTTAGAATTGAGAAGATACGCCACTCGCTGCCCTCCGATGATGTTAATGCCGACGACCTTGTAGCCTCGGCAGATTACTCGGGCGAGGAAATGTTTTGTGAACTGCTTAGTATAGCCGAAAGCTTTTCGGACAACGATATTAAGGCTATCGTTACAACGCTTTTAAAGGAACATAAGGAAAAGCTTATTTACTGGCCTGCCGCCTTTAAGCTTCACCACGCGATTAGAAGCGGGCTTATGCTTCACACGCTATCTATTGTAAGGCTCTGCGAAAAGGTGTGCGAACTTTACACCTTTGTTGATAAGGAGCTTCTTATTGCGGGGGCAATTCTTCATGATATTGCAAAAACGACCGAATATGAAATGACCCCGTCGGGTCTGGCTTCGGGTTACACCGTAAGGGGTAATCTTATAGGCCATCTTGCCGAGGGTGCTATGATGATAAGAGAAACCTCTAACAGACTTGGGATCGCCTCGGAGGTTCCCCTGCTTCTTGAACACATGGTGCTTTCCCACCACGGCGAACCCGATTTTGGTGCCGCTGTACGCCCCGCCTTTATTGAGGCAGAGTTGCTAAGTGAACTTGATATGCTTGATGCCCGTATGTTTGAAATGAAGGAAGCAACCTTTGGCGTGGCCACGGGTGAATTCACGGGTAAGATGTGGAGTATGGACAACAGAAAGCTCTATAATCACGGTCGAGAGAGTTTTGAGAAGGAAACCAAGTTATTTTAATCAAAACCATTTAGATGGATGGTTAGGGATTAGGGAAAAGAGATGAGGGAAACCTCCATAAACCCCCTTGCTGAATTGGTTCCCCCTCTTCCCTAAACCCTCTTCCCTAATCCACAAATAAAATTAAGGAGATATAAAAATGATTATTACTAAAGATATGCTTATTGGCGATGTTTTGGATATTGATGTAGGCTGTGCAGAATATTTCTTTGAAATTGGTATGCACTGTCTTGGTTGCCCCGCTTCAAGAGGTGAAACCATTGAGCAGGCTTGCATGGTGCATGGCACCGATGTTGATGCACTTCTTGCTAAATTAAACGCCTATTTTAATAAATAATGAAACAACCTAAAAACAGACTTTACACAGTATCGACCCTCGTGCCTCGCGGTGCGAGGGTCGCCGACATAGGATGCGACCATGGACATTTGCCCATATATTTAATGAGCGAGGGTATATCCCCTTTTTGTATTGCATCCGACATAAAGGAAAAGCCGCTTGAAAGTGCCAAAGAAAATATTAAAAGGGTTGGTCTTGATATTGAAACAAGGCTTGGTGCAGGGCTTTCCACCATAAAGCCCGATGAGGTCGACTGCATTGTGGTAGCAGGTATGGGCGGAGAGGTTATTGCCTCTATATTAGAGGACGCACCTTGGGTAAGGGACAATAAATACACCCTTATTCTTCAGCCTATGACCTCCGCCGACGCGCTTCGCCGCTATCTGTGTGAAAACGGGTTTGCTATAGAAACCGAGGTTGCCTGTCTTGACGGCGGCAAAGTTTACACAGTAATTAAGGCAGTGTTTACGGGCGAGTTTTCTATGGAAGATGATGCTTTTTACCGCATTGGGAAACTTGACCCCAGTGATGAAAACGCCCGACTTTATATTGAAAAACAACTAAAGGTTATAGAAAAACTTATTTTGGATTTAAATGCATCGGGCAGAAGTGCCGACGCCTTTATTGATACATACAATAAAATCAAACAAACACTCGGAGATTAGAATGCCACTTGACGCAATTTTTTTGCACCACTTAGCAAATGAGCTTAATATCTGCGTCGGCTGCCGTGCCGACAAAATTCACCAGCCGTCCAAAGATGAGCTGGTATTTCTTCTGCGGTCTGCATCCTTTACGGGCAAGCTTCTTATTTCTCTGGGTTCAGGCTCTGCCAGAATAAATATAACAAACTCTTCCTTTGAAAACCCTACCGACCCGCCAAACTTTTGCAGGTTGCTTCGCCGTCATCTTTCCTCTGCAAAAATTACAGAGATAAAACAGGCGGGGCTTGAGAGAACGGTCATCATCAGGTTTATGACCTATAACGAAATGGGGGATGTTATTTTCCCCTTTTTGAGCATTGAACTTATAACAGGAAGAGAAAACTTGGTGCTTTGCAGTGAGGACGGCAAAATTCTGGACGCTCTTCGCCGAAGCGATATTGAAAAATCCTCAAGGCTACTACTCCCGGGGGCAAAATATGAGCTGCCCGAAGCTCAAAACAAACTAAACCCTTTTACAGATACTGCAAAAAAGTTGCAAGAGGGGGTCCTGGGCTCCTCTCGTCCGCTTTGCCTTGCCTTTACAGACGCCATTAGCGGTATTTCTCCTCTTGTCTCAAGGGAGCTTGCATCAAAGGTTTGTTTTGACACCGACATTTCACCAAGTGACGCGGATAACCTGCGTCTGCTTAAGGTTTTAACCGAATTTAAAGAAAATATCGTCTCCCCCACCCCTTGTATTTTAAAAAATGAGGATGGAGAGTTTAAGGATTTTTGCTACACCGAAATTGAGCAGTATGGGGGCAACACGCAAAATCTGAAATGCAACGGTTTTTCTGCCCTTTTAGATGAGTTTTACGGCGAGCGTGACCAAAAGAAACGGATTAAAGCCTTGTCCGCCGATATTGAGAGGTTGCTCTATACCGTAAAGGGTAGAACACAGCGAAGAATGGCGGGCAGAAGCGCCGACCTTGCAAGGTGCCAAGACCGTGAGCATCTGAGAATTTACGGAGAACTATTAAAGGCCAATCTTTATCAATTGGAAAAGGGAGCCGACTGTGTTCGCGTGCAGAATTACTATGATGAGAAACTGTCTTTTGTAGACATTCCGCTTGACCCTGCCCTTTCCCCCGCTGCTAATGCAGCAAAATACTTTAAAGAATACAAAAAAGCTCACACGGCAGAGCAGACATTAACGGGTCTTATAAAAAAGGACGAAACCGAACTTATATATATTGAGTCGGTATTAGATGTCCTTTCCCGTGCTAAGACAACAAATGAGCTTGAAGAAATAAGAAACGAACTTACCGACGGCGGATATATTTTAAGAAGAAGTCGCAAAAGACCTGTTTCTGCCATATCTAAGCCAAGAGAGTTTGTCACACCCGCGGGCTTTAAGGTTCTTGTTGGTAGAAACAATAAAGAAAACGACCTTCTAACCACAAAAATAGCCGAAAAAAGAGATATTTGGTTTCACACAAAAAATATACCCGGCTCTCATGTTATACTTATAACCGAGGGAAAAGAGGTTGACGGCGATTCTCTTATGTTTGCGGCAACCCTTGCCGCTTCCTTCTCAAAGGCGGCATCCAGCGAACAGGTGCCTGTTGATTTTACCGAGGTTAAAAACGTTAAAAAGCCGTCGGGTGCAAAGCCGGGTATGGTTATATATACTACCAACAGGACTATTTACGCAAAGCCAAATATTTTGCTTGTAAAATAAGTTGCTTTATGATAGAATTATTTGTAATGTAACAATGGAGGTTTATCTTGTGAAGGAATTAGATTTATCTGCACTATTTAAAGTTATTAAACAAAATATTTTAATCATCCTTTTATCCGGCGCCGTTCTTGCCGGTGCGGTTTTTTGCTATAATCATTTTTTTGTTGCCCCAACCTACCGCACAACCACAACTATTCTTGTTAACAACGGCGGTCTTGCCGACGTAGGCGTTCCGGGTGACAGTGTTAACGGCTCCGACCTTAACGCTTCGCTATACCTTGTTGAAACCTGTGTTGATATACTTGAAAGCGACTATATGTTCAAAGAGCTTGCAAATGCCCTTGGCGGAGATTATTCTTCACACAGCCTTAAAAGCCGTTTCTCCCCTGTGGCCCGCGGCGAAGAGTCTCTGCTTATCGACATTTCAACCTACGGCACCGACCCTGAAGAAATAAAGGAGATTGCAAACACCTTCTTAGAGGTTGCTCCTACCTTTATTCAAAACAATATTTTAAGCGTGGATGTAAAGGTTCTTGCCGATGCAGTTACAATCTCTAAGGTTGGCCCCCGCACCTCAAGCAATACACTTGTTGCCTTTATTGTGGGCGTTTTTGCTTGTGTTGTTATCTTTGTTCTTATCTCTCTGCTTAAAAACACCATAGAGAGTGAATCCGACTTTAAAGCAACATACGATGTTCCGTTGCTTGGAACTGTTCCCGTTTTTGAAAATAAACAATCGAAAGGAAATCGCAATGAAAAAGTCAAATAAATCCTACGGATATCTGGCATCTGATGTACAGTCTGCCGTTGCGGAATCCTACAAGACAATACGAACAAATCTGCAGTTTTTGTTTACCCGCAAGGAAGGTTGTAAGGTTATTACAATTTCTAGCCCCCAGGCTTCTGACGGAAAAACTACAAACTCGGTAAATCTCGCCATCTCCTTTTCTCAGCTTGGCAAAAAGGTTCTTCTTATAGATGCCGACCTTCGCAGGCCAAGTGTATATAGAAAACTAAAAATAGAAAATAACGACGGCCTTTCCGGCGTACTTGCAGGCTTTTGCTCCCCTGAAAAGACCATTGTTTCAATCAACCCCCACTTTTCCGTTTTAACCTCGGGTGCCGTTCCTCCAAACCCTTCGGAGCTTTTAGCATCTAAGGATTTTGAAAGCCTTATTGAAAAGCTTAAGGCTTCTTATGATTATATTATCATTGATACCGCACCTATAGGCATTGTTTCAGATGCCCTGTCGGTTGCCCGTAACAGTGATGGTGTTCTTCTTGTTATTAAGGAAAAGGTTACTACATATCAGGCGTTTGAAGGGGTAGTAGACAGCCTTAAACTTGCAGATATACCGCTTTTGGGTGTTGTTCTAAACGGAATAACCTCAAATAATCGTTATCACTATTACAAAAATCGTTATTAATTAAATATCTGTGCGGTTACGAGGCTTCGTAACCGCAATTTTTATCATTTCAGGAGTTATTATGTTGCATTCTGACACTTTAAACGTTAATAACAAAGACGGCGTTGTTTTTTTAACCTTTCCAAAATTTGATAAAGTTGGGGGGCTTGTCCACGGTTTTTCAACAAGACTTGGCGGAGTTAGTGAGGGCATTTTTTCGACTATGAGTTTTTCCCTTTCCCTCGGCGACGAAAAAGAGGCCGTTTTTGAAAACTACAAAAGATTTTGTAGTGCTATTGGCGGCGACTATAAAAACACCGTTCTTTCCGACCAAACCCACACGGCAAATGTTAGGGTAGTTGCAAAGGAGGATATTGGTAAAGGGCTTTTTCTTGAACGTGACTACACCGATATTGACGGCCTTGTTACAAATGAGCCGGGCGCTTTGCTTGTCACCCAATACGCCGACTGCACTCCCCTTGCCTTTTATGACCCTGTAAAAAAGGTGGTCGCTACATCTCATGCAGGTTGGCGGGGCACGGTAACGCTCATTGCGAAAAATACCGTAGAAACTATGGTAAAGGAGTTTGGGTGTAACACAGAGGACATCCTTTGTGGAATTGGCCCTAATATCGGCGGTTGCTGCTACGAGGTTGACGACCCCGTTATTAACGAAATTAAAAAGCTTGATTTTTTAAATCTTGAGGCTTGTTTTAACAAAAAGGCAGACGGTAAATATATGCTTGATTTAAAAGAGGTAAATAGGCAGATTTTAATATATAGCGGTATTTTGCCCCAAAATATTGATATAGCTGACCTTTGCACCTGCTGCAGATCAAACATTTTTCATTCGCATAGGGCAAGTATGGGCAAAAGAGGCACCCTAGCCTTAATGATTGGTCTTAAATAAGGCAATTTTTCACTTTACAACTCTAATAAATTAAAGTATAATAATATATATAACTATACTTTAAGGGTGATACTATGCCTACTAACAAAAATGTTGAAGAGCTTTATAATCTTTTTGCAAGAATAGATAACGCGGAAGATTTTAGAATTCTTCTTGATGACCTTTGTACCTTTAAGGAGCTTGAACAGATGGCCGGCCGCGTTGCCGCCGCCAAGCTTTTTATTGAGGGAAAGACCTATAACCAGGTTATTAAAGAAACTAATATTTCTTCGGCTACCCTAAGCCGCGTTTCACGTTGTGTTCAGCACGGAGAGGGTTACCGAAAGTTTTTATCCAAGGAGAGCAACTAAAATGAAAGTAGATACCAAATGTCTTCACGAGGGCTGGAAACCCAGTCAGGGCGAACCCCGTCAACTTCCCGTTTATCAGAGCACAACCTTTAAATACGATACAAGCGACTATATGGGCAAACTTTTTGACCTTGAGGCAACAGGCTATTTTTATACCCGTCTTCAAAACCCCACAAACGATTTTGTCGCCGAGAAAATCTGCGCTATGGAGGGCGGCGTTGCGGCAATGCTCACCTCCTCGGGTCAGGCTGCCAACTTCTATGCAATATTCAACATCTGTGAAGCAGGCGACCATTTTATTACCTCTTCTTCAATTTACGGCGGCACCTATAACCTTTTCAACGTAACTATGAGAAAAATGGGTATAGAGTGCACCTTTGTTGACCAGAATCTTCCCGAAGAAGAGCTTGCAAAATATTTTAAACCCAATACTAAGGCGGTTTTCGGCGAAACCGTTACCAACCCCACCGTAACCGTTTTCGATTTTGAAAAATTCTCTCGCCTTGCTCACAGCCACGGCGTTCCCCTTATTGTTGACAACACCTTTGCAACCCCCGTTAACTGTCGTCCTTTCGAGTGGGGCGCAGATATTGTAACCCACTCCACCACCAAGTATATGGACGGTCAGGGCGTGTCGGTCGGCGGATGTATTGTAGATAGCGGAAACTTCGACTGGATGGCTCACAAGGAGAAATTCCCCGGCCTTTGTACCCCCGACGATTCGTATCACGGCATTACCTATGCCGAGCGTTTCGGCAAGGGCGCATATATCACCAAGGCTACCGCACAGTTAATGCGCGACCTCGGTTCCATTCAGGCGCCCCAAAACGCATTCTATCTTAACCTCGGCCTTGAAACCCTTTCCGTCAGAATGGAGCGTCACTGCAAAAACGCCCTTAAGGTTGCCGAGTATTTAAAGGCAAACGATAAGATTGACTGGGTACATTTCGCCGATTTAGAGGGCGACGAATATTATGACCTTGCAAAAAAATATATGCCGAACGGCACCTGCGGCGTACTTGCATTTGCCGTTAAGGGCGGAAGAGAAAAGTCCATTAAATTTATGGATGCCCTGAACTTCATTAGTATTGCAACCCACGTTGCCGACGCAAAATCCTGTCTTTTACACCCCGCATCCCATACCCACCGTCAGCTGACCGATGAACAGCTCAAGGAGGCTGGTATCGCCCCCGACCTTATCAGACTCTCGGTCGGAATTGAGGATGTCGACGATATTATTGCAGATATCGAACAGGCTTTAGCAAAAATCTAATTACTAACTGCAAACAAGGAGTTTTGTAATGCCAATAAAAATTCCAAACGACCTTCCTGCTACCAAGGTCTTAAACGATGAAAATATCTTTGTAATAACCGAAACAAGAGCGCTCACGCAGGACATCCGTCCGCTTCAGATACTTATTGTTAACCTGATGCCGACCAAGATTGTCACCGAGACACAGCTTGCACGTCTTCTTGGAAACACTCCGCTTCAGGTTGAAATGGAGCTTCTTATGATGTCTTCTCACAAGTCGAAAAACACAAGTGAGGAGCATATGCTCGCCTTTTACAAAACCTTTGACGAGGTAAAACACCGCAACTTTGACGGAATGGTTATTACCGGCTCGCCCGTTGAGCATATGCATTTTACCGAAGTTGAATATTGGGATGAGCTTTGCACAATAATGGAATGGAGCAAAACCCACGTTACCTCTACCTTCCACATTTGTTGGGGTGCACAGGCGGGTCTTTACTACCATTACGGCATAAATAAGCATCAAATCGACAACAAGCTTTTTGGTGTCTTTGAGCACAAGGTTACCCACAAGGGTTCAATCCTCTTCAGAGGCTTTGACGATACCTTTATGGTGCCTCATTCTCGCCACACAACCGTTTTGGCCGAGGATATTGAAAAGGTAAAGGAATTAAAAATTCTTTCAATGTCTGACGTGGCAGGTGTTTATGCCGTTGCAACCGATAAGGGAAAGCAGATATTTATTACAGGCCACTCGGAATATGATGCAGATACTTTGGAAAAAGAATATTTAAGGGATAAAAACGCCGGTCTTAAAATTGATATGCCAGTGAACTATTATCCAAATAACGATGATACACAGCGTCCCATAAACACCTGGCGTTCGCACGCAAACCTGCTTTATTCAAACTGGCTCAACTATTTTGTTTACCAGACCACGCCATACGATATAGCCGAAATAAACAAAGAGGAAAAGCCATAAGTTTTCTTATGGCTTTTTATGTTAGGAGGTTTTTATGCAACTTAAATTTGATACCTCTAAAATCTATGCCGTCGCCCTTGAGGGTGGCGGCGCCCGCGGTGCCTATCAAATAGGTGCGTGGAGAGCACTTAAGGATAACGGCGTTAAGTTTAACGCTGTTGCGGGCTCCTCTGTCGGTGCTCTTAATGGTGCCTTGCTGGCAATGGATGATATAAAGCTTGCCGAAGAGCTTTGGCAAAATATGAGTTTTTCAAGGGTAATGGACGTAGACGATGCTCAGATGCGAAACATTATGAGCGGCAAGTTGTTAGACCTTGACTTAAAGGGCGTTCACTCAAAACTTAAAAAGGTTTTAAAGGAGGGTGGCTTTGATGTTTCTCCTTTAAAAAACCTTATAAAAGATACCCTTGACTGTGAAAAAATAAGAAACGGACAAACAAGACTTTTTATCTGCACCCATTCCCTAACCGACCGAAAGGGTCTTGAGCTTGAGGCAAAGGATTTGAGCGACGGCGAGCTTCGGGATATGCTTTTGGCTTCTGCCTACTTTCCTGCCTTTAAGCACGAGCAAATTGGCGGCAAAATGTATACCGACGGAGGCGTTTCAAACGTTTTGCCCCTGTCTCCACTTGTTTCCCGTGGATATAAGGATATCATTTCAATTCGACTATATGGGCTTGGCGTAGAAAAAAAGATACGTCTGCCAAAGGGCACAAAGGTTACCGAAATAGCGCCAAATCGCGACCTTGGCAATATGCTTAACTTTGACGCCGAGCCCTGCCGAAAAAACTATAAGCTTGGATACTATGATGCAATGCGTCTGCTCTATGGTCTTTACGGTAAAAAATATTACATTGACCGCACCCTTACCGAAGAGGAGGCCTACGCTATTCTTTGCGCTGTTGTAAGGAAAAAGAGCGATAACGACCTGTCGCTTAGACAGCTTCACTCCGAGTTGCTTCGTTTCTCTAAGGAAAGCGGTTCAAAGGGCGATTATTTCGATGTGCTGGTTGCCTTTATGGAAAAATCTGCCGAAAGCCTAAAAATAAATGAACTTGAAATTTATACTGATATAGCCCTGCTGGAAAAAATAGGGCTTAGATAGGAAAAAATATGACTAATACCACACCTTGCGAACTTTGTGTCAACTATGTTTACGATGACGAAGATGAGTGCTACGCTTGTCTTGTTAATTTAGACGAGGACGAATATATAGCCTTTGTATCCAACCCGAACTATCGTTGCCCGTATTTCAGGCTTGATGATGAATATTCAATAGTGAGGAAACAAAATTAATGTTAGAAAAAAGTATTGAAAAAATCACCGACGGTGTCTACCCCTTTCATATGCCCGGCCACAAAAGGCAAAGCGAGTGGACACAGGGGCTATATGACGCCGATATTACCGAAATTACGGGAGCCGACAACCTTCACGTTCCTGTGGGCATTATAAACGAAGCCCAGTGCTACGCTACAAAGCTTTATGGCACCGTTTCCACCATTTTTATGACGGGTGGCGGGACGGCAGGCGTGTTATCGGCAATCTCTGCCGTTTGCGGATTTGGTCAAGACGTTGTAATTGCCCGAAACTGCCATAAATCAGTATATAATGCCTGCCTTATAAATCACCTTAAGGCAGAGTATGTATACCCCGCCATAAAGCACCGCCTTGGCGTGTACGGCGAGGTTTTGCCCGCCGATGTTGATACCGCTATGAAGAAAAGCGGTGCAAAAGCAGTCGTTATAACCTCACCCACCTATGAGGGAATAGTGTCTGATATTAAATCTATTGCAAAGGTTGTACATAAAAACGGCGGTACACTAATAGTCGATTCTGCACACGGCGCTCACCTTGGCTTTACCAATTATTTCCCAAAAAGCGCAAGAGAACTTGGTGCCGACATTGTAATAGAGAGTGCTCACAAAACACTGCCCTGTCTAACGGGCGCCGCCTTGCTTCATATCTGTACACACAGGGTAAGCTTTGCCGAAATTCAAAAGGCTTTAGGTGTTTTCGAGACAAGCAGCCCCCCTTACCCTATACTCTGTTCAATAGACAGAACTCTTAAAAAAATAAAGGAAACTGACCTTTTTACTCCATATGTTTTGCGGCTTGAGAATTTTTACAGCAAGGCAAGTCAGCTTAAAAATCTTTACCTTTTTCAGTCTGCCGAGTTTGATAAGGGTAAACTTGTAATTTCCACCGAAAAGACGAATATAAACGGTTTTGAGCTTAAAAATATTTTGTCCCAAAAATATAAGATTGAACTCGAAATGGCTATGCCCAACTACGCCCTGGCTATGACCTCTGTAGCCGACAGTAACGATGGTTTTGATAGGCTTATTGGGGCTCTTTTTGAAATTGATAAAACCCTTGCCTTTGAAAATAAATCTACCTTTTTTGCGCCGCCAAAATGCAGCAAGGTAAAAGAGCTTTGGGAAGGCGGTATTAAAGAGTTTATCTCGGCAAAAAAGGCTGTTGGCCGAATATCTAATGAGTTTGTTTACGCCTATCCACCCGGTAGCCCCATTATTGCACCGGGAGAGCATTTTTCTGCCGAGGTTTTAGAGTATCTGAGTTATTTGTCCGCAGGCGGTGCACAGATTTTGTGCGGTACAGGAAATTATCCCGACAATATAGCGGTTTTAAAAGAAAAAGATTGAACTAATATGTAATTTATAGTAAAATAATTGTGTTATATATATTAAACGGAGGACTTTTAAAATGTATGAGAATTTAATGGACAGTATCGGTTTTGTGGCTCAGTTTGACCCCGACGTTGCCGATGCTATGGCAAAAGAGCACAAGCGTCAGCAGGACAATATTGAGCTTATCGCAAGCGAGAACTTTGTTTCCCCCGCTGTTATGGCAGCTATGGGCTCTATTCTTACAAATAAATATGCCGAGGGTCTCCCCGGAAAGCGTTATTACGGCGGTTGCGTAAACGTTGATATCGTTGAAGATATTGCAAGAGAAAGAGCAAAAAAACTCTTTGGCGCAGACCACGCTAACGTTCAACCCCACTCGGGCGCTCAGGCTAATATGGCAGCCTACTCTGCCGTTATCGAGCATGGCGATACAGTTATGGGTATGAATCTTGCACACGGCGGTCACCTAACCCACGGTTCTCCGGTTAATGCTTCGGGTAAAAATTATAACTTTGTTCCCTACGGCGTTGGCGACAACGGTCATATCGATTACGACGAAATGAGAAGAATTGCAAAAGAGTGCAAACCCAAACTTATCGTTGCGGGCGCTTCTGCATACTGCAGAGAAATCAGATTTGACCTTATCGCCGATATTGCAAAAGAGGTTGGCGCGCTCTTTATGGTAGATATGGCACATATTGCAGGTCTTGTTGCCGCAGGACTCCATATGAGCCCCGTGCCCTATGCAGATATTGTTACAACCACAACCCACAAGACCCTTAGAGGTCCCCGTGGCGGACTTATTCTTTGTAAAGAGGAGCTTGCAAAGGCTATTGACAAGGCAGTTTTCCCCGGAAATCAGGGTGGACCTTTAATGCACGTTATTGCCGCTAAAGCCGTTTGCTTTGGCGAGGCATTAAAGCCCGAATTTAAGGAATATCAGCAGAGAATTGTAGACAACGCAAAGGCTCTTGCAGGCGGTCTTGTTAAGAGAGGCGTTAAACTCGTTTCCGGAGGAACCGACAACCACTTAATGCTCGTTGACCTTATCGGTACCGACGTTACAGGTAAGGAACTTGAGCACAGACTTGACGAGGTTAACATTACTGCTAACAAAAACTCTATTCCGAACGACCCCGCTTCTCCCTTTATTACAAGCGGTCTTCGTATCGGCACCCCCGCCGCTACTACCAGAGGTCTTGGCGTAGAGGACTTCGACAAAATTGCAGAGTTTATTTCTCTTGCAATTAAGGATTTCGAGGCCAATAAGGAATACATTAAAAACGGCGTAGCAGATATTTGCAAAAAGTATCCTTTATATTAAACATCTCCGTTTAAAATCATCTTTAGGGAAGAGGGAAAAGGGAAAAGGGAATTAGAATAATTACATCTCTTTTCTCAAAAAGGTCTCTTCCCTTTTATTCTATACTTGGTGGTGTTTGTCTTGGCTTATTCTCATTTTTCTAAACTTTTGGTTTGGAGAAAATCAATGGAATTATCAAAACAGATTTACGAATTATCAAAGCTTTTACCTAAAGAAGAACTCTTCGGTTTGGGTTCTCAAATGAAGCGGGCCGCTGTTTCGGTCCCTTCAAATATAGCGGAAGGCAGTTCAAGAAACACAACCAAAGATTATATAAACTTTTTATCTATTGCTCGCGGTTCGAACGCCGAAGTATGGACGCAACTTTTGCTTTGCAAAGAGTTGAATTTTTTAACAGAAGAACAAATTTCTGATTCTTTGCAAATTTGCGAAGAAATAAGCAAAATGCTAAACTCTATGATTGTTAAACTAACCGAAAAGGTGAAATGATATTGCCTTTCCCTCTTCCCCTTTCCCTTTTCCCTAATTATTTTTCCAAATGGTGGTGATAAAAATGAGTAAACCGCTTGCCGACCGTGTTCGGCCGCAAAAACTGGATGAAGTTGCGGGGCAAAAGCATCTGCTTGCCGAGGGCAAGGTGCTTCGCCGTATAATTGAATCAGGCGAAATACCAAACCTTATCTTCTATGGTCCGTCGGGAGTTGGTAAAACCACCGTTGCTCGCATTATTGCTGATAGCATTGGTAAAAAACTCTTTTATCTAAATGCCACAACCGCTTCCACCTCGGATATTAAGACTATAATTTCACAGCTTGGCGGAATTGATACCGCTGGTGGCGTAGTTCTTTATCTTGACGAAATTCAGTCTTTTAACAAGAAGCAACAACAGATTTTGCTCGAATATATAGAAACAGGCGAGATAACCCTCATTGCATCAACTACCGAAAATCCCTTTTTCTATGTTTATAATGCCATTCTTTCTCGCAGCAGTGTGTTTGAATTTAAGGCACTTTCTCCCGAAGATATTATGTCTCCCCTTTCCCGCGCAAAAGAATTTTTGGAAGAGGAAAAGGGTATTGAAATTGAAATTGACGAGGGGTCAAAACGAAAAATTGCCCTGTCTTCTGCTGGCGACGTGCGTCGGGCACTCAACACCCTCGAACTCGCCGTTCTCACCTGCCTTAAGGATAAAAAGGCGGTTATAAACGAGGATGTGTGCGAGGAACTGCTTGCCCA
>JAGBUU010000028.1 GCA_017630655.1 Clostridia bacterium
AATGCCACCTCCCTCCATGTATTGTTTTTTTCTTTAGTTTTAAAATTTACACAAGACATAATTAATGTCTCCTTTCATTATATTATTTTTTTAATTAAAATGTCTTTTGTTTTAGAAATCAGCGTCCCGATTTCTTACAGCTGCAACCACATTATAAAAACTAACCCTGACAGTTTTTGTCAGGGTTAGAAATAAAATTAAAAATTTTTTGCAATAAAAAAGACCTAAACTCGCATTACACGAATTTAGGTCACAAAGTTATTTGATTTTTATAGGTTTACGATGTGTTATTTCGTGTTAACTAGTCCTAAAAACCCGCTTAAATACTAGATTTTTGCTCAAAAAGCCTATTAGGATACAAAATACTCTACCGCGTTTTCGGGGAAGAATTCGCGAAACTCGCTACAAAGTTGTGCGGCTAGGGTTTTGTTATGAGCGAGAACGAGGGTTGGACGGTTAACACGCTCGATAATATTCGCCATTGTAAAGGTTTTACCTGAACCCGTTACACCGAGGAGAGTTTGTTCTCTGTCTCCCCTGTTTATGCCTTCAACTAACTTGTCGATAGCTTGTGGTTGGTCACCCGTTGCCTTAAACTTGCTGTGCAGTACGAATTTATCCATTTACCCTCACCTCATTTCTTTATTTTAGTATACCACAAATTTAAATTTAAGTAAACAAAA
Source organism: Clostridia bacterium (assembly GCA_017630655.1). GTDB lineage: Bacteria > Bacillota > Clostridia > Oscillospirales > Acutalibacteraceae > SFWF01. The sequence continues at coordinate 684 of JAGBUU010000028.1, forward strand.
AGCAGATGCGGTGCATCTGCTTTTTTGTCTTTATTTAAACATCCAAAGAAAAGATTTGTAATCCCCTGCAGACTCGCTTGCTGCAAGTTTAAGACCGTAATTAATAAGTTGTGAGCCGTAATACTTCTCTCCCGTCTTAGTATCGGTATAAAGATAATTCTCATCTAAACCTTTGAGACGGATTGTATTTTGAAGATTAACAGCGTGAGAGTTAAGTCTTATTGCGCCTACAATTACAGTATTTCCTAGTATATACTGATAAATGGCATAGTCATCTATTGCGGGATTTGATAATCTATAATACTTTCCGTTTTGGAAAACATCAAAATTATCGTTATAGAATTTAATAAATTCTTTTATGTACTCTCTGTCGCTATCATCAATTTTACACGGGTCTAGCTCATAACCAAAAGAGCCTGTTAGGGCTACAGTATGTCTTGTATCCATAGAAACTGTTCTGCCCGTTTGATGGTTGGGGCAAACAGATACATGTGCAGACTGAGCACTCATAGGATATATAAGAGATGTGCCGTACTGAATAGCGGTACGTTCAACCGCATCGGTATCATCGCTTGTCCAGATTTGAGGTGTGTAGTATAGCATACCTATATCAAATCTTCCACCACCCGAAGCACAGCCCTCAATAAGAACATTGGGGAAATCATTATTTAATCTTTCGAGCACGCCGTAAAGGCCTAAGACATAGCGGTGATAATATTCTCCCATCTGCTCGGCTTTAAGATAAGCAGAACCCACATGAGCCATTGTTCTGTTATAATCCCACTTAATATACTGAATATTAGTAGTTTTAAGTATATTTGCGATGCTATCATAAACAAAATCACAAACCTCGGGATTGGCCAGGTCTAACTGTAGTTGCCAACGGAACTTTGTCGGCTCTCTGCCGTTAACTTTGATAACCCATTCCGGATGCTTTTTAAACAATTCACTTTCAGGTGAAATCATCTCCGGCTCGAACCAAATACCAAGCATAAGTCCCTTTGAATTTACATAGTCACAAAGGTTTTTAAGTCCACACTTGATTTTATTTTCGTTAACATACCAATCCCCTAAAGATGTATGGTCGTTATTACGGTTTCCGAACCATCCATCATCTATAACCAAGAGTTCAATACCTAAATCTGCTGCAGAATCTGCCGCAGATTTAATTTTTTCGTCATTAAAATCAAAGTAACAAGCTTCCCAAAGATTTAATAGCACGGGGCGTTTTTTATCTCTATAAACGCCACGGCAAACCCTGTTTTTAATAATGGAATGGAAATTTTGGGAAAGTGTATTTAATCCATTTGCGCTAAAGGAAATAACAAGTTCGGGAGTGGTGAAAGCATCACCTATGCCAAGAGTCCATCTAAAATTATCAGGAGAGATTCCGGCGGAAAAATTAACAACATTATATTCATTTAATGTTGCGCTCATCTGATGATTGCCCGAATATGCGAGGGCCACACCTATGGCTTCGCCACTATCTTCGGTAGCGGTATGCTGTGCTAAAATCATAAACGGATTTGCACGATGCGAGCTGGAGCCGCAATTTGAAAAAGTTGTTGCTCCCGTATGAAGAAGAGGTGCTCTTTCAATTTGTCTTTCTCGTGCCCAAGCACCAAAGTTTGAAATAACATCATAATTCTTGTTTTCAAACGCAATATTTCCGCTAAGCGCCTTTAACAAAGTTACACTGTCCTTACCATTATTGGTAATAACTGCCCAACGTGTAATAACATCATATTCATAGAAAACAGTATAGAAAAGGCTAACCTCTACATTAGATACGGCATCTTTCGTTTTAACCTCTAAGGTTTTAACCTTATCTTCGTCCTCTGCATAGGTTGCAGGCAGACCGCAAAGCACCGGCTTGCCGTCTGTAATGATAATATCGGTTACTCTAAAATCAGCAAAATTCGTGCCGTCACAGTTTAACACTTCTATTGCAGGTGTTATGATGCCACCCTCCCCAAAAGGAGGATATTCAAGAAGAGCATTGTCAAGCGAGGGAAGATTGGGGCTTATCTTTGACTGAAAATTACAGTTATAACTGTACCTTTTAGCCATATAACCGTGGTCGGCATCAGGCAAACGTTTTCCATAATACGTATGAGTTAAAATACCGTTTTCTATATGCATTACATAACTTGTATTTTTTGTATTTAATTGCAGTTGGTTGTTTAGTTGCATAATTATATTCATATATATCACCGCTCTAAGTAAAACACATTTGGTTTTTAATGTCAAATAAATTTGCTTTAATTTGTGGATTGCAAACCTTACAAGGCGAATAACCGTTTTTAGTATCTAAACAAATGATTAAGTTCATAAAACCTACTCTTCGTAAATTATTCTATTAAAGTTTTCAGAGTAAAGCAGTCTGCCATCGCTTGTTATCCACATAGCTTCTACGCCATCAAGCGAGTTTATGAAAGCCATACCCTCCCCTTCAGACATATTAAATATTGCGGTAGAAAGTGCATCGGCAAGGCCGCTGTCTTTACAGCAGATAGAAATGGATATAAAATCAAACTTAGGCATTAGAGTTTGGGGGTCTATAATATGGTGATAGGCCACCCCATCTACCATATAGTATCTTTGGTAAGTGCCTGATGTTACAAAAGCCTGTCCATCAAGCTTTACTCTTACTGTGTTTTCACCGTTGCCTGTGGTGTCAGACATTGCAACAGCGGTAATCCACGGTGTACCATCGCCTTTTGGGCCTATGGTGCGGATATTTCCACCGATATTAAGGGTATAGTTTGTAACACCCTTTGCCTCTAATGCTTTTGCAATTTGTTCGGTGGCGTAGCCTTTTGCAACAGCACCCACATCAAGAGACATATCCTTATCTTTAAGAAAAACTGTATTGTTTTCTTTATTGATAACAATATTGTTGATATCTGTATGCTTTGCAGCTTCCTTAAGGTCTTCCATTGGCGGAAGGGTTGCTTCGGGGTCTTCATCTTCGCCGCCGTATATTTCTCTGTAGTTGTGCCAGATAGAAAGCACGCTTCCCATTGCAACGTTGGTTTTTCCGTTTGTTGTGGTATAAAGTTCAATGCAATACTCAAGCAAATCTATTATTTTTTTATCAACCTTTACCGGCTCTTTACCTGCGTTTTGGTTTATTGTTCGAATATTGTTTATGCCCTCATACGACTTGTAAATATCATAAAGGTTATTATATTCCTTTAGTTCTTTTTCTATAAATTCACAGTTAGCGTTAAAAACCTCCATATCATACTCGAAGCCCACAATGGTAGACGCCGTATCGAAATAGTTGATAAAGGTCTCAGTATATCGTTCCTTCTGCTTCGCACAAGAGCAAAGGCACGACACTATTAAACTTATGAGCAAAACACAAGAAACAATTTTTTTCAACTTTTTCACCTCTGTTTTAAGAAAAAAAGAGGGGAAGATTATTCCCCTCTTCATTATAGCTTTAAGCCAAATTATTTTGCAGCCTTGATAGCCTTAGCCATGTCTGCCTTGAAAGCAGAGATGTCCATGGTGCAAACAGCATAGATGTCAGCGTCAACAGCAACATTGTGGTTGTTCTTAACTTCAGTCTGAATGCCTTCGATATCAGCAGCAGTCTTACCTACCATAAGGTTGGTGTAAGCCTCAGCCTGCTCATACCACTCTTTACCGATGGGAGAAGCGCCCTTCATGTTGTAGCCTTCCTTAAGAACACGCTTGGTATCCTTGTAGGTCTTGTCGCCAACAACACCGTCAGCAGTGAAAGCAACCTTGGGCTGAATAGCGTCAACGATAGTAGCAAGAACCTTGCCGTCAGCGTCAACTACAACAGCAGAGAAGGTAGAATAAAGCTGTGCAGCTTCAGCGGTAGAACCGGAAACGTCGGTGGTTGTAGCAAGACCAAGCTTGAAGGAATCAGCCTTAGCCTTGAAGGTCTTAGCCTGAGCATCTTTGCAAGCAGCAACGAAAGCAGCCTTGAAAGCGGTGATATCCATGGTGCAAACAGCATAGATGTCAGCGTCAACAGCAACATTGTGGTTGTTCTTAACTTCGGTCTCGAGAGCTTCGATGTCTGCAGCGGTTTTGCCAATCATTTTCTCAGCAAAAGCAGCAGCCTGCTCATACCACTCTTTACCGATGGGAGAAGCACCCTTCATGTTGTAGTCTTCTTTCTTTTCCATCTTTGTGCGAATGTCTACCTTGGAAAGGTCGGAAATGTCTTCGAACTTAACCTTGGTCTGTGCACAGTCGAGGTCTGCAGCAACGATTTTGCCCTCAGCGTCGAGAACAACGGTAGCAACAGTAGAGTCAGCCTGAGCAGTAGCATCCTTGGAAGAATCAAGAGATACAGATACGCCCATACCGAGTTTGTACTCAGCTTCTTTAGCACCACCGCAAGCAGCAAAAGATGCAACGATAGCAAGAGCGAGTACTAATGCGAGAATCTTTTTCATAACATTCTACTCCTTAAAGTAAAAAATATTCCAAAGGGCATACTTGCCCTAGGTCTTAGATATTGTACACTATTTTTATCAATAGGTCAATAGGTTTTTGATAAGTTTGTTAATTTTCTATCAATTTGCCTGCATAACTTTGATAGTATTGGTGTTTCCGCATATATTAAGCGGTGAACCGCCAACAATTACGACCGTATCTCCCTTTTTTATTATGTCAATTTGCTTTGCACAATCAAGTGCGTGAAGAAACAGTGCCTCTTCACTTTGTTGGTTTTTGGCAAGAACAGGATGTATTCCCCAGGAAAGCGATAACTGATGATAGGTTTTAAGTTCGGGTGTGGACGCCACTATAGGCTCATTGGGTCTGAATTTTGAAAGTCTGCGAGCCGTATGACCCGATTTTGTAACAGCAATTATAGCGGCTGCACCTAAATCTTTTGCGGTTGTGCATGCGGCATCGCAAATTGCGTTAGCGGTGTCATTTTCATTAACAAAAAGTCGATTAGCAAACATATTCATACTCTGTGCGTCTGCTTCTGCCTGACGTACTATGTTCGACATAACCTCTACGACCCTTGCCGGATGGTCGCCCATTGCGGTTTCACCCGACAACATCACGGCACTGGTTCCATCAAACACGGCATTTGCAACGTCGGTTATTTCTGCACGGGTTGGATTATATGAATGAACCATAGATTCCAGCATTTGAGTGGCTGTAATTACAATCTTACCTGCACCGTAACAGGTTTTAATGAATCTTTTTTGGAGACCCGGTAGTTTTTCGTATTCGACCTCAACGCCCATATCGCCACGGGCTACCATTATTCCGTCAGACACTTCAAGTATTTCCTCAAAGTGCTCTACGCCTTCGCTGTTTTCTATTTTAGAAATTATCTTAATACGATGTCCTCCGTGATAGTTTATAAACTTTCTAAGGTCAATAACATCCTGTTTTGTGCGAACGAATGATGCGGCAATATAATCAACATCGTTTTCCACTGCAAAAATGATATCTAACTTATCTTTTTCGGATAGATATGGCATATCAAGGTGAACGCCGGGAACATTAATGCTCTTGCGGTCTTTAAGAATTCCTCCAACATTAACACGACAAGAAATATCCGTATCATTAACCGCCTCTACCTTTAAAACAATACTGCCGTCATCAATCTTTATTGTGTCGCCTATTTTTATAAGTTTGTTAAGTCCAGCGTAATTGAAGCTCACAAGTTTATTATTACCAATTTGCTCAATATTGGTCAGGACAATTTCCTGTCCTTCAAGCAATTCTGTTTTTCCGTTTTCCAAAAGCCCTGTGCGTATTTCAGGACCTTTTGTATCAAGCAAAATCGCAGCTGAAAGGCCAAGACTGTCCCTTACCTTTCTGAAAAGCTCTATCGTTTTTTTGTGACTCTCATGACTACCGTGAGAAAAGTTGAGGCGGGCTACGTTCATTCCGCTTTTAAAAAGTTCTATCATTGCTTTCTCGTTTTCGCTTGCAGGACCAAGGGTGCATACTATTTTTGTTTTTCTCAACTTATAACACCTTCCAAAATTTAATTATTTTTTATAATATCACAAATAAGCCTGTTTTCCAAGTCAAAATAGTTGACTTTAAATATTTTTAGCATTATATTTAAAATATATTAAAAAAGGAGTAACATTGTTGATAAATAAAGAAAATTTAAAGCTTGGAACCGAGCGTTCTGCTATTAGAGAACTTTTTGAATACGGTAAATTGCAAGCCGAAGCACTCGGAGATGATAAGGTTTTTGACTTTAGTCTTGGCAACCCAAGCACCCCTGCACCAAAAGAGGTCGATGAGGCAATAATCGATATAATCAAAAATGACAGTTCGGTTTTAGTCCACGGTTATACAAGTGCACAGGGTGCACTCTCTGCAAGAAAAGCTATTGCCGCCTCTATTTCAAAGCAGTCTTCGGTTAATGTCAACCCCGATGAAATATATATAACCTGTGGTGCGGCGGCATCTCTTTGTGCCGTTTTTGGAGCCTTAAGCAAAAATGACGACACAGAATTCATCGCCATTGCACCCTACTTCCCTGAGTACAAGGTTTTTGTCAACGGCAGAGGTGCAAAATTAAAGGTTGTCCCCGCCAAGACTGATGATTTTCAAATTGATTTTGACTGCCTGTCAAATCTCATAGGTAAAAATACCGCAGGTATAATTATAAACTCACCCAACAACCCGTCGGGCAGAGTTTACACAAGAGAGACGCTTGAAAGGTTAGCGGAAATACTAGAGGCTAAAGCCAATGAATTCGGTCATCCTATATATATTATTTCAGATGAGCCATATCGAGAACTGGTTTATAACAATATAGAGGTTCCATTTATACCTGAAATTTATAAAAATACTATTGTTTGCTATTCGTACAGCAAAACATTATCTCTACCGGGAGAACGAATAGGCTATGTTTATGTTCCTTCTTTTGCAATGAACAGTGCCGGGCTTTATGCGGCCGTAGCGGGTGCTGCCAGATCTATGGGTTATGTTTGTGCTCCCTCACTTTTCCAAAGGGTAATTGAAAAGTGTAGCAACACAAGACCTAATCTTGAAGATTATAGGCATAACCGCGACCTTCTATACCATTCACTTACATCATTCGGTTATGAATGTGCTTCCCCCGACGGCGCTTTTTATCTTTTTGTTAAGGCACCAAACGGTGACGGCGACCGTTTTTCCGAGATGGCTAAGAATAAAAATGTGCTTATAGTTCCGGGCGCAAGTTTTGGTTGCAAAGAATTTGTTAGGATTTCCTACTGTGTTGACACAAAAAAGGTTGAGTGTGCTCTACCTTTATTTAAGGAGTTAATAGAAGAATGTTAGTTTTAGCATCGGCATCCCCGAGAAGACAAGAACTTATAAAACTTATTGATGAGCAAATCATTATTTGTCCGTCGGATGCGGATGAAAGTTATTCTCCCAATACACCTGCGGGCAGTGTGCCCGAAATGCTTGCTGTACGAAAGGCGGCCGAGGTAGCAAAAAAATATCCGAAAGATACAGTAATCGGCTGTGATACTTCGGTTATCATCGAGGGGGAAATTTTAGGAAAACCGAGCGATAAAGACGACGCTAAAAGAATGCTTGGTCTTCTGTCGGGCAAAACCCATAAGGTAATTACAGGGTGCGCAATATTTAAATCGGGAAAATCCATCAGTTTTTCCGAGTCTACTGAGGTGACATTTTATCCTCTTAGTGATAAGGATATCGAAGATTATATTGCTACAAACGAGCCCTTTGATAAGGCGGGCGCCTACGGTATTCAGGGCAAAGGTTCTCTGCTTATAAAGGGCATAAACGGTGATTATTTTAACGTTGTCGGACTCCCTGTTGCAAAACTTAATAAGGTCTTAAAAATGATATAAAAAAAGATGTGTGAATGAATGTTCACACATCTTTTTTATATTTTATTTTATCGTAAAAACTTTTTCTTTATTTTCATCAAATAAGCCATAATCGACCACCTCAACCTCTACATCCTTATCAGGATATTCGAGAACATAAGCAATCTCGGCATAATAACTAATTCCGCCTTTTATATCCTTATATTGGTCGTCCAAATCATAATTGCATTCTTTTGGAAGTTCGTCGACATATTCTGTTAGGCTTACACCATCCTGATAAACATAGAAATCGCCTTCGTAAAAGAGTGACGTTGGTTCCTTGCCATCATTTTTTAATAAGTATTTTATTATAATAACATCTTCGCCATCTTTGTCTTCACACAAACGGTAACTGTCTATCTCAATCTCGACATTATTGCCACTTGTAATTTCAAAAAACAAACCGCCAAAAAGCCAAGTGAATGGTGAGCAGATTAATATACCAATAGTTGCAATTACGGCGACAATAACAATTAAAACAATATGACTCTTTTTCATATAATCACATCCAATTTATTTTGCTTTAGATTCGCAGTATATACAGCGGTAAACCATATTTTCGCTATCTGTAAGTTTGAAGATGTGGGAAAGTTCCTGCTCTACAGAGGTAATACAACGCGGGTTTTTACATTTAATCAAATCTTTAATCTCTCTTGGAGCATCGATTTTTGGAAGTTTTGTGTTAACACCGTTTTTAATCACATTTACCGTAATACCTGGGTCGAAATAACCGATAATATCAAGGTTAAGTTCAATTTCAGCATCAATTTTTATAATGTCTTTTCTGCCACCTGGCATTTTTCTGCTATATGCATTATTGATTACTGCAACAAGGCAATCGAGTTCATCAAGGCCTAAAGCCTTATATAACTCCATTCCCTTTCCGGCGGTGATATGGTCAAGTACAATTCCGTTTTCAATAGGACTTATTGTCATTTACTCCACCTCCAAAAGTTTAAGTATTAATGCCATACGGATATATTTTCCGTTCTTGGCTTGTTCAAAATATTTGGCTCTTTGGTCGTTGTCAACCGCAACGGCAATTTCGTTAACTCGGGGTAGCGGATGAAGAATGCACATATCTTCTTTTGCGGTCTCTAACTTTTCGGGTGTTAGGATATAACTGTCTTTAAGACGTATATAATCCTGCTCGTTGAAGAAACGCTCTCTCTGAACTCGGGTCATATAAAGAATATCAAGTTCGGGCATAACCTCTTCAAGATTGGTTGTTTCAATAAACTCTATATTGTTCTTTTCAATAACCTCCTTGATGATATATTCAGGCAAGGTTAATTCCTTTGGAGATACAAGAACAAATTTTACGTTTTTATAACGAGAAAGCGCACCGATTAGGGAATGAACCGTTCTGCCGAATTTGAGGTCGCCGCAGAAACCTACCGTAAGGTTATCGAATCTTCCCTTTTCTCTGTTAATTGTAAGTAGGTCTGTTAGGGTCTGTGTCGGATGATTATGGCCTCCGTCGCCCGCGTTAATAACAGGAATTCCCGCGTGCATAGACGCAACTAACGGGGCGCCCTCTTTAGGATGGCGCATTGCAATAATATCGGCATAATAGCCAACAACCTTTACGGTATCGGCAACGCTTTCGCCCTTTGCCGAGGAGGAACTTTGGGCCTCGGAAAAACCGAGCACATTTCCACCGAGCTCATACATAGCCGCTTCAAATGAGAGACGCGTACGGGTAGACGGCTCGAAAAATAGGGTTGCAAGTTTTTTGCCACAACACTTATGGGCATATTTTTCGGGGTTTTCAATGATATCGTTTGCAACCGAAACGAGTTCATCAATTTCCGATGTGGTAAGGTCGAGAATATCTATTAAATTTCTCATTATGTAAAAGTCCTTTCTTTAGGCTTTTGCTCCGTTTACCTCAAGATACTTCTTGATTCTTTCAACATTTTCTTTATTGGCTTCATCTTCTTCGAGGTATTCAATTATGTCGTAAACATCGACAACCGAGTATACGGGGAAACCGAACTCTTCGCCAACCTCTGCCATAGCAGACTTATCTGTTTTACCCTTTTCCTTGCGGTCGACCATAACAAAGGTTGCCGCAACCTTAGTGCCTTTAAGAGCGGATAAAATTTCCATACTCTCGCGGATTGCGGTGCCTGCGGTGATAACGTCTTCGACTATTACGATTTCTTCGCCTTCCTGAGGCTTGTAGCCTACGAAAACACCGCCTTCACCGTGGTCCTTTTCTTCCTTGCGGTTAAAGAAGAATGGTACATCCAGGCCCTCACGAGATAGTGCAGTTGCAACAGAAACCGCAATCGGAATACCCTTGTATGCAGGTCCGTAAAGAACAGTTTTCTTGTTGCCTACCTTTTCAAAATAAGCCTTTGCATAGAATTCACCAAGTTTGCAAATCTGGTCGCCTGTTTTGATGTCTCCTGCATTTATGAAATAAGGGATTTTTCTGCCGGATTTAGCGGTGAAATCGCCAAACTTTAAAACTCCTGCAGATTCTAAAAACTGTATAAATTCTCTTTTATAGCCTTCCATTTTTACACCTCTTAATCTACAAATTCTTTAACACAGCGCTCATAAGCGGCAACGGGGTCAGCAGCAGCTGTGATAGGTCTGCCGACAACTATATAGTCCGAGCCTATCTTCTTTGCCTGCTCAGGTGTCATAACGCGCTTTTGGTCACCGACATCACCATCGGCAAAACGAACGCCGGGGGTTATAGTTAAGAAGTTTGCGCCACAGGTATTATGTACCTTTCCGGCCTCAAGGGGCGAGCAAACTACGCCGTCGAGACCTGCTTTAGCGGCATTGGAAGCATAGTGCATAACAACCTTATCAATAGGTTCTTTGATAAGAAGGTCGTTTTCCATACGCTCCTGGTCGGTAGAGGTAAGTTGGGTAACCGCAATAAGAAGAGGACGTGTGCCATCTTCTCTGGTTAAACCGTCAAGAGCCGCCTCCATCATAGATATGGTGCCAGCAGCATGAAGATTTGTCATATCTACATCAAGATTCGATAGAACCGACATAGACTTTTTAACCGTATTTGGAATATCGTGGAGCTTTAAATCCAAAAAGATTTTGTGTCCCCTTGCCTTTATTTCCCTTACAATTTCGGGGCCTGCGGCATAGAAAAGTTCCATACCGATTTTAACGTAGGGCTTTCTGCCCTCGAATTTATCGAGGAAAGCCAAACATTCGTTTTTGCCGGCAAAATCACAAGCAATTATTACGTCCTTACCCATTAATGAGCTCCTCCTATAATTTCTTTAAGTGAATTTATCCTGTATTTTTCCATTACTCTAGGTAAATCTTCGATAATATTCTTACAAGCATAGGGCTCGATAAGATTAGCCGCGCCAACCTGAACAGCGGTAGCGCCTGCAAGCATCATTTCAATTACGTCTTCGGCAGTTGTAATTCCACCCATACCGATTATGGGGATTTTTACAGCCTCATAAACCTGATATACCATTCTAAGAGCAACGGGCAAAATTGCGCTACCCGAATAACCGCCCATCTTATTGGCGATTATCGGCTTTTTAGTATTAAGATTTATTCTCATACCAAGCATTGTGTTTATCATACTGATACCGTCGGCACCTGCTTCTTCGCAGGCCTTGGCAATAGACACAATATCGGTAACGTTAGGCGAAAGTTTAATATAAACAGGTTTGGTTGTAACCGCCTTTACCGCCTTTGTCACCTCGGCAGCAGATTCGGGGCATACACCGAAGCTCATACCGCCGCCATGAACGTTAGGGCAACTTACGTTGACCTCTATCCATCCGACCTGTTCTTCCTTATCAATCTTTTCACAACAATAAACGTACTCGTCGATAGAAAAACCGCTTATATTTGCCATAACCGGCTTATGAAAGCACTTTTTAAGCTCGGGAAGTTCTTCGGAAATAACCTTTTCAATTCCGGGATTCTGAAGGCCTACGGCGTTTATCATACCCGAGGGACACTCGGCAATTCTAGGGGTTGGATTTCCAAAACGAGCCTCTTTGGTGGTGCCTTTAAAAGAAAAGGTTCCAAGCATATTAATATCGTAAATTTCGGCGAACTCGTAACCAAATCCGAAGGTGCCCGAAGCAGGAATAATAGGGTTGTCAAGTTCAATGCCGCTAAGGGTTACCTTTGTATCTACCATACTATTCCCTCCTTAACTAAAACGGGACCGTCTTTGCATATACGCATACTGCCATACTTTGTTTTGCAAGAGCAACCCATACATGCACCAAATCCGCAACCCATTCTCTCTTCAAAACTGAACTGACCGCTTGTGCTTGTTGCATTGTAAACGGCTTTGAGCATTGGTTCGGGGCCGCAGGTGTAGAAATAGGTATAGTCCCCTACTAAATCTAACGCGTTGGTAACAAAGCCTTTAATGCCGTAGCTACCGTCAGCGGTAGTAACGAAAACGGTGCATCCAAGAGCCTTGAATTCCTCTTCATAGAAGACGTCGGACTTCGAATTAAAGCCAAGTATAACGGTAACCTTTTTACCGTTGGCAATTAAATCCTTAGCAAGAGCATAAAGCGGAGGAACACCTACGCCGCCGCCGATAAGAAGGGGCTTATCCCCTGCAAGACCGGTGTAGTAACCGTTACCAAGCCCTGTTAAAATATCAAGTTCATATCCCTCTTTAAGTCCCGACATAAACTCGGTTCCCTTTCCTACAACCTTATAGATAAGGGTTAACACACCGTCTTCATAGTCGCAGACAGAAATAGGACGACGCAGAAACATTCCGTCGAGTTTGATATTAACAAACTGACCGGTAGCAGAAATATCGGAAACATCTCCCGATAAGGTCATTTTATAGACCTTATCGGCAATGTTTTCATTGGTTAAAATTTTAAAAATTGACTGTTTCATTTTAAAATTCCTTATGCATCAATAGTAGAAATTGTGAGTGTGGTCTCTTCAAGAACATCGAGCAGCACCTTAACAGTATCGAGGGCAGTGAAGAGTGTTGCATTGTTCTCGATAGCGTAACGACGGATTTCAGCACCATCGCTTAACTGGTCTTTAGAAGAAATGTCACGAGTATTGATAATATATGCAATATGACCCTGACGTAGTGCGTCGATAATTTCATCGCTTCCCTCGTTAATCTTTTTAAGAGCATGGGTGCGAATGCCATTTTCTTTAAGGAATTTAGCAGTACCTGTTGTTGCCTGAATGTTAAAGCCGAGGTTGTAGAAGCGGCGAATTAAAGGTAATGCTTCTTCCTTGTCCTTATCTGCAATAGTTACAAATACGGTACCGTAATTCTGAAGCTTCATACCACTTGCCTGAAGCGCTTTATAAAGAGCACGGTTAAGTTTATCGTCGTAACCGATAGCTTCGCCCGTTGACTTCATTTCGGGCGAGAGATACGCATCAAGTCCGCGAAGCTTGTTGAAAGAGAATACAGGCACCTTTACATACCAACGCTTTTTCTCGTCCGGGTATAGGTCAAATATCCCAAGCTCCTTAAGGCTCTTACCAAGGATAACCTCGGTTGCGATATCTGCAAGACTGTAGCCTGTAGCCTTAGATAAGAAAGGTACGGTACGAGAAGAACGCGGGTTAACCTCAATGATATAAACATCGTCGTTATCATCTACAATGAACTGAATATTATAGAGACCTACAATGCCGATACCAATACCAAGTTTCTTAGCGTACTGTAATATTGTTCCCTTGACCTTGTTAGATATACTGAAAGTGGGATATACGCTGATAGAGTCACCAGAGTGGATACCGGTACGCTCAATAAGTTCCATAATTCCGGGCACGAATACGTTTTTACCGTCGCAGATAGCGTCGATTTCAACCTCTTTACCCTGAATATATTTATCAACGAGTACGGGCTTATCTTCATCAATCTGAACTGCGGTCTGGAGATAGTGGCGAAGTTGCTCTTCGTTTGCAACTATCTGCATTGCACGACCGCCGAGCACGAAGGAAGGACGAACAAGTACGGGATAACCGATTTCGGCAGCGGTAGCAACACCTGCTTCTATAGAGGTAACCGCCTTGCCCTTGGGCTGAGGAATACCAAGTTCTGTAAGGAGTTTTTCAAAACTATCACGGTTTTCAGCGCGTTCAATAGCAGCGCAGTCAGTACCGATAATTTCAACGCCAAGTTTATCAAGTGGTTCGGCAAGGTTGATTGCAGTTTGTCCACCAAGCGATGCAATAACGCCTTCGGGCTTTTCAAATTCAACTATGTTCATAACGTCTTCAGGCGTTAATGGTTCAAAG
>JAGBUU010000029.1 GCA_017630655.1 Clostridia bacterium
ATAGATGCGCTCAGCACCGGGAGCCTTCTTGGATGCACGCATGCTGCGGCAGATATCTCCTGCCTTCTTACGAGCGATTTCTTCGCCGAGGAAGTGGTCGGTATCAATAGCGATGAACCAGTGACCGAGCTGATAGGGACGGATATTTCCATTCTCATCTTTACCGTCGAGGTCCTTACCGTAAGCACCGTCCTGAAGAATAGAGGAGAAGAATTCAACTGCTAAAGCAAAGCCGTAGCCCTTGTATCCGCCGAGGTCTTCGCCGATACCGCCAAGGGTGGTAAGAGCAGCAGTGCCGTTTCTGATTTTGCGTAGAGCAACGCCTGCGTCGCCCTCAACAGCATTACCTTCGATATCGATAATGGTGCCGGGGTGTACATCTTCGCCGATTCTTTCATAATATTCTACCTTACCGTTCTGGGTAATAGAGGTAGCGCAGTCAAAGTTAAAGTCGAAAGCCTCGTCGGTAGGAACGCCGATAGTAAAGGGGTTGGTACCGAACATACCCTCAACGCCGTGGGTAGGAGCAACAGAGGGGCGAGCGTTTGTACCGGTCATACCGATGCATCCGTTAGCAGCAGCCATAGAGGTGTAATAGCCTGCAATACCGTAGTGGCAGGAGTTACGAACAACAACCATACCCATACCGTATTCCTTAGCCTTAGCAATAGCCATGCTCATTGCCTTGTGGCCAACAACCTGACCCATACCGTGATGTCCGTCAACAACTGCGGTTGTGGGGGTTTCTTTAATGATTTCAAAATTTGTTACAGGCTGCTGAATACCTGCTTTGATACGGTCAAGATATACCGGCTTGAAACGGTTAACACCGTGAGATTCAATACCTCTCTTGTCCGACTCAAGAAGAACGTCTGCGCAAATTTCAGCGTCCTCTCTGGGAATTCCGTAACCAACGAAGGAGTCGATTACGAAACTTGTGATTGTTTTCCAATCAACAATGTTCTTTTTCATTTAAAACTCTCCTTTTTAAGTTTAGAGTCAGAAAAGCCAAAATCTGAGCATAAAAAATGCCGGATTTTCGTTTGAAAAAGGCTCTAAACATAAGTATTCATTTTCTACTAAATGATACAATATTTTTATATTAAAGTCAAGGAGTTGTTGACTTTTTTTTACTGTAGCGGTATAATACAGAAAATTTTAAAAAAGGATGAAAAATTATGAAAACTACTACCGGAAAAATTGTAATGTCGGCACTGCTTTCTGCCCTTACCTGTGTTGCCACAATGATAATAAGACTGCCGTCGCCTCTTGGCGGATATATCAATCTTGGCGATGCCGTTGTTCTGCTTGCTGCCTTTATGTTGCCGCAAGGATATATGTTTTTATCGGCCGCCGTCGGCTCGGCCTTGGCAGATATATTTTCGGGTTACATAGTTTATGCACCGGCCACCTTTATAATTAAAGGATTAATGACCTTAATAGCCTTTATAATTTACAGCGCACTTTCCAAAAAAACAAAACCGCTTATGGCAAGAATTGTCGGCGCCGCTTTAGCGGAAATATGGATGATACTTGGCTATCTTGCGTTTGAAAGTTTCCTATACGGATTTGTGCCCTCGCTTGTCAACGTCCCCGCCAATGCAGTTCAGGGTTTAGCGGGAATTATAATCGGACTGCTGCTTACGGATATATTCAAAAAATCTAAGGTGTTTTAGAACACAAGGAGGATAAGTTATGTCCTTTGAAACGGTAAAAAAGAATTTTGGCTTCGGGTGTATGCGCCTAAAAATGAAGGGCGATAAGGTTGATTATGACGAGTTCAACAAAATGATTGACACCTTTATAGATGCAGGATTTAACTATTTTGATACCGCACACGGATATATTGACGGCAAAAGCGAGACGGCTATACGTGACTGTCTTGCTAAAAGATACAATCGTGAAGATTTTGTGCTTGCCAACAAACTTTCCGACTGGTATTTCGAGCGGCAAGAGGATATAGTGCCCCTCTTTGAGAGTCAGCTTGAACTTTGCGGTGTAGAGTATTTTGATTTCTATCTTTTCCATTGTCTGACAAGAAACTCCTACCCAAAACACAAAGAGTGTAACAGTTTTGAAATTGTTAAGAAACTCAAAGAAGAGGGAAAAGTTAAACACATCGCAATGTCCTTCCACGATACTGCCGACGTTCTCGATATGATTTTAACCGAGCAACCCTGTATAGAGGCTGTGCAACTACAGATAAATTATCTCGATTTCGATGACCCCGGTGTGCAAAGCAAGGCTTGCTATGATGTGGCGGTAAAACACGGGAAAAAGGTTATTGTTATGGAGCCGGTCAAGGGTGGTGTGCTTGTAAATCTTCCCGACAAGGCGGCAAAGGTGCTCGATGATTTAAAGGGCGGAAGTTACGCTTCTTATGCTCTTCGCTATGCCGCAAGCTATCCTGATGTGTTTATGGTGCTTTCGGGTATGGGCGACATGGATATGATGAAGGATAATATAAACACCTTTAAGGATTTTGCGCCCTTAAACCAAGATGAACTAAAAGCAACCGACCGTGTTCGCCAAATAATTCGCGAGGTAAGACAGATTCCTTGCACGGCCTGTAATTATTGCGCCGAGGTTTGTCCTCTCGGTATTCCGATTTCGGAGCTCTTTTCGGTGCGAAACAGGTTTTTATCGGCAAAAATCACCTTCGGCGAGGCAAAAGAAACCTTCCCAAAAGATAAGCCCAAAGCCTGCGACTGTATTAAATGCGGAGCATGTGAGGGGGTTTGTCCTCAGAATATAGGTATTAGAGAAGAACTTGAAAAAATATCTAAAATGTAACCGACAATAATACGGTTAAAAAAGATTAGAGGTTTGTGGTATGAACGAAAAATTGTGCCTTTATATGCCCCCGTTTTCTTCACTGGAGTCTTACTATGAAATGGTTGACATAGCATCGGAATATGGCCTCAAACATCTTGAACCCTTAAACTATTTTGAATTTGAAACACCCGATAAAGACTTTGCTGTAAAACTTAAGGAATATGCCGATAAAAAGGGTGTTGGCTTTCCTTGTTTCTCGGTTTTTATAAATTTGGTTGGGGAAGATTCTGATAATAATATTGAAACGGTAAAAAAATATGCCGATATAGCAAAAATTCTCGGTTGTACAATGCTTCATCATACTATAGCAAATGAGTTTGACGATTCTAGTAAGGTTTTGCCCTATGAAAATGAACTTTTTCCTAAAGGCATAGGTGCGGCAAGGGAAATTTTCGATTACTGCAAAAATCTCGGCATAAAAACTGTTTTTGAGGGACAGGGTTACCTGTTTAACGGTTGCCAAAGATACAAACGCCTTTTAGAAGAGATAAACAGAGAGGTCGGAATTTTAGTCGATTTCGGCAACATTTATCTTGTGGGCGAAACGGCAGATGATTTTATAAACCTTGTAAAAGGCAGGGCAACCCACGTGCATATAAAAGACGTGATTTTAACCGATGAAAAGGGATTTATGGGACATAGAACCCTTAAAGGAAGGTATCTTCACGAGGTAGATATAGGGCAGGGAATAGCCGAGGTAAAAAGCGGGGTTGAAAAACTAAAACGCCAAGGGTACAGCGGGTTATATAGTCTCGAATACACCGCCCCGACCGACGACAAAGATAAATTTAAAGAGATTCTCAATTACGTAAACTCAATAGTATAATGCTTCACAAAGGAGTTGTTTGCGGTGAAAATTTCGGTATCGTCGTATAGTTTTTTAAAATATCGCAAAGCGACAAACTGCACCTATTTTGACCTGTGTGACAAGGCAAAGGAAATAGGATTTGCGGGAATCGAGTTTTTTGATTTGAAGGGGGAAGACCTTCTAAATACAGCAAGAGAGATTCGTCGGTATTGCGAGGCTATCGGGCTGCCGATTGTAGCCTATGCCGTTCCGGCCAATTTTATGGCGGAGGATATAGAAAGCGAGGTGCAACGTGTCTGCGCCTTGGTGGATGTATGTGAGGCGTTGGGTTCTCCAATTTTTCGCCACGATGTATGCGGCAAACTTCCCGATAATCCACCGTGTTCTTGGGAAGATGCCGTAACCCGAATGGCACCGCATATTCGTAGAGTAAGCGAGTATGCCTTGAGTAAAGGGATTCGCACCTGTACCGAAAATCATGGGTATATTTTTCAGCATCCCGAACGTATGGAATCACTAATTCGCGCCGTGAATTTTAAAAACTACGGCTGGCTTTGTGATATCGGCAACTTTTTGTGTGTGGATGCCGACGTTGAGAGTGCGGTTAAAACGGCGGCGCCATATACCTTTCACGTACATGTTAAAGATTTTTTGTATAAGAAAGAAACCGAGCGCCCCGAGGGCTTTTTTCCCACTTCGGGGAACAACTGGCTGTGCGGTACGGTTTTGGGGCAGGGGGTTGTGCCGGTCGAACAATGCATCCGCATTTTACAAAACAGCGGCTACAACGGATGGATTACCTTGGAATTTGAAGGGGAAGAAGAATGCCTTGCCTCAATTGAAACAGGCCTGAGTGTGCTGAAAAATTATATTTAATGAAAGGTTGCAATTCGGCTTTGCCGAAGCGGTCTTTTCGAATCTCGCCATATAAAAGAAAAAACCGCACCTCTCGGTACGGTTCTTTCTTTGGCGGAGACGGCGAGATTCGAACTCGCGGGGGATTGCTCCCTAACTGATTTCGAGCAAAAGGCAGTATCTACCGCACCGCCCCTCTCCGTCCCTGAAATGTGCAATACGTCCGTAGATTTTGCGAGAAATTGAAAAACCAATGATTTTTTGCGAGAAATTTGCGAGATAGATGCGAGAAAACCCTTAAAACCTTTGTGTATTCTCGGGCAAAGAAAACACAAGGAGAATTAAAATGAACCAAGAAAAACAAAGAGAAGCATACGAAAAGATGCTCAAAAAATGCCCCGATATCTTAACACCCACGAAAGCAAATCGATGGTCTCCCGTCGGCAAGAACACAATCTACGCCGCACTGAAAAACGGCGAGATAGAAGTCTACACCTACAAAGGCGGTTATATCATAACC
>JAGBUU010000030.1 GCA_017630655.1 Clostridia bacterium
GTTTTGGTAGACAAAAGAGGTTTCTTTCGTGGCGGAGACGGCGAGATTCGAACTCGCGGGGGATTGCTCCCTAACTGATTTCGAGTCAGCCCCGTTATGACCACTTCGATACGTCTCCATATTTAAACGCAAAACAATTATATTGATTTTAGAACTTAAAGTCAAGAAAATTATTGCTATGTTTTAAAAAAATATTGACAAAATGATTTAATATGGTATAATAATCAAGCTGCAATAAATTTGGGCCATTAGCTCAGTTGGTTAGAGCAACCGGCTCATAACCGGTCGGTCCGGGGTTCGAGTCCCTGATGGCCCACCATTTTCCCAAATTTATTTAGGGGCGTAGTTAAACGGTTTAACAGTGGTCTCCAAAACCATCAAAGAGGGTTCGACTCCTTCCGCCCCTGCCAAAAGTTCATCCTTTGGGATGAACTTTTTTCTTTTATATCGGAGTTGAACCCGAGAGGGTCTGGCACACAAGAAAACAGTACGGGGTACTGTTTTCTTGACAGAGCGGTGAAGTCGGGTACCGAACGCGAGGCGTTGGGTCGACAAGCCAAAAGTATGCGAAGCAGACGGTCGACTCCTTCCGCCCCTGCCATAAAGAGGTTTATCTGAAAAGATAAGCCTCTTTTTTTATTTGAAAATGTAAAATATACTTGACATTTAGAAATTAATTGGTATAATATGAATTGTAAAGCATACTTTACTTTTTGGAGGTGGCGTTTTGAATAACAGGATAAAGGATTTAAGACAAGAAAAGGGAGCAACACAGGAGGATTTAGCTTTAGCTGTCGGTGTTACACGCCAAACTATAATTTCTCTTGAAAACGGGAAATATAACGCATCTCTTCAGCTCGCCTTTAAAATTGCTAAATATTTTGGCACCGAAATTGAAAAAATCTTTATATATGAGGAGGAACAGTAATGGATTTTAAGAAAAAACTCAGAACTCGACTTTATATTGCAATAAGCTATATTGTTTTAGGAGTCGCTTTAATAGCAACCGCATTTATCACCAAAATGGAGAATGAATATTTTTCTTCTCTCGGCTTTGCCTTTGCAGTAATTGGAATAGCAAGAGTAAAGCAGTATTTCTTAATAAGCAAAAACGATGAAACCATAAAAAAACAGGAAATTCGTGAAACGGATGAACGAAATATTTCTATCTCCAACAAAGCGAAAAGCTTTTCTTTCAGTCTTTATATAATGCTTTGCTGTATCGCAATTATCATTCTTCAAATACTCGGAAAGTCAGATTTAGTAAATATACTTGGTCTGACCGTTTGCGCACTACTAATTTTTTACTGGATAAGTTACTTTATAATCCGCAAAAAGTCATAGAAAAAAGGAGCCGCTCGGCTCCTTTTTATTTTGATAAATATTCTTCTGCCTGACTTGCGGCGACTGCGCCGTCGGAAACGGCGGTAACAATTTGTCGAAGTGTTTTTGTTCTCACGTCACCTGCGGCAAACACGCCCGGGATAGCGGTTTTTGTGTCCTCTCCCGCTATAATATATCCCTGTTCATCAATAGGTAAAATGCCCTTTAAGAACTCGGTAGCAGGTCGTCTGCCTATGCTTATAAAAACGCCGTCTACATCAAGTATTTCACCGTTGACTTTAACTGCAGAAAGCTTTTTGTCACCGATAAGCTCGGTTACCTCGGAGTTCCATAAAAATTCTATGTTATCTGCTTTGAGGAGCGGCTCGTGATATATTTTGGTGGCTCTTAGAGTATCTCTTCTGTGTACAAGATAAACCTTTTTGACCAGGCGCGAAAGGTAAAGGGCGTCGGCCGCGGCAGAGTTTCCGCCACCTACCACAACTACCGTTTTATCCTTATAAAATCGGCCGTCACAGTGGGCGCAATAATGTACTCCTTTGCCTGTAAAGCTCACTTCATTTTCGAGACCTAATTCTCTTGGATTGGCTCCGCTTGCAATAATTACCGTTCTGGCGAGATATTCACCGCCAAAGGTAACAACCTTTTTCACCTCTCCTCTAAAATCCACCGATAAAACCTCATCGTAAACGGTTTGCACTCCAAATTTCTCGGCACCTGACTGCATCTTCATACCAAGAGTAATGCCGTCAATACCCTCATCAAAACCGGGGTAGTTTTCAATGTCTCCCGTAAGGGTCATCTGACCACCAACCGACATTCTTTCTATAACTGCCGTATCGAGCCCTGCCCTTGCGGCATAGAGGGCGGCGGTATATCCCGCGGGCCCGCCGCCTATAATTATACTGTCATAAATATGCTCCATAGCGTTTAACCTTCAAGAAGGGATAGAATTTGCGCTTTGGGTCTAACGCCGGACACTTGATTTACAACCTCGCCGCCCTTAATAACTACAATAGTAGGAATAGTCATAACATCAAAAGCCATAGCAAGTTCAGACTCGTCATCAACGTTGATTTTGCCAACCACGTACTGAGGATTTTCCTCGGCAATTTCGTGAATTATAGGCGCAACCATACGACAGGGACCGCACCAGTCAGCGTAAAAGTCAAGCAAAACGGTCTTTTCACTATTTTTAATTTCTTCAAAATTATCTTTGGTAACGTTTATAACAGACATTTTTAAAATCCTTTCTTTAAAAACATTTACAAGCACAAGTCTAGTGTGTTATTATTATACCATAAAAACAGCGTAATAGGGAACATCTCTTTAAATAAATTGTAATAGGTGACGTAAATGATTTATTTTTTTGCCACATTATTTGTTTTAGCCTTGCTTTTGCTTGTCTTGCTTTCGGGCAGGGGCGGAAAAAAGCGTTTCGAGGGAATTTTGGGCTTTGATATTGCGCATAGGGGGCTTCACGACAAACCGAATATTCCCGAAAACAGTATGCCGGCCTTTAAGCGTGCCGTAGAAAAGGGATACGGAATAGAACTCGACGTGCATCTGCTATCCGACGGCGGTCTAGCCGTATTTCACGACAACACTCTGGACCGTACCGCAGGGGTCTCGGGCAATATTAAGGATTTAACCCTTGCTACCCTAAAAGATTATAAACTCGAGGGTACCGACAACTGCATCCCAACCTTTTTAGAGGTTTTAGAACTTGTTGACGGAAAGGTACCCCTTATAATTGAACTTAAGGCCGAGGGCAACGCACCAAAACTTTGCGAAGCGGTGGTAGATGCATTACAGGACTACAAGGGTGCATATTGTATTGAATCTTTCGACCCAAGACCTCTTCTTTGGCTTAGAAAAAACCGTCCTGATATTACCAGAGGACAACTCTCACAAAACTTTACTAAAGAAAAATCGGGTCTTTCTCTACCTCTTCAATTGGTGCTTACCGCACTTGTTCTTAATTTTATTACCGCCCCCGATTTCATAGCCTATAAATTTGAGGACAGAAATATAATTTTCAACAGGATATGCATAAAGTTCTGGGGTCTTCAGCCTGTTTGTTGGACAATAAAAAGCTCAAAGGACCACGAAACCGCAAAAAAAGAGGGCTACATTTCAATTTTTGAACAGTTCGAGCCTTAAAACAGCCAAACTATAATTGCTGTTAATAAAGCAAGAATAGTAAAATAGCATATTGCCGAAAAAAGAACTAAAACGGTAATGAATTTTTTCAAAATAAAACACCTCGGTCTTATTATGGACCGAGGTGTCTTTTTATAAACTTAAATTTGCTCAATATCGATGCCTTCAATAACAACGTCGTACATAGGTCTGTCGCCTGCGCCGCAACGAACGTTTGCAATATCGTCAACAACGCTCATACCCTCATAAACCTGACCAAAAACGCTGTGCTTAAAGTCGAGCCAAGGGGTGCCGCCCAAAGCCTTGTAATCTTCGATAGTATCGCGTGGGAAACCTCTGTCAACAAGCTGTTCCATCTGGGAAAGCATAGTCTCGGGACAGGTGTCCGCCTGAACGATAAAGAACTGACTTCCATTAGTGTTGGGTCCTGCGTTAGCCATGGATAATGCACCGCGGATATTGTGGAGAGAAGCGTCGAACTCATCCTCGAACTTTTCCCCGTAAATACTCTCTCCGCCCATACCTGTACCGGTGGGGTCACCGCCCTGAATCATAAAATCCTTAATAACTCTGTGGAAGATATTTCCGTTATTATATCCCTTTTTAGCAAGCTCAATAAAGTTCTGTGCGGTGCGGGGAACTTCATTTTTAAAAAGTTTAATTTTAATATCACCCATATTGGTGTGCATAACTGCAATGGTGTCGCCTTTTACGGGTGCAGAGGTCTGAAAACTCATATTTATTCTCCTTGTGTGTTAATTTTAAATTATTTTAACAGTTATATAGCGTTTTGGCAACATAAAATTCTTGTTTTTAACAAAATATTGTGGTAAAATATAACTACTAATGTAATGAGGTGACAAGTTTATGAAGTGTCCGTTTTGTGCATTTGAAGAAAGCAAGGTTATCGACTCCCGTCCTACCGACGAGGGAGAGCGTATCAGACGCCGCAGAGAGTGTTTAAGTTGCGGCCGCCGTTTTACTACCTATGAGATTATTGAAAGTCTTCCGATTATTGTTATTAAGAAGGACAAGACCCGTCAGACCTTTGCCAGAGAAAAGATTATCAACGGTATGGTAAGGGCTTGCGAGAAGCGTCCCGTGTCTTTGGATACAATAGAACGTGCGGTAGACGATATTGAAGCTGAGATTCAAAACACACTCGACCGCGAGGTATCAAGTGAAAAGATAGGTGAGCTTGTAATGCTTAAACTAAAGGAAATCGACGAGGTTGCCTACGTTCGATTTGCAAGTGTTTACCGTCAGTTCAGAGATATAAATACCTTTATGGACGAACTTAATAAACTTTTAAGAAAATAGAAAACAGGAGCTAATATGAACGATTTTGAAAGAATGGCCGAACTTCTTCTCGGTCATATCGATAAAGAGCCCGAATTTTACGAAGAAAAATATCCCGAAAGAAATTTACCCGAGGGCGCAAGGGTTGTTAGAATTGCCCCAAGCCCCACAGGTTATCTACATCTTGGCACGCTGTTTATGGCGCTTGTTAATCGTATTACTGCCGATTCAACGGGTGGTGTTTTCTATACAAGAATTGAAGATACCGATAAAAAGCGTGAGGTTGAGGGCGGTATTGATGATATCATAAACGGTCTTATCCGTTTCGGCATTAATATTGATGAGGGCTTTGTCACCCCCACCGAGCAAAAAGGCGACTATGCTCCATATAAACAGAGCGAACGTGCTGAAATTTATCAGTGCTTTGCTAAAAAACTTGTAAAAGAAGGTTTGGCTTATCCTTGTTTTTGTACCGCAGAGGAGCTTTCTGCAGTAAGGGAAGAGCAAGAGAAAAATAAGATTAGAACAGGCTATCACGGTGAATATGCCGTTCACAGAAATATAACCGTAGAAGAGGCAAAAGCACTTATTGACGAGGGCAAGCCCTACGTTATCCGTCTTAAGTCTCCCGGAAACGAAGAGCACCGAATCTTTGTGGACGACGGTATTAAGGGAAAGGTAGAACTCCCCGAAAACGATGAAGATTTTGTTCTTCTCAAATCCGACGGAATCCCCACTTATCACTTTGCCCACGCGGTAGATGACCACCTTATGCGTACTACCCACGTAATTCGCGGTGACGAGTGGCTTTCCTCTGTTCCCAAACACATTCAGCTCTTTAAACTTTTAGGATTTAAGCCGCCTAAGTTCTGTCACGTTGCGCCTATTATGAAGCTTGATAACGGTGCAAAGCGCAAAATTTCTAAACGTAAGGACCCCGAGGCTGCAGTTTACTACTTTGCAGAAGAAGGTTACGATGCAAAGAGCGTTATTGAGTATCTTATGACCATCGCATCTTCCGAGTTTGAAGACTGGCGCCGCGCTAATCCTAATGAGCCCCGACAGAAGTTTAAGTTCAACCTTAAAAAGATGTCGGTATCGGGAGCTCTGTTCGATAACGACAAGTTAAACGACGTTTCCAAGAACATTGTTTCTACAATGAACAGCGAAACCGTTGTAGCTAAACTTACCGATTGGGCTAAGGAATTTGACCCCGAATTTTACGAAATTCTTACCCGTGACGTCGAGTTTACAAAATCTGTTTTCGCAATCGACAGAGATTGCCCAAAGCCCCGTAAGGATATTGCTAAGTGGAATGAGGCAAAGGAATATTGCTCATATTTCTATAGCGAACTTTACACCCCTTCTTATGAGTTCCCGGAGAATCTTGAGGCTGCTGATATAAAGGCATTCCTCCAAAAATATATCGAGGTTTACTCGGCAGAGGACACCAAGGAAGAGTGGTTTGCTAAAATTAAGGAAATTGCACCCTCTCTTGGCTTTGCGGCAGAAACCAAGGAATACAAGGCTAATAAAGAAGCCTATAAGGGAAGCGCGGGAGATTTATCTACCATTCTTCGTATCGCCGTAACAGGCAGAAGAAATACTCCCGACCTTTGCAGTATTATGCAGGTTTTAGGCAAAGATGAATGTGTAAAGCGTTTACAAGATGCTATTTCTAATATTTAGGAGAATATTATGGCAATTGAAAAAATAATAAACGAAGAGGTAGTATCTACCCCGTCAAATTTTATTTACGATTTTATAGATAAAGATTTAGCCGAGGGCGTGTACAGCCGAGTTCAGACTCGTTTTCCCCCCGAACCTAACGGCTATCTTCATATCGGTCATGCCAAGGCTATCTGCATAGACTTCGGCACCGCTGAAAAATACGGCGGAAAATGCAATCTCAGACTTGATGACACAAATCCCACAAAAGAGGACGTCGAGTATGTAGATGCTATTATGGAAGACATCAAGTGGCTTGGTTTCAACTGGGACAACGTTTATTTTGCTTCCGATTATTTTGATTTTATCTATGAGTGCGCAGTAAAGCTTATCGACAAGGGCCTTGCTTATGTTGATGAGTCCACCCCCGACGAAATCAGAGAAATGCGTGGCACCCTTACCGAAGCAGGTAAGAACAGCCCCTACAGAGACAGACCCATAGAAGAGTCCAAAGACCTCTTCGCTCGTATGACTGCAGGCGAGTTTGATAACGGTGCTATGGTTCTTCGTGCGAAAATTGATATGGCTTCTTCCAATATCAATATGCGCGACCCCGTAATCTACCGCATTATGAAAGCAACCCACCACAGAACAGGTGACAAGTGGTGCGTATATCCTATGTACGACTTTGCTCATCCTCTCTCTGATACCAAAGAGGGTGTAACCCATTCTCTTTGTTCACTTGAGTTTGAAAATCACAGACCCCTTTATAACTGGTTCCTTGAAAAACTGGAACTCTCCGAGCCCTCTCGCCAGATAGAGTTTGCAAGAATGAACGTAAACTATACCTTAACCTCTAAGAGAAAATGCTTAAAACTTGTAAACGATAACCTCGTTTCGGGTTGGGATGATCCTCGAATGGCTACCCTTTGCGGTATGAGAAGAAGAGGATATCCCGCCGCTGCAATTAGAAATTTCGTTGAGAAAATCGGCGTAAGCAAGGCGTACAGTGTTATCGACTACGCCCTTTTAGAGTCCTGTGTTAGAGACGACCTTAATACAAATGCCGACAGAGCAATGGCGGTTCTTCGTCCCTTAAAGGTTGTTGTTGACAACTATCCTGCCGATAAGACTGAGGAAATTTCGGTTGAAATCAACCCCAACAAGCCCGAACTCGGCAATAAGACAGTTACCTTCTCAAACACTATCTATATTGAGCAGGATGACTTTATGCTAAATCCCCCAGGAAAGTATTTCCGCCTTTGTCCCACTAAGGAAGTTAGACTCAAGGGCGCATATTTTGTTAAATACGCTTCTCACGAAGAGGATGAAAACGGAAATATCACCTGTGTTCACGTAACCTATGACCCTGCTTCCTACGGTGGAGAATCACCCGACGGCAGAAAGGTTAAGGGAACGCTTCATTGGGTAAGTGCAGACCACTGTGTTGATGCTACTATCCGTCTCTATGACAGACTTTTCAATGTTGAAAATCCGTCCGATGAAGAGGGCGTTTCTTCCTTTGCCGATAATCTAAACCCCGAATCTTTAACAGTGCTTACCGGTTGTAAAATTGAAAAAAGCCTTAAAGATGCTAAGGTAGGCGAGGGCTTCCAGTTTATGAGACAGGGTTATTTCTGTTTAGATAAGGATTCTACCGCAGATGACCTCGTATTCAACCGTACAGTTGCCCTTAAAGATTCCTTCAAGGTGAAATAAATGACTGTAAATGATATTTATACCTTTTTAAATGAAAAATACGATTTTTCCTCAGCCCTTTCATATGACAATGCGGGCCATTTAGTAGGCTCGCTTGATAGTGCTGTTACAGGCATTGTAGTTTGCCTTGACTGTACCGAGGAAGCGGTAAGTATGGCGGTAGAAAAGGGTGCAAATCTTATCGTTTCGCATCATCCCGTTATTTTCGACCCTCTTAAAAAGGTAACTGACGAATCCATAGTTTACCGCCTTATTCGAAATGATATTTCGGTAATTTCTGCCCACACAAATCTCGACCAGGCCGACGGCGGAATAAACGAAACCTTAGCAAAGGTAATAGGACTTGAAAATATCGAGAAAGTAACCGATAGCGAAGGCTTTGTTTACAGAATAGGCGAAACAAAGGAGCCTATCTCTGCCGATGACTTTGCTAAAGAGGTTAGTTCAATCTTAAATCTGCCTGTAAAATACGTTGGAACAAATTCTCATATTAAAAGGGTAGCGGTTTGCTCGGGAAGTGGCGGCAGTATGCTCGGCGAAGTTGCTGAAACAGGGGTAGATGCCTTTGTTACAGCCGATGTTAAGCACGATGTGTTCTTAGATGCTCACTCCATCGGCATGGTGCTTCTTGATGCAGGCCACTTTAACACCGAGGACATTATAGTAGAGCCTTTAGCAAAGGAGCTTAAGAAAGCCTTTCCCGATATAAAGGTAATCGAAAATCATTTTACACCAATCAAACACACAAAATAAAAAGAAGCGTGGTATCTACCACGCTTCTTGATTTTTTATCAGTCACAGCAAACGTCTTTTTTAGACTTTGCGGGCTCATCCTTTGCCGGAGGAGTTACATCTCCAACACCCGATGTTTCGGAGAAGATAACGTTTCTGTTTACCATTTCAACAGTATCGGTTGGAACGATAATCTTTGAAGCCTTTCCGTTGGACATAGCAACGAGAGCATCGTACTTTTTAAGTTCAAGTACAGCGGCATCGGCGCCTGCAGCCTTTAGTGCGGCAATTCCGTCAGCCTCTGCCTGACGGGCAAGAAGAACGGCTTTTGCTTCACCTTCGGCTCTGGCAATTCTTGCATCTCTTTCACCTTCGGCGGCAAGAATCATAGCCTGCTTATCACCTTCGGCACGGGTTATAACAGCGGCCTTGTGACCCTGTGCTTCAAGTAAGGTCTCTCTACGGTCGCGTTCTGCCTTCATCTGCTTTTCCATTGCATTCTGAATTTCAGAGGGAGGAATAATATTTTTAAGTTCAACGCGGTTTACCTTAATACCCCATTGGTCGGTTGCCGAATCGAGTATATCGGTCATCTTTCCGTTGATTGTATCGCGAGAAGTGAGGGTATCGTCGAGTTCAAGCTCACCAACAATATTACGAAGGGTAGTAGCGGTAAGGTTAGAGAGTGCGCTTATAGGATTAACTGCACCATATGTGAAAAGCTTTGCATCGAACACCTTGAAATAAACAACGGTGTCTATCTGCATTGTAACGTTATCCTTTGTAATAACGGGCTGCGGGGGAGAATCGAGCACCTGTTCTTTAAGGGTAACTCTCTTTGAAACACGGTCAATAACAGGAATTAAAAAGTGAAGTCCCGCGCTCCATGTCTTTTGATATTTACCAAGACGTTCAATAACGTATTCTGTTGCCTGAGGAACAACCTTAAGGCAAAAAAACAAAATAACAAGAACAATGGCTGTAATTACAACTGGCATAAAACCACCCTTTCAAAATAGATTTTTAATATTTTGCACTATAAATAATTATACATACTTTGATAAAATATGTCAATTTTTTGATGTATAATCAAAGTCAAATGTTATTACACATTTATATGTTGGGTCAATTTCTTTTGCAATTTTTTCAATCTCTTTTTTAACATTTTGCTTACTGTCGGCTAAATCAACCGGCAAAACAACGTCAAAAATAAGGTTTGTTCGCTCGTCACTTTTAGGCGTCATTCTAAAGTCGTGAATGGTAAGCGAGGGGTGAATAGTTTTTATCTGTTGTGCGACGGCTGTTCTGGCGGCGGTTAGCTTTTCATTGTCGGTTTCAACAGGGTCCATATGTATGGTAAGAAGTACGCCGGTACGCTCAAACACAATCTTTTCACAAAGGTCTATTTGTTCATGGCATTTTACAATATCTATATTGGCAGGAACCTCCACATGCACAGAAGCAAAACATCTTCCAGGCCCATAATTATGAGCCATAAGGTCGTGAACACCTAAAAACCCGTCAAAGCTCATAATCTCATGTTCTAAAATCTTTGCAGTCTCTTCGTCAACAGGCTCTCCAAGCAGAGGGTTAATGGTTTCTTTTGCAGTTTTAAAGCCCGACCAAATAATATAAAAGGACATCACAAGACCGACGTATGCATCAAGATTTATACCTGTAAGCATCATAATTATTACCGAAACAAGTATGGCCGAGGTGGTAAGAACATCGTTTAGCGAGTCTTGTGCCGTGGCAAGAATAGCTGCCGAATTTATCTTTTTTCCAACCTTTTTATAGTAAAAATACATCCAAAACTTAACCACAATCGATACTGCAAGTATAACAATTGACAAAATGGTAAATTCAAGTTTTTCCGGTTTAAGTATTTTATCAATAGAACTCTTAAGCAGTTCCAGTCCCACCATAAAAATAAGGCCGGATACAATAAAGGCTGATATGTATTCGTATCTTCCGTGACCATAGGGGTGGTCAGGGTCTGCAGGTTTAGACGCTAAATGAAAGCCGAACATGGTAACCAGGGAAGAACCCATATCCGATAAATTGTTAAAGGCGTCGGCAATAATTGAGATAGAAGAAGAAACAAGCCCCGCAAAAAGCTTTATGGCAAATAAAACCAAATTGGAACAAATTCCTACGACACCGGTAAGGGTGCCGTATTTTTGCCTATCATTATTATCCATTAAAGTTTACTTCCTTTCGCGCCCTTAGAGCCAAAGGAAACACCGGACAGAATATTGGTATCTATCGTAAAGGTAAGATTGTCGCGGTTTCTGCTCCTTCTAAATGCAAGGGAAATAAGCCTATCTAAAAGTTCGCTGTATGGAAGATTAGTTGCTTCCCATAAGTAGAAGGAAAGGGAACCGGGAATGGTGTTTATCTCATTCACGTAAACCTTGTCGGTATCTGTATCAATAATAAAGTCTATTCTTACAACACCTGCGGCACCAAGCGCTTTGAATACCGCCTTTGCAAGATTTCTGATTTCTTCACTCTTTTCCTCGCTTATATCAGCAGGAATTTTTCTTGAAAGTGATGCCATACCCTTGCTACCGGAAGACTTGGAATTTGACATATATTTATCTTCATAAGATAAAATTTCATCGTTCATAAAGGGTTCTTCGCAAACAGATGCTTCGCAGGCATCTGCGTCGCCGACTACCGAGCAGTTAATCTCCCTAATAGCCGAAACAGCGTGCTCTATCAGAACTTTATCCGAGAAAGAAACGGCTAAATCAATAGCATCTAAAAGGGCCGCTTTGTTTGATGCCTTGGAAATACCAACCGAGGAGCCAAGGTTAACAGGCTTTACAATCATAGGGTATCCAATCTCTTTTTCGGCTTTTTCTATAATTTCGTCACTTTTCTTTGCATATTCTCTTGCATAAAAACAGATGCAATCGAGTACCGGAAGTTCGGCGGCTTTCATAACGTATTTAAATACCGCCTTATCCATACCAACTGAGGAAGACAAAACATCACAGCCAACATAAGGCAGACCCAAAAACTCAAGGTATCCCTGAAGTGTTCCGTCCTCACAGTTTGTTCCGTGAACAACGGGGAAGGCAACGTTTATAACGATATCCTTTTTCTTTGCGAACATCTTATTATTTAAGAATTTAAGCACAACATCCTTACCCGATTTTAAAAGTGTTACAGGCTCGGCATCTGCAAGAAGAGTTTTCATATCGCGGAAGGGCTCTATTTCAAACATCTTTTCGCTCCAGTACATTTCGCCGTTTTTGGTCACGTAAACAGGGACAATATCATACTTTTCTCTGTTTATAGAGCGCATAGCCTGAACCGCCGAGATAATAGACACCTCGTGTTCAACCGAACGGCAACCGAAAATAAAAGCAACGGTAGTTTTCATAAAAATTTCACACCTTATTTAAGATAGTTATCAGGAAGGTCGTTTTCAAGTAAAACGACGGTATTTTCGTCCGCAAAGGTCGAGTAAATTTCCATAGCCTCCATAAAGGATGATGCAATATACATATCATCGGGGCTAAAGTTTGTTTCCTGAGCCCCTTGAACTAAAGGCTCGCTGCGTTTTTTGCCAACAAAAATTATCTTGTCGCAAACCAAGGCGGCCGCGCGACCTAAGTCCTTGTTGCACTCAAATTCCTTTTCACCGAGCTCAACAAGTCCGGGGGTAATTATAACCTTTTTCATACCGCTAAAAGAGTTTAATACATTTACGGCCTCAAGGCAACCCTCGGGATTTGCATTGTAAGCATCGTCAATTAAGAGCGAGCCCTTCACAGAGCCCTTCATTTCAAGTCGATGCTCGGTAGGGTTAAGTCGTGATATAGCAAAGGCGATATCGTCGGGCTCAACCCCAAGATTAAAGGCAAGAGCGGCGGCACCGACAATATTTAAAACGTTGTGACGTCCAAGAAGTTTTGTTGTAACCGAAATTTTGGTTTTATCCAAAACTATATCAAAAGTCGCACCGTGTCTTGAGGCGTTTATGTTTTCGGCATAGTATTTGGTCTTGTTGTCGGTCGAATATAAAATTACAGTTTTATCCGCGTTGTCGGATATAATTTTATTGTCGCCGTTTGCAAAAACAAGACCGTCCTTTGCTTTTACGGCATCATAAAGTTCAAACTTTGTTTTAAAAACGTTTTCTACTGTTTTAAAGGTTTCAAGGTGCTGAGCACCAACCGAGGTTATAAGAGCGTGGTCGGGGTGAACAATATCGCAAATTTCTTTAATATCACCGACGTTTTTTGCCCCCATTTCACAAACGAAAATTTCGGTATCTGCCCTAAGGCTTTCCCTAATTGTGCGAACAACACCCATAGGTGTGTTAAAACTCTCCGGTGTGTGAAGCACATTGTACTTTTCGCTTAAAATTCTGGATAGAATATATTTTGTGCTCGTTTTTCCAAATGAACCGGTAATTCCTATAACCTTTATATCTCTTGATGAAGAAAGAATTTTCTTAGCATCGCTTATATAATAGCTAGCATAAGATTTTTCAACCGGCTTTAATGCCGTTAAGGATAAGACGCAAAGGGTTTCAGGGAATATGGTAAGCAGGATTAAAACGGTTAAAAGAACCGAGCCGATAGTACCGCCTACAACAAGACCTAGTACACCAAGCAATAAAAGTAATACCAAGGAAAAGGCAAACATTCTTTTAATTCTTGCGGTCCAGACCAGTTTTTTTATGGAAGAAGCATTAAGAGAAGCACTCTTCCAACCAAAATAAAGGGCTACTGCGGCAAAAAGTGTAAGGCTTTCTTTAAGAATATTTTCGCCAAACGAAGCGGCAAGTATGGCAAGTGCCATAGCAAAACCCCTTAAAACAAGGACAAAAGCCGAAAGATTGCCTTTTAACCAGCCAAAATAACGGGAGGCAAAATAAGAATTTTGCTGAAGCATTTGGTATTGCCTTACAAGACCTAAAAGCCCCGAAATAATGGCGATAATCATTGCGATTGCAGATAAAATCATAAACAAACCTCTAAATAAAACTGTTTATAATGGCGTTAGCCTCATATGGTCGCTCAATAAAGGAGAAATGTCCCGTGCCTTTAATTACGCAAAGCCCCGCATCTTCAATAAGACTTTCAATAACCTTTGCATCAGCAAGGGGAGTAGCGGTGTCGTTTTCGCCCCAGATAAGTAGGGTGGGGCACTTAATATTCGGCAGAACATCTCGAATATCTGTGTTAACAAGAGAAACAAGGGTTTTTCGGAGCACCTCAGGTGCCGCATTGTAATCAGCACTGCCGTAGTGGCGTCTTGCTTTATCTAAAAGAGAAGACGAAAAATTACGAACTATGGGTAAGGTAAGTATTGCTTTTATTGCTTTAAAGCTTTTGGCTCTAAATTTCTGCTTAAAACTTTTTTTAGGTATAAGCCCTGCGGCATCTAAAAGCACAATTTTTTTTGGGTTTACCATACCTGTTGCAACCATATACATTGCAACTCTACCACCGTGGGAATGGCCCATCATTATAGGGTTTTCAAGACCTGTTTCTTTCATAAATTTCAAAACAAAATTGCAGTAGTCTTGAAGAGTCCAAGGTTCACTCATAGTGTCGCTTCCGCCACAACCGGGAAAGTCGGGTGCAACCAGCCTGCAACGAGCTTTAAGTGTATTTATAAAACCCTTGTATACATCGCAGGAAGAACCCCAACCGTGAAGCAGTAAAACGGGTGTGCCTTCACCTTGGTCAGTATAATTAATTTTAAGTCCGTCTATGGTAACCGTCATAAATGTACACCTTTTAAAGTTTATATGTAAATTTATTATACCAAATATTTCCCCAAAATAGAAGAGTTAATTTTAAAATAACCATTATTTTTTTATTTTTACAGATTATAATATAACAATCTATATTTCCTTGACAAACGTAAAAGGTCAAAGGTATACTACAGTTAGTAAAATATTTTTATATGCGAGGAATCAGTATGAGAATATACGAAAACATTTTAAAAACCAGTGAAAATCGTTTATCTCAAAGGAGTTATTATATTCCTATGGGAAAAAGCGAATATAATCTTTTAAACGGTGACTGGCGTTTTGCCTATTTTACCCGCGATATCGATGTTCCGGAGAAAATCGAAAGGTGGGATACAATAAAGGTACCTTCCTGCTGGCAGGCGCTTGGTTACGAAAACCCAAATTACACAAACATTAATTATCCTTATCCTTATGACCCTCCGTTTGTTCCCGATGACAATCCTTGCGGTGTATATGAGCGTGATTTTAATCTCAACAGTATTTGGGGCAAGGTGTATTATGTCCTTGAGGGCGTTTCTTCTTGTGCCTTTGTGTATGTTAACGATAATTATGTGGGATTTACACAGGGAAGCCATCTTCAGGCAGAATTTGACATTACGACCTTTGTGAAGGAGGGTAAAAACACCCTTCGCGTAAAGGTTCTTAAATGGTGCGTTGGAAGTTATCTTGAGGACCAGGATTTCTTCCGTTTTAATGGTATTTTCCGCGACACATATATCCTTCAAAGACCTACCGGACATCTTGTTGATGTTCATGTTGTTTCTGCAGAAGGAAAGGTAACAGTAGATGCAGGCGCTGCCGCAGAAGTAACACTTCTCGATATGGAAGGAAAGGTTATAGGCACAGCAAAGGGTGAAAAGACTGAGATAGGGGTAGAGAATCCTATTCTTTGGAATGCGGAAAAACCCTATGTATACACCGTAAGACTTGAAAAAGACGGAGAGATTATCGATATTGAAACAGGTTTCTGC
Organism: Clostridia bacterium; assembly: GCA_017630655.1. Taxonomy (GTDB): domain Bacteria; phylum Bacillota; class Clostridia; order Oscillospirales; family Acutalibacteraceae; genus SFWF01. The sequence continues at coordinate 15,676 of JAGBUU010000030.1, forward strand.
AAAATTGAGGTATCAAACACATATCAGCTCTTAATCAATGGAAATTCAGTTAAGCTTCACGGTGTAAACCACCATGACACTCACCCCACAAACGGGTGGTGTGAAACCAATGAAGAGTTAGAAAAAGAGCTGCTTTTAATGAAGGAACTCAACATTAACTGTATTCGAACTTCGCACTATCCGCCTACTCCATATTTCTTAAGTCTTTGTAACCGCTTAGGCTTTTACGTAATTTTAGAAACAGATATTGAAACGCATGGTATTGTTAGAAGAAGAGCTAATGTGCCCTATGTTTACGACTCTGAAAGCTTAGATTGGCTCGGCACAAAGCCCGAATGGAAAAAAGAACATCTTGAGCGTATGGAGCGTGCCGTTCTTCGTGACCGCAACAACCCCTCTATAATTATGTGGTCAACAGGAAATGAAAGTGCACATGGACCCAACCATAAGGCTATGGTGGACTACCTCAGAGGCCTTGGCGACGGGCGTCTTGCCCACTGCGAAGATGCTTCGCGTAAGGGTGTTATTGAAAATGCCGATGTATATTCAAGAATGTATCCGTCCATCCAGGCAATTGAGGAATTTGCCAATGACCCTAAAATAAATATGCCTGTATTCCTTTGCGAGTATGCTCATGCTATGGGTAACGGACCCGGAGACGTTTATTATTATAACGAGATGTTCGATGCTCACGACAAACTTATAGGCGGTTGTGTCTGGGAGTGGACAGACCATACGGTTATTGTTGACGGAGTGCAAAAATACGGAGGCGATTTTGAAGGCGAGCTTACCCATGACGGCAATTTCTGCTGTGACGGTATGGTTTTTTCCGACCGCTCTCTAAAAGCAGGCTCATATGAGGTTAAGGCCGCCTACCAGCCAATCAGAACAACATTCGAAAATGGTGTTTTAACAGTTACAAACCGTCTTGATTTCACAAACCTTAACGAATTCGAATTCGTTGTTAAAATCGAGCTTGATGGTAAAATTGTAGAGGAAAAGAAGATGAACCTCGATATTGAGCCTCACCAAAATGCAGATATTAACCTTGAAATTCCAAACCTCACAGGCAAGCTTGGTGCATTTTTAACCTGCTATATATATAAAGGCGGCAAGGAATGGGCAAGGACTCAGCATGAACTTCAAATGCAAAAGATTGTCGAGCCCGTTTGCCCTAAGGCTCCTGAGTTTACAGAAAAAGAATATGAAATCATTGTTAAGGGCGAAAACTTCGAATATGTTTTCTCAAAGCACTACGGAAACTTCACCTCTATGAAGATTGATGGCAAGGAGAATCTTGCAGGTGTAACAAAACTTACCACCTGGCGTGCCCCCACCGACAATGAAAGAAATGTACGGGCCTACTGGGCAACCGATAACATTTGGCAGGGTGAAAACATCAACCGCAATTTCTCAAAGGTTTATAGCTGCACCTTAAGCGGAAACCATATCATAGTTGACGGCGCACTTTCGGGCGTATCGCACATGCCGTATTTTAATTACAAACTGGATGTTACTGTTGATGCAAACGGAGAGGTTTGTTTTGTGCTTGGCGGTGTGATTCGCGAGGAGGTTTATTGGCTTCCAAGACTCGGCTTTGAGTTTACCCTTACCTCCGATAATAAAGAGTTTTCTTATTTCGGTTATGGTCCGCATGAGAGTTATTGTGATGCGTATCATGGCTCTATTATGGGTCGTTACACCTCGAACTCCGACAAAGAATATGTGAATTATGTTCGTCCTCAGGAGCATGGAAACCATTTTAATGTACGCGAGCTTCAAATTGGCTCTCTCAGGTTTACGGGCGAGAGCTTTGAGGCAAATGTTTCAAACTATAATGCAGATATGATTGAAGCAGCGACACACACAGATGAACTTAAATCGGACGGACTTGTGCACCTTAGAATAGACTATAAGAATTCGGGACTCGGCTCCAATTCCTGCGGTCCGGCACTAATGGAACAATATCGCTTTAGTGATAAGCAAATTACATTTGAATTTAAAATTAATATGGTAAAATAACAATGAAATTAAAGGAAACCTTTGTTTTAAAACAAATAGGCAATGAAACGGTTGCTGTTTATGTAAATAAGGATACTGCAGACCTAAGGCATGCGGTATCCTTAAAAGGCAGCTCAAAAATAATATTTGAGGCTCTTATGAGTGAGGTCAGTAAGGATGAGCTTGAAGCGATTCTTATCAGCAATTACGGTATAACTAAGCAACAGGCCAAAGAGGATGTAGCATCATTTTTACAACTTCTTAAAAACTATAATCTTTTGGAAGGTTAGTTTAAATGAAAAAACAAAACTATTACCCGATGGAGGAATTAATTCCTATTATAAGTTCCTTTTTTGACGAAGGCAAAAACGTCATAATTACTGCTGTTGGCAACAGTATGGCACCTTTTATCAGAAACCAAAAGGACGGCATAGTTCTCACCGCATATATGGGTCAGACCTTGAAGGTAGGGGATATGGCGTTTTACAAGCGAAGTGATGGTCATTATGTGTTGCATCGGATAGTTGATATAGCAAATGACGGCAGCTTTACTATGCTTGGAGATAATCAGCTAACCGAAGAAACAGGAATTAAACAGGGGCAGGTTATAGCATTGCCTGTAGCCATCCTTCGCGGCAAAAAAACACTTGACCTTCAATCAAAAAAATATCAGAAATACTCAAAATTTTGGGCAAAATCTGTGTTTTTTAGAAGGGTACATATAAAGTTATTTTCGCTCAAAACTCGTTTATTAAAAATAATGCATTGACACAAAAGGCTGCCGTAGAAAACGGCGGCCTTTTACCATAATTTGTATTCATTTTGTCACCATATTGGTGTTGAAACGGGTGGCTTTTTGTGATATTATGTTGGTAGTTTAATTTGGAGGTGAGACTATGCTTAAAAAACGCAGAGTGATAATTATTTGTTCTATAGCATCTGCGGTTATTTTAACACTTGCGGCAGCATTTTTCATAGTCTTATCTAAGGCCGAGCCAAAGCTTACGCTCGACTGTAAACAACGGCAGATAGAGGCACTCTCAAACTACAAAAAATCTGACGTAAAGGCCGAGGTTACGGTTTTGGGAATGACATTTGCCATACCTACCAAAACAAGCGGCACAGTAGATACCAAAAAAACGGGAGAGTATACCCTTAAGCACACCGCTGCATTTTTTGGAAATTCTGCCACGGTAACTCAAAAGGTTACGGTTGTTGACACAACCCCGCCTGCAATTAATACAGAGGAAGAAAACGTAACTGTTGATTTCATTAGCTACCCCATAGACCCTGACTCTGTTAAAATAAAGTTTACTGCAACGGATGCATACGACGGCGACATTACTGCAAAGGTTAACAAGGTTATAGACAAGGACAAATGCTATCTGTCTGTAATCGACACGGCAGGCAATGAAACTATTAAAGAAATTAATCTTGTGTTTGATGATGGCGTCCGGCCAACCTTAACTATTTCAGGACCCACAACTATATATATCGCAGCGGGCGGAAAGTACGCCGAGCCGGGATATTCGGCAAAAGATAATCTGGACGGAGACATCACAAACAAGGTTGTAGTCAGCGGAGATGTAGACTTTAAAAAGTCGGGCACCTACTCGATTTTGTATCAGGTAACAGATAATGCGGGAAATACTACAAAGCTTACCCGAAAGGTCGTAATTTACGGCAGTGAAAATGCCAACAGTTATACCGACATAAAGCCTAACGGTAAAACCGTTTATCTAACCTTCGATGACGGCCCCGGTGCTTATACCGACACGCTGCTTTCCCACCTTAAAAAATACAATGTAAAGGCAACATTTTTTGTTACAAATCAGTTTCCAAAGTATCAAAATTTAATAGGCAAGGCACACAGCGAGGGTCATAAAATAGCTGTACACACTTATAGCCATCAAATGTATGATAAAAACGATAATATTTACGGCAGTCTTGAAAACTTTATGAAGGATTTCAATAAAATGCAGGATGTTATAGAGGCTCAAACAGGCTCTACTACAAACATTATGCGTTTTGCCGGCGGCACAAACAACACTATAAGCAAAAGCACCTGCAAGGGAATAATGACAGAGCTTACAAAGCAGATGACGGCAGCAGGTTATTTTTATTTCGATTGGAATGTTGACAGTTATGACTCGCGTTCATATACAAACACCCAAAAAGTTATTACAGAAACCATAAACCAAATTAAGTCGAAAGAAAATGCAGTGGTTTTAATGCACGATATTCATAAGAAAACGGTGGATGCTATTCCCGCAATCATAGAATATTGTCTTAATAACGGTTACACATTTAGGGTGCTTGACGAAAACTCGCCACCCGTAAGATATAAGCCGGTAAATTAAAAAAAACACGATGCCATGCATCGTGTTTTTTTAATTTACCATATTAATAAGTTTTGGCAGACATTTTTCAAATCTAACGCCGTACCAATGCTCGCTCTCGGTGTTTTCAATACATAAAACTGTAAAATCGGCAGCAATTTTTGCCGCCTCAAAAAGACTTTTTCCTTGAATAAATGCACCCGTAAAGGCAGAGGCATAAACATCGCCTGTGCCGTGGCTTCCCAAGCCAAGCTTTTTGTGTTCATAATAAGCGATGTTATCATCAAAAACAGCAATTCCGGTTTTATCTTCACTAAAACTCACACCTGTGAGAATTATTTTTGAACAAAATTGCTTCCTTAGAGCCAAAAGCAGATTTTCAATATATTCTTTATCAAAGCTCTGCTTATAGGGGATACCGGTCATAAAACAAGCCTCTGTTATGTTGGGCAGAATGATATCTGCACCTTGGCAAAGCTTTTTCATTTCTTCTACATAAAGCATATCAAAACCGGTGTAAAGCTTTCCGGAATCTGCCATTGCAGGGTCAACTATCCTTACGCCCGAGGTGTCAAGGCAACTGTTCATAATATCTTTAACAAGGGCAATTTGTTTTGCATTGCCAAGTTAGCCTGTGTAAACGGCAGAAAAAATTATATGTTGATTTTCCCAGGCCTCTTTAATCTTAGGCATCTCATCGGTAAGGTCGCAAAAGGTAAAATTACTAAATGCGGTGTGATTTGATAGTACCGCGGAGGGCAGAACTGCCGTTTCAATGCCACAGGCCGAAAGTATAGGCAAAGCAACCGTTAAGGAGCATTGTCCAACACAGGATATATCTTGAATTGTAAGTATTTTGTTGTTCATTATTTTCACCACGTGAAATTATACTCGTTAAGGTATAAATTGTCAAATTAAATTGGAATTTGCACCTTTAAAGGCATCAAATAGAGCATTTGAAATTCTTGCCATACGGTCTTCATCTACTTTTAAAACCTGTCGGTCATAGGTGAAAAGTCCGTTGGTTTCGTCCTCAACATCACTAACCTGTGTAAGAACAGCAGCGGCAAGCCCTTGCCCTTTTATAGCAGGGATAACCTCATTTATATACAACTTTTCAAGAGCAGACAAAAAGGCTTCTTTGTCGCTGAAAAATTTATATCCATAGGTGTCCTTTGTGTTATAAACGTGATTTTCCACCTTATACGAATATCCGCCAAACTCGGATAGAACAAGCGGTCTGCCGTCATTTTTAAGTGAAATCGGTTTGAAATATACGTGTTCACTTAATACATCGCTTTGTCCAGTTTGAAACCATCCTGATGTTGCATCCCACACCCTTGTTGGCTCAAGTTCTTTGGCAAGTTTATACATATTTGCTGCATCAAACTGGCCCCACCCCTCATTAAACAGAGTGTAGTAGCAAACGGACGGATGGTTGTAAAGAAGATATACAGTGCCTTTCAAATCCTCTATAAAAACATTTTTTCTTCGCTTGCTTGCCTTGTGGGATATTCCTTCTTTGCAAAGGATAGTGGGGAGTGCAGTGTCAACAAGAAAACTGTAATTTCCGCTGTTTACAAGGTCTTGGAAGACTACCATTCCGTATTTATCGCAGTAGTAATAAAATAGCTCGGGCTCAATTTTTATGTGCTTTCTCAGCATATTAAAACCAAGCTTCTTCATTGTTAGAATATCATTTTCAAAACCCTTAGGGGAAGCGGGCAGATAGATGCCATCGCTGAAATACCCCTGGTCTAAAAGACCGTGGAAGAAATATGGCTTGCCGTTTAAAAGTATATTCTTACCCTCTGTCTCTACGGTGCGAAGTGCAAAATATGATGTTACGCGGTCATCACCAGATATAACCTCAAATTCGTAAAGGTAAGGCTCTTCGGGGCTCCAAAACTTTGGATTTTCAATGCAAAGCTCATATTTATCGCCCGAAAATTCATATTGCGTACCCTCTAAAATTATTTTTTTGTTTTCCTTTCCGCCGAAAATCTCAATGGTGACAGCGGAA
>JAGBUU010000031.1 GCA_017630655.1 Clostridia bacterium
ACTACTTTTATTTATAAAAGTAAATAGTAAATAAATAGTTTTTTTACATAATTTTCCTTAATTTGCAAAGTTTTTGTAACATGATACTGCCAGAGCATCGCAACGTTCGTTTTCACTGTGGCCTGCGTGACCTTTAACCCAAACAAATTCAACCTCGTGGATATCAAGCAAAGGCAAGAGTTTCTCCCACAAGTCGACATTTAAGGCCGGCTTTTTATCTGCCTTTTTCCATCCGTTTTTCTGCCACGAATATACCCAGCCCTTTGTTACTGCATCGCACACGTATTTAGAGTCTGTGGTAAGTTTAACCTTGCAAGGCTCCTTCAGTTGTGATAAAGCCTCAATTACAGCGGTAAGTTCCATACGGTTGTTTGTGGTTTCCCTTTCTCCTCCGCACATTTCCTTCTCGGCAGTGCCAAATCTTAAAACCGCACCCCAACCACCAGGACCGGGGTTTCCCGAACAGGCGCCATCGGTAAATATTTCAACAAACTTCTTCATAATCCTAATACCTTCTGTAACTTCCTATTACCTTGCCGAGCACCGAGGGGTTTTCGGGGTAAATTGGGTCAAAATCGGGGTTTTCGGGCATAAAGATAACCTGACCATCCTTTAAAAGCAATCTTTTAACCGTTGCCTCATCCCCATCCATACCGATAACTATATCACCCGAACGGTAGGCGGCATCTTTATCGGCAATAACAAGGTCACCGTCTAAAATTCCAACATCCTTCATGCTATAACCTACAACCTTCAGTGCAAAAAGGCCTTCTGCATCGGTGGCGGAATAAGGAATATAATCTGTAATCTCCTCAACCGCGAGTATTGGCTGGCCTGCAGTAACTCTTCCTATTACGGGCACCTGAGCAGTCGTGGCTGCGCCGGTAATTCGAATAGAGCGAGAGTTTCTTGGGTCGCGCTCAATATATCCGTTTTCTTCTAAAATACTTAGTATTCCGTGAACAGTTGAGGTAGACTTTATTCCGGTTTTGTTACATATTTCTCTAACCGAGGGCGGAAAGCCTCCGCTTATTGCTTTTACCAGAAAGTTATATACATTTAACTGTTTTTCGCTAAGTTTTGGTCTGGACAAAAAAATCCCTCCCGAACAAATATTCTTTTTTGATTATAACACAAAAAAATATTTGTTTCAAGAGGAATTAATTTTCCTTATTTTTGGGTGTTTTAAACGCAGATATTATCTGCCAGACACCCATTAAAGCAAGAAGCCCACCAAATATTTTTGCAACTATATTATCTCCAATCGCACCTGATAAATAAACACCGAGTGCTGCCCCGAGCACTCCTGATAATGCCAGAGGGAAAACCATCTTCCATTTTATTTGCTTTTTTATGGTATAAATAATAACCGAAAAAATCGCAACAGGTATAAAAAATATTAAATTAATACCCTGTGCCTTAAGCTGATTTGTGTCTTTAAAAAGGGCAAGATAAATTAGAAGCACCGCGCCTCCACCAAGGCCCATTGCTCCTACCGCACCAGAGAAAAATCCAGCTATTATATCCCAAATCATCTAAACAACAGCCTCACTCCCGAATACACCATGAATCCGCCAAAAATAACCGCCAACCATTTTGGCGATATTTTTTTTAGAAAAATCGTACCTGCATACGCACCTGCAAGACCACCGGGTATAAAAATCAGAGTATCTGCGACAGTGACATTGCCCCTTAAAATATAAAGCACCGCAGAGAGCACCGAAAGCGGTAAAATTACGGCAACCGCATTTCTGTGTGCATCCTTTTGGGACATCCCAAGCTTTTTAAGAGCAGGTACTGCAATCATACCTCCCCCTGCACCAAGAAGACCGTTAATTATTCCTATTAAAAAGCCAAAAATTATAGTAGTTGTTTTATTTTTCATAAATTTAGTGTTTCTCGGTGGTAAATATTTATGCAAAAATAAAGGGCATTATCGGTTGAATTATTTGCTTTATTATGCTAAAATGTTTTTAGTTTGTTAAAGGAGTTCTTTTAATGTACAAAATATTAAGGAAGAAGATATTAAGCCCTGTTGTTACACTAATGGATATTGACGCACCCTTTGTTGCCAAAAAGGCAGAAGCGGGTCAGTTCATTATACTCCGTGTAAATGACGACGGCGAACGCATACCCTTAACTATCTCAGATTTTGACAGAGAAAAAGGTACCGTTACAATTATTTTCCAAATCATCGGCTCTTCTACCGCATTACTAAATGCTAAAGAGGAAGGCGAATACATATCCGACTTTGTTGGTCCGCTCGGCCGTGCCACCGAAACCGAGGGCAGAAAAAAGGTCGCTATTGTTGGCGGTGGTGTTGGTACAGCTATTGCTCTGCCCGTTGCAAAAAAGTTTAATGCACAGGGTGCCGAGGTACATTCAATAATTGGTTTTAGAAAGAAAGAACTTGTTATTTTGGAGGATGATTTTAAGGCTGTATCCCAAAAGACTGTTCTTATGACCGATGACGGCAGTGCCGGAAGACACGGCCTTGTTACTGAGGCTTTAAAAGAGCTTATTGATTCGGGCGAAAAATACGATGAAGTTATTGCTATAGGCCCACTTGTTATGATGAAGTTCGTTGTTGCTACAACCAGGCCTTATGGCATTAAGACTACCGTTTCAATGAACCCCGTTATGATTGATGGAACGGGCATGTGCGGCGGTTGCAGAATTACCGTTGGTGGTAAGATGAAGTTTGCCTGTGTTGACGGACCCGACTTTGACGGTTTTCTTGTCGACTTTGATGAGGCGATGGAACGCAACAATATGTACTATGAATTTGAACACCACAAATACGAAGAAACCTGTAATCTCTTAAACAAGGAGGTAGAGTAGTATGGCTAATATGGACCTTAAAAAGACCGAAATGCCTACTCAGGACCCTCTTGTTAGAGCAAGAAACTTTGACGAGGTTTCACTAGGCTACACAAAGGAAATGGCTTTAATTGAGGCAGAGCGTTGCCTTAACTGCAAGAATATGCCATGCGTTAGCGGTTGCCCGGTTAACATTCATATCCCTGAATTTATACAGAAAGTAAAAGATGGAGATTTTGAGGCGGCATACCAAGTCATTTCCCGCTCCTCTTCCCTTCCCGCAGTTTGTGGCAGAGTTTGCCCACAGGAAAGCCAGTGCGAAGCAAAATGTATTCGCGGTATTAAGGGCGAGAGCGTTGGCATTGGACGTCTTGAACGCTTTGTTGCCGACTGGCACAACGAGCATTTCAGCGGAGAAATTAAAAAAACAGAACCAAACGGACATAAGGTTGCCGTTGTAGGCTCGGGACCCGCGGGACTTGCCTGTGCAGGTGACCTTGCCAAACGAGGCTATGCCGTTACGGTTTTTGAGGCGTTTCATGCAGTAGGTGGCGTGCTTGTCTACGGAATTCCTGAATTCCGCCTTCCTAAAAATATTGTTGAAAAAGAGGTTGATACCCTTAAAGCCCTTGGTGTTGAGATTGTTACCAATTTTGTTATAGGCAAAACTCTTGATATAAGCGAGCTCTTTGAGATGGGCTTTGAGGCTGTATTTATAGGCTCGGGCGCCGGGCTTCCAAGGTTTATGGGAATAGAGGGTGAAACCCTTAAGGGCGTTTATTCGGCCAACGAATTCTTAACCCGAAACAACCTTATGAAATCGTATAAAAATAATTCAGATACACCAATACTTCACGCCAAAAAGGTTGCTGTTATCGGTGGCGGAAATGTTGCTATGGATGCCGCCCGTACCGCTCTTCGCCTTGGTGCCGAAAAGGTGTATATAGTTTACCGCCGTTCCCTTGAAGAGCTCCCCGCAAGGCGTGAAGAGGTAGAACACGCAATGGAAGAAGGCATTGAGTTTAAACTCCTCTCTAACCCAACAAAGATTTTAGGTTACAAAAACCCCAATGATAAAAGAGACGTAAGAAACGGATTTGTTACAGGTATCGAATGCATTAAAATGGAGCTTGGCGAGGCTGATGCATCGGGCAGAAGAAGTCCCGTAGAGATTGAGGGTAGCGAATTTGTGCTTGATGTTGACGAAGTTATAATGGCTATCGGAACATCTCCCAACCCGCTTATCACCTCTGCAACAAGCGGTCTTGAAACGAACCGTCGCGGATGTATTATCGCTGATGAAAACGGCAAAACCTCTATGGATGGTGTTTTTGCCGGCGGTGACGCTGTTACAGGAGCTGCAACCGTTATCTTAGCCATGGGAGCAGGAAAAACTGCTGCCGGTGCAATTGACAAGTATATTAAGAACAAATAAAAAAGAGCCGAACGGCTCTTTTTTATTTTCTTACAAAGCGTATTTTGCAGACATCGTCGCCTTTGGCAATGGTTGCGGGAAGTTCAAGTTTGCAGCCAAAGCTTTCGGCAATGCCACGGTCGCCACACATTGCATGGTCGCAAAGAACAGCAATCTCTTCGTCGGTACAACCTTGCTTTTGCCAAGCCTTTACAAGCGGACAATAGTGGAAGTCTATATCCAAATTATCGTCGGTGCAGCGTTTAATATCCATCTCAAACACCCACTGTGCAGGTTTTGTGAAGAGTGTCTTTTTAAGACCCTTTAGAGATTCTCCGCCGCCCGCCTTTTGTCTAAGGTTTGCACCTTGGTAAAGACCGCAACGCTTAATTGCATCGGGTGCGTACGTTGTAGCGTCAAGCCCTTTTTTCTTGGCCTCGTCACAAAGAAGATACATCCAGAGTGCTCTGTGTTCAAGCTGTTCGCGGATTGCGACAATAAGCGGATTTTTAATTTTTGCCTCGTTTTTAATAGCCATAATTTTAGCCCCCTTTTAAGTTAATTATATATCTCAATATGCTTTTAGTCAAACAAAAATCACTTGCCAAACGGCAAGTGATTTTAAATTTATTTATGCGACTTTATTTTTAGCCTTTTTAATAATAAGAGTAAATACTGCAAAGATTACGAGTGCGGTTGCCCACATTGCAGCACCGGCGATAAGCCCACCGAACTTAACAAGTAAGCCTGCAACAATGTAGGAAATAACGGTAATTCCTGCAATAGTTCCTGCATAAGGAAGCTGGGTTCTTACGTGGTCAAGATGGTTACAGTTTCCGCCTGTAGAAGAGAGGATAGTTGTATCTGAAATGGGAGATACATGGTCGCCGAACACTGCACCGCCAAGGGTTGCAGCTACGGTTAAAAGAACCTCCGTTCCGCTTGAGCCAAGGAGTGTTACGGCTACTGGAACAAGTACGCCAAAGGTGCCCCAAGAGGTTCCTGTTGCAAACGCAATGCCGCCCGCTAAAACAAAGAAAATTGCGGGGAAGAAGGCTTGAACGGTTTCGGGGACATAAGCCATATAGGTTTCCACAAATGCCTTAGCATCAAGATATCCGCCCTTAGCACCCATAACAGCAGATATAGACCATGCAAATGTTAAGATAAGTATTGCGGGTACCATAGCCTTGAAGCCCTGAGTAAAGCTATTTGTAACCTCTTTAAAGGAAACAACCTTAGAAACTGCATAGTAAACAGCAACAATAACAAGAGCAACTGTAGAGCCGATTGCAAGAGAGCTGCCTGCATCACAGTTGGAAAACGCTTCAATTACGTTAGAAGACTGAAGTGCAGTGCCGTATGCACCTGCATCCCAGTCATAATAGAATCCGGAATAAATCATTCCACCAATACAGCAAGCTATAAGAATAAGTACGGGGATAACAAGATGACGAACCTTGCCGTTGGGGTTTGCTACGATAGAATCATCATCATCACTTGCAAGGTCGGTTTCGCCGGCATTAAGGTCACCTGTGGTCTGAGCAATAACCTCATTTTTTCTCATCTTGCCGAAGTCAAGATTTATGCCGCAGAAAACGAACACCATTATAATGGTAAGAATAGCATAAATATTAAAGGGAATTGTCTGCATAAACACAACAAGTCCATCGCCTTCAAGCTGACCCGAAACGGCAGCAGCCCAAGAAGATATGGGAGCGATAATACAAATAGGAGCCGCAGTACTGTCGATAATCCAGGCAAGCTTTGCATGAGATACCTTGAACTTATCGGTTACGGGACGCATAACCGAGCCAACAGTTAAGCAGTTAAAATAGTCGTCAACAAAGATAAGACAACCAAGTCCTGCTGTTGCTGCAAGGGCACCGCTTTTAGACTTTATCTTCTTTTCTGCCCAGTTTCCGTAAGCCTTTGAACCGCCCGATTTTTGCATTAAAACAACGAAAATACCGAGAACAACAAGGAAAACGATAATGGGTACGTTTCCTCCAACAGTTTCACTCATAACGGTGTAAACCGTTCCGAGAGCGCGAAGTATATCACCGCCAACAAATAGCATAGCACCGGTGAAAATACCTAAAAATAGCGATACGTAAACCTGTTTTGTAATAAGGGCCAAAACAATAGCAACTATCGCAGGGACAAATGCAGCAAAGGTTCCTTCCATAGGATAATCCTCTCCTTAAAAATATTTTTTATAATTATACATTAAAAGTCGACTTTTGTAAACAATTTCCTTTAATGTATTAAAGAGATAATGGTAAAAATGCGATAACCACCGCAATTATAATTGCGGGCAGCAGGTTTGCGACCCTAATTTTCTTACCCCAAACCAAGTTAAGTCCAACACAAAAAATAAGTATTGAGCCTACGAGTGAAAGGTTTGCAAGAGCCGCATCGGTCATTATCGGTTTTACAAATCGGGCAAGCACGGTTATGCTTCCCTGCCAAAGTGAAACGGGCAGAGCCGAAAAAATACAACCTTTTCCAAGTGAACAGGTCATTACGGCGATAATTATAAAGTCGAGTATACCCTTGGTAACTAAGGTTGAGTAGTTGCCGGTAAGTCCATCCTGTATAGCACCAACAATTGCCATAGCACCTATGCAAACGGTAAGTGATGCCGTTACAAAGCCGTCTACAAAGGTTTTATCCTTTACACTTCCCGTCTTGATTTTAAGCCACTCACCCAGCTTTTCGAACCATTTTTCAATGCCAATAAGCTCTCCTATTAATCCGCCGAGAGCAATACTTGTTATAATCATTATGGTGCCGCCGCTCACTATGCCGCCTGAGGTAACGGTGAACATCCCTTCAAATGCGCCAGCCATACCAACAAAAAGCACACATATTCCGCAGGCTTTGCTTATGGTTTCTTGCACATTATCCTTCATAAATTTACCAAAAAGAAGGCCGAAAATTCCGCCGACTATAATTGCCGCGGTATTAATCAAGGTGCCAAGTCCAAACATTGTATTTTCCTTCCGTTTCATGAGATTAAATATAAAAACA
>JAGBUU010000032.1 GCA_017630655.1 Clostridia bacterium
CTCAAGACAGTCACGGTCACAACAGGAATCAAAAACTCTGCCTGCATCTATACATACGGCTTCCCTAAAACTTCCGTTTGCTTCACATCCGATATTGCTATCAGCCATATAAAAACCTCCTGATAAGTATTAAATCCACATAAGCGGACTTCTAACACATTATATGTACGAGACATTTTAATGACACAAAAAACAAAAGAGAACCAACCCTAAAGGGTCGATTCTCTTTTATTTGGTGCCGGTGGCGGGGGTCGAACCCGCACGGTATCGCTACCAACGGATTTTGAGTCCGCCTCGTCTGCCAATTCCAACACACCGGCACGGCACGACAATTATTATACTCAATTATCTTCTAAAAATCAAGCCAAAAATTTTAATTATAAGAAGTATTAAAGATATAAAAATTAAAACACATGCAGATATAATTATAATCCACAAAAACTGCTCAATAAGTGTGGTAACCAAGGCATATAACGACATTGAAGAGATTGAAATTTTAGAAATTTCATTGGTTGCTATAAGATATATCGGTATAACTCCTACACTTAATGCGGCTCCACAAACCGACACAAAACAATATTTAATAAAGCGTCTTAAAGAGTTCATTTTAAAAACTACTGCAATGCAGACCAATGTAAAAAGGGAAAACATTGCTGCGGCGATAGTCACATACCTTTTAGCAGAGACTAAAAGTGCAAAAACATAATTTGAAAGCGAGGGGTTTAAATATGATAAGTATATATTAGCACATTCGTTTGAAAAATTCTCTATATCGCGGGCAACCTCGCTGGAAAAATCACCAACATCGTTTTTTGAATAATCGGTTACAAGTGTTGAAATATGTTCCTTAAATCCATCTACATCTACACTAAAATTATTATTACCTGTAATAAGGTTTTCCGTTATAGGATAAAACAACTTTTCAAAATCCTCGATGTAAACCTTTCCCGTGAAAAAATCTTCTGGTAAACCACTTGGAATTGCAAGGTCGTTAAGTTCCTCTGTTATTTGACTTACCGCAATATCTGTATAATTAGATGATTTTATTGCGCTCATTAAAACTTTGTGGTTTGAAAACACAATGAAATCGGCACAAACGGCGGTAAAAAATAATCCCATACATATAAACAAGGAAAGAACAACCGAAAGAATAAGACGAAGTAAGTCTTTTGTAAAAAAAGTCTTCATACAAACCTCCTTAATGGTAAGGGTCAATTTGCGGACCCGAAACCAAGATGGCCGTTACAAAATATCTGTTAACCTTATAGCCTACTACATCAAATGGGTAACAAGTGTAAAGAACCAGAGTCTCTTTTTCTGCATTTAGGTCGTAGGCTGTTTTGTCGGTTTTGTGTTTTGCCGAGACATCTATTATTTCATACTTATATTTACCATAGTTGGTTTTAATTTCAATAAATTCTCCAACCTTAGTATGTTTAAGGCAATTGAAATAATTAGTATTATGTCCTGAGACCAAAATTGTTGAGCCCTCACCGGGGAAGTGGCTACCAATATATTGTCCGCCGCCCCGTCTTAGCATTGCGTTATTGTCCCCAAATACAAGAGGAACTTTGTATACCGTGTTATTTGTATATATTTCAATTTCACCGTATATAGAACCGTAAGTAGGGTAGGTTATATCACTGGCGTTTACGGTACCTTCATATCCAAGTAGAGAATTATGGGTAAACACATCATTATATATTTCATTATCATCTGACCCTAAGTCGCCCGAAAACATATCCCAAACACTAAGTGTTATGCTTACAAACGGTTGAAAGGTACAATAAAGAAACAGGTTTGTAATAATGAAAAAAGCTAACGGCAACACAAGGTAACCGGTTAGCTTTTTTGTTAAAGTTTTAATTTTCAATTATTTAACGAAAAGAGATTTTTTCTTAGCAACAACAATAGCACCGCCAAGAATAGCAACAACAGCTAAAACAGAAAGAGCAATAGCTGTAAAGTCAACCTCAGCACCGGTTTGCTTAACAACGGGAGCAGCATCAAAAACTACTTTTCCTTCAGCATTTTTGATAACAACATTCTTGCCGTCGAAGGTGAGGGTTGCGCCGGTTACAGCAACAGCCTTTTTACCTAAATCAAGAATCTGTTGTTTAGCAGCTACAGGGAGAGTTTTAAGGTCGGTAGTGCCGGTAATTTTCTCAGCGATTAAAATTTCTTCGCCGTCTTCAATGTAGCCGATGATTTCGTTAGCCTGTGCCTCGTTAACGTCAACAGTCTTTAAATAGTTTTCAGCCTGAGTTACATACTCTTTAGGAAGGGCAAACTTCTTATTGCCGATTTCGAGTTCCTTTTTAAGTTCGGTGATAATCTTCTGTTCGTTTGCGTTTATGTCGCCAGCAGCAGAAACACTTAAGGTCATAGGAACGATTAAAAGAACAAGTGCTAGAAGAATGGAACAAATTTTTTTCATTGTTAGAACCTCTTTTTCGTAATTAAATTTTCAAATGAAATACAATTTATTGTTATTATAAACCGAAACGAGCAAAATGTAAAGATATTTTTCCGAAAAATAAAAATTTTTTATCTCTTGATTAAAATATTAAATTAAGTTATAATATATTAAATTATGTTACAATGGAGATAAGTATGCAGAATAACGTCTATCAAAGTATAATGGACACTCTTGAAGACTACACTTCAAAACTTAGTGTTGTTTTGCCTAAAATATACGGCAGAAAACCCTTGGCTTGTATTAATACGTATGGTTGTCAGCAAAACGTGTCAGATAGTGAAAAAATCAAGGGTCTGCTTGAAAAGATAGGCTATGATATTACAGATGACGACGAAAATGCTGATTTTGTTCTTTTTAACACCTGTGCTGTTAGAGAACATGCAGAGGACAGGGTTTTTGGCAATATTGGCAGAATGAAGGCGCTAAAAAAACAACGACAGGGTATGCTTGTTGCGGTTTGCGGATGTATGGCTCAACAGGAGAGAATTTGTGAGAGAGTACGCCAAAGTTATCCGTATGTGGATATTCTTTTTGGCACAAGACACATTCATAAGTTGCCGGAATATATTTATAAACGCCTTACAGGCTCTGCCAGAATTTTTGATATTTCAGAGGATTTCAGTGAAATTATTGAGGGACTACCAATAAGACGCGACGGAAAGCTAAAGGGTTGGTTGCCCATTATGTACGGTTGCGATAATTTTTGCACATACTGTATAGTGCCCCACGTCAGAGGTCGTGAGCGTTCAAGAAAGTCCTGCGAGATAATCAAAGAAGCACAGTCTATGGTAGATGCGGGATTCAAAGAAATAACACTTCTCGGTCAAAATGTTAACTCTTACGGAAAAGGTTTAGATGAAGATATAAACTTTGCACAGCTTCTGCGAAAAATAAACGCTATAAAGGGAGATTTCAGAATTAGGTTTATGACCTCTCACCCTAAGGACTGCACATTAGAATTGCTCGATGCAATAGCAACGTGCGAAAAGGTTGAGACCCATCTTCATTTACCTTTCCAATCGGGAAGCGACAGGGTGCTCAAAACAATGAATCGCAAGTACGATAGCGAAGGTTATTTAAAGCTTATAAAAGAGGCAAAAGAGAGAATACCAAATGTTTCCTTTACGAGCGATATTATTGTAGGCTTTCCCGGTGAAACCTATGAAGATTTTAAAGAAACATTAAGAGTTGTAAAGGAAGTAGAGTTTCAGGCCCTTTTCACTTTTATATACTCAAAGAGATTCGGTACACCTGCCGCTTCTATGCCCGACCCAATCTCTCGTGAAGAAAAAGGCAAATGGTTTAGTGAGCTGATTAAGGTTCAGGAAGAAATTTCTAAGAAAAAGTATACATCCTATGTTGGACAAACTCATAGGGTGCTTTGCGACGAGATAAAGGAAAACGGCAAACTTTCGGGAAAGACTTTATCGGCAGTTGAAATAGAATTTGAAGGCGAACCCTCGTTGCTTGGGCAATTTGTTGAGGTTAAGGTAGACCGCTTTACAAACATTTTAGAAGGAACAAAAATATAAAAGGATGATAAAAATGGACATTGTTGAACTTACAAGAAAACTCGGTGCAGCAATTCAGGATACCGATGAATACAAAAGATTTATGTCTGCTAAAAAGGCTAATGACAACGATGAAGAGCTTCAAAAGCAAATTGGGGATTTTAATCTTCTCAAAATGCAGCTCGATGCCGAATACGAAAAGGAAGAAAAGGACGAGGCAAAGCTTTTGGAAATTAACGAAAAAATTGTTTCCCTCTACAATACCATTATCGAAGGCGAAGCAATGTCAGAGTATAATGCCGCTTATGAAGCCTATAGAACATTAACCGATAAAATTTCAAACATTCTTTTAATGTGTGAAAACGGGGAAGACCCCGACACCTGTGAGCCCTCGAGCTGTTCGGGCAATTGTTCTTCTTGCGCTGGTTGCCACTAACACTTGAAAAAATATATGAAAGGAATGATAAAAATGGCTGAGCTTTCTCCTATGATGCGTCAGTATATGGAAATTAAAAGCCGCAATACCGACAGTATTGTGTTTTTCCGTTTGGGCGATTTTTATGAGATGTTTTTTGATGATGCAAAGCTTGCATCTGAAGAGCTTGACCTAACCCTTACTGGTCGTGACTGCGGTCAGGAAGAGCGTGCTCCCATGTGTGGCGTTCCTTTTCATAGTTGTGAGGGATACATTGCAAGGCTTGTTGAAAAGGGCTATAAGGTTGCTATTTGTGAACAAATAGAGGACCCTGCAACAGCAAAAGGCATTGTTAAAAGAGATGTAGTTCGTATTATTACACCCGGCACAGTAATTGAAGACAGTATGCTAAAAGAAGACAGAAACAACTATTTAGCTTCTATCTTTTTTGCAAAAGAGGCTACTGCCATCTGCTTTGCAGATGCTTCAACAGGCAAGGCATTCGTTACAGAAATTTCGGGTAATGGTATGCAGCAAAAGGTTATAAACCAACTTGCACGCTTTGCCCCCGCCGAAATAATTACAACAAAAGAGCTTGAAATTAATCCACAAATAGTTGAGTTTCTTGAAAACATGTCGAGCTGTATGCTTACAATAAGAGAAAAGTCCGCTTTTGATTTAACAGAGAGTGAAGAACTTATTAAAAACCACTTTGGTGTTGTAAGCCCTGAAAATCTTGGAATTAAATCATATTCTCCTGCTGTTGCGGCACTTGGCTGTGCACTTTCGTATATTTACGAAACAGGCGGAAATAAAAGCATTTCTATTGGAGAGGTTGAATATTATTCTATCTCTGAATATATGAATCTCGATTACACCGCCGTTCGCAACCTTGAACTCTGCGAAACAATGCGTTCTAAATCAAAAAAAGGCTCTCTGCTTTGGGTGCTCGACAAAACAAAAACCGCGATGGGCAAGAGAATGCTCAGAAGTTGGGTAGAGCAGCCGCTTTTAGACCTCTTTGCAATAGAAGAACGTCTTAACGCCGTCAGTGAGCTTGTGGGGGACACCATTCTCCGCGGCGAACTTATGGAATATTTAAGCGGAATACGCGACCTTGAGCGTCTGCTTACCCGTATAGTTTATAAAACGGCAAATGCAAAGGATTTAAACACGGTTGCCGCAACCTGTGCAAAACTGCCCTTTATAAAGCAAACACTTGCTTTAGCAAATAGCAAACAACTAACAAAAATTTATAACAATCTCGACACACTGGAAGATATATGTGCACTTATTGAGTCGGCAATAGATGATAATCCCCCGGCAATAATCCGTGAGGGAGGAATGTTTAAAAAAGGCTTTAATGCTGAACTTGATGAACTAATTTACATTATCGAAAATGGTGCCGATGTTGTCAGAGATATTGAAACCCGTGAAAAAGAAAGAACGGGAATAAAAAATCTTCGAATTAGATTTAATAAGGTTTTCGGCTATTACATAGAGGTTACAAATTCTTATAAAGACCTTGTCCCCGAAGACTATATGCGTCGACAAACCCTTGCTAACTGTGAGAGGTATATCACAAACGAGCTTAAGGATTTGGAGTCTAAAATTGTCGGAGCAAAGGATAGAAGAGAACAGCTTGAATATGAAATGTTTGAGGAAATGCTTAAAACTATTTCTTCGCAGCTTATTCGCTTCCAACAGACCGCTGAGGCTATAGCGGTGCTCGACTCCCTTTGTTCTCTTGCCGAAACAGCCGTAAGATACGACTATGTAAGACCTCGTCTTAATACCGACGGCGTAATAAATATCCGTTCAGGACGCCATCCTGTAGTAGAGCGTGTTATGAAAACACCCTTTGTTACAAACGACACCTATTTAGACCTTAAGGATGACCGTTGTGCCGTTATCACGGGACCGAATATGGCGGGTAAGTCCACCTATATGCGACAGGTGGCGTTAATAACACTTCTTGCTCAGATAGGCTCCTTTGTTCCTGCAGAATCGGCTAATATCAGTATTGTTGATGCAATTTATACCCGTGTAGGAGCATCCGATGACTTAGCAAGCGGACAATCAACATTTATGGTTGAAATGAGCGAAGTGGCAACTATTATTAAAAATGCTACACCGCGTAGCCTACTTATTTTAGATGAAATAGGCAGAGGTACCTCCACCTTTGATGGTATGTCTATAGCACGTGCGGTGCTTGAGTATGTAGCCGACAAGAGAAAACTCGGTGCAAAGACCTTATTCGCAACCCATTATCACGAACTTACCGAAATGGAGAACGAGATAAAGGGTATCAGAAACTATAATATCGCCGTAAAAAAACGCGGCGATGACATAACCTTCCTTCGAAGAATTATTCGCGGAGGAGCAGATGAAAGCTACGGAATAGAGGTAGCAAAGCTTGCAGGTATTCCCGAAACGGTAACAAACCGTGCAAAGCAAATTCTTCAAAAAACACTTGAGGAGGGCGTAACCGTCACCAAAACGGTTAGTAAGGAGGATTTGCAGTTCCCCCTTACCTTTGGTATGGGTAACGAAATTGTGGAGGAACTAAAGGCAATAGATGTCAATGTTCTCACACCGATTGAAAGTATGAGCATACTTTCCGAACTGTCCAAGAAGGCAAAGGAACTTTAATTTCACTTTAAAGGAGATGAAAATATGGCAGACATTAGGCTTTTACCAAAAGAAATCGCCGAGCTTATAGCTGCGGGTGAAGTGGTAGAAAGACCTGCATCTGTAATCAAAGAGCTTGTCGAAAACTCGATAGATGCGGGTGCCGATAAAATTACGGTTGAAATTCAGCGTGGCGGAATTTCTTTTATGCGTGTAACCGACAACGGAAGCGGTATAAGGCATAGCCAGGTAAAAACGGCCTTTTTACGCCATGCCACAAGTAAAATCCAAAGTGAAAACGACCTTTACAGTATAGCAACATTGGGATTTAGGGGGGAAGCGCTCGCTTCTATCAGTTCGGTTTCCAAGGTTGAACTTCTTACAAAGACAGCAGATGAAGAAAATGGTTCTCGCTATGTTATAGAGGGTGGAATAGAGACAGATTTTGAAGAAATTGTCTGCCCACAGGGTACAACAATTATAATAAGAGACCTTTTTTACAACACCCCTGCCAGAATGAAATTTCTTAAAAAAGATGTATCCGAAGCCACTGCCGTAGCGGCTGTGCTTGATGCTGTTGCACTCTCTCACCCTGAAATTTCAGTGCGGTTTATAAAAGATTCCAAGCCCGCACTCGCAACATCGGGCGATGGCAAGCTTTCCTCTGCAATATATTCTGTGCTTGGCAGAGAACTCTCTTCCGGACTAATTGAGGCAGACTCCACAACGCTTGGTATTCGTGTTTCGGGAATGATATCAAAACCGGTATATTGCCGTCCCACACGCAGTGCTCAGTATTTCTTTTTAAACAACAGATATATTCGTTCCGGTGTTATAGCAAAAGCGCTTGACCAGGCATATAAAAATACCATAATGGTTGGTAAATTTCCTGCCTGTGTTTTAAATATTGAACTTCCGTTTGACAGGGTGGACGTAAATGTTCACCCCGCAAAAACCGAGGTTCGCTTTTCGGACGAAAAGGCGATTTTTGAAGCGGTTTATTACGCCGTTAAAAATGCACTTGCCGTGGGAGATACGCGTCCCCAGCTTTCTCTTGATACTAGGCCCGCAAAAAAGGGAGCGCAGCCTTTTGCCAGGATGAGTGTGGAGGAGTATAAAAAACTAAACAATTCTCCTAAATCAAGCGATGTAACGCCTGCAGAACGTATCTACAATGTTGGAGGCACTGGAGCAAATTCGGCAAAGCTTTCGGATTTTACAAAAAGTTTTGTGTCTGATAAAACTGTTAACATAAGCTATTCCCAGCCGACAAAACCCGAGGTAAAGGAGCCAAAGCCAACATTCACTTCAACTCCTGAATTACCAAAAAGCGAAAAACCATATCAGCAGATTTTAAACGTTGTATTTGATGATGAAACAAGGTTTGAAACCGCTACCTTTATTGAAGAAAACGATATTGATTTTAAATATATTGGCGAGGTCTTCAGAACATATGTCATAGTTCAGAAAAAGGGAGATATTTGGTTTATCGATAAGCACGCGGCTCACGAACGCCTTCTTTATGATAAACTAAAAGCCGAAGGAGTAACCGAGGTGCAAACCCTACTGTCACCTGTTCCAGTAACCTTGTCCAGAGAAGAGCACCGTGCTGTTTTAGACAATCTTGAACTCTTAAAGAAGAGTGGGTTCGAGGTAGAGGAATTTGGAACATCATCTGTTTTGGTAAGAGCTGTACCTGCAAGTTTGCTTAAAACCGATGTTATGTTTTTAATGTGTGACATCGCGGCAAATCTTGTTAAATTTGGTAAAGCCGAGACCGATATTTTAGACGACCTTTACCACAATATTGCCTGCAGAAGTGCTATAAAGGGTGGAAACCTTCAGTCATCTGCAGAACTTGAAGAGTTTGCAAGAAAAATTATGGCAGACAACTCAGTTATGTATTGTCCTCACGGACGCCCCGTTGCATTCCAACTTAAGAGAAGCGAACTGGAAAAACAGTTCGGCAGAACAAAGTAGGTAGACTTATGGAAAAATTACCGATAATAGCCATAGTGGGACCTACCGCTTCTGGAAAAACGGGACTTGCTATAGACCTTGCAAAAAAGCTTGACGCAGAGATTATCTCTTTTGACTCTATGCAGATTTATAAGGGTATGCATGTTGCATCAGCCGCCCCCGATGAAGCTGAAAAGCAAGGGGTGCCCCATCATCTTCTTGAGTTTTTAGACCCTGCCGATAATTTTTCGGTTGCCGAGTTTATAAAACTTGCCAAAGAAAAAGCCAATATGATAGCGGCAAAGGGTAAAAAGGTCATTATTGTAGGTGGAACAGGGCTTTACATTAATTCTTTTCTTGATAACATAGAGTTCAGCAAGGAAGAGCCTGACGAATCACTTCGAGCAAAGCTTAACAGAGAGTTTGACGCCCTTGGCGGAGAAGAAATGCTTAAAAAGCTGAGCGAGTTTGATAAGGACTCTGCAAACAGACTTCACCCTAATAATAAAAAAAGAATAATCAGAGCCTTTGAAATTTATATTTCTACCGGTGTTACAATGACCGAACAAATAAAAAATTCAAAGATTTATGAGTCGCCCTACAAACCCTATATTATTGGGCTTACCTATGAAAATCGCGAAAAACTTTATGAGCGTATAGACAAAAGGGTAGACCTAATGCTTGAAAACGGACTGCTTTTTGAAGCAGAGAAAATGTTTAACAGCGGCAATGCATCTACCGCTGTTCAGGCAATAGGTCATAAGGAATTCTTCCCGTATTTCAAAGGAGAGATTACCTTGGAGGAGGCTGCCGAAAATCTTAAAAGGGAAACCCGAAGATACGCAAAAAGACAGCTTACCTGGTTTCGCAGAGACGAACGAGTAAATTGGATATACAGAGAAAAAGAGCAAGATGTTCTATTAGTTGCTTTACAAATACTTGAAAGGAATGGTTACTTTGGATAAACGCCGTAAGCTTATAAGGTTTGCCATTTGTGCCGCCGTAATACTGTTTTTTGCATATCAGTATTATGTTGGATTTTATGCCGCAATAAAGACCGAGTCTGCAGAACAGTTCAAATATACCGAGGGCATAGATACAGTTGGCACCTTTATAAGAAGTGAAATGACCGTTACTTCAAGCCACAAGGGCACGGTTCATTTTGTTGTTGCAAACGGCGAAAAGGTTGCTAAAGGGGGAACCATAGCTCAGATATACGAAAGTGATTTGGCGTCTGCCGCCGCATCACGCATAGCTGAGATAGATTCGCAACTAAGTGTTATTGCGGAGATAGAGGGATATAACGATTCTACCGCTGTAGATGTAAATACAATTAACGACAGAATAACAAAATATATGAACGAGTTTGTATATACGGTTCATGACGGCAGGTTTTTCGATGTTGGAAAAAGCGTTTCAAATCTTCTTACAATGATGACCAGAAAACAGGTTGCAACAGGGGAACAAAGCGACTTTAGTTTACTTAAAAAAGCCCTAAGTGAAGAGCGCACGCAACTGGCCGAAAGCATGGGCAATGCAAAGGGCAGCATAATCTCGGAAAAATCAGGGTATTTTGTTTCTGTTGTAGATGGCTTTGAAACCAAGCTCAGTCCAAATGAGCTTGATAGTTACACACCTGAATTTTTAAATGATTTAAAAGAAGACAAGCCTGAAAGCGAAGTTATTGGAAAAATCGTTTATGATTATGAGTGGTTTTTAGCCGCACCGGTTAGCCTTAGTAATTCTATGTACTATAAAATAGGGCAAACCGTAACCGTTCAAACCGACACTACTGCATCGCCTCGCATAGCGGCAACAGTAGAAAAAATAAACCTTTCAGCAAGCGGCAACGACGCAGTTTTAATTTTAAAAATAAGCGAAATGAATAGCGAACTTGCTTCTATGAGAACAGGTGCAATTACAATTATTAAGGATGAATATGAGGGAATAAAGGTAAACAATGCCGCACTTCGTGTAGTAAATGGGGTGACAGGAGTTTATGTTGTTTCGGGAATGGAAGCAAAATTTGTTGCTATTGATATAATCTATTCGACAGAGGATTACACAATTTGCCCCCTAAACACTTCTGATTCCTCAAAACTTAGACTTTATGATGAGATTGTTGTGAAAGGTAAAAATCTTTATGACGGAAAAATTATATACTGATTTTGATATAAATTATCGCCGCATAGAAGAAAACATAAAATTAGCGGCAGAAAAATCCGGAAGATGCAGAGAAGATATAATACTTCTTGCAGCCACAAAGACGGTATCACCGGAGCTTATAAATCACGCAATAGATTCAGGCATTAATTATATAGGCGAAAACAGAGTGCAGGAATTTCTTTCAAAGGAAGCCTTACTCAGCACCAAGGCACACCGCCATTTTATAGGACATTTGCAGTCAAACAAGGTAAAGGATATTGTAGGCAGGGTGGAAATGATAGAATCGGTGCATTCATTAAAACTCGCAAGCCTTATAGGAAAACTTTCACAGGAAAAAGGAATAACGACCGATATATTGCTTGAGGTAAATATTGGTAGAGAGGCAAATAAAAGCGGTTTTTTAACCGAAGAACTTGATGAGGCAATAGAGAAAATTTCAAAAATTCAGGGAATTTCTCTTCGCGGATTAATGACAATACCGCCCGTTTGCGAAAGAACAAGTGATGCCATACCCTTTTTTGAGGAAATGTATAAACTGTTTATTGACAACAGGGATAAAAAAATAGATAATGTTAGTATGGAGTATCTGTCTATGGGAATGTCTTCCGACTATGCAGAGGCAATAGAGTGCGGAAGCAATATTGTTAGAGTAGGCACATCTCTATTTGGAAAACGAAATTACAATTAATATATAAGGAGAAAGCAAAATGGCAATAAAAGACATTTGGAAAAACTTCGTTAACATTAACGAAAATGACCTCGATGACGGTTATGAAAATGAAGCAGTAGAAGAGACTGTAGAGCCTGAGGTTAGGGTTAAAAGAGAGCCTGTTCAAAGAAGAAGTTATGATAGACGTTCTTCTGCTCAGACAGGTGGTGCAATGAAGGTAGTAATTGTACGCCCCGAAATGTTCGATGAGGTTGCAGGTATTGCTGACCATCTTATACAGGGCAAAACGGTTGTGCTTAACCTTGAAACCGCAAATAAGGATATTGCCCGCAGAATAGTAGATTTTATGAGCGGTTCGGCTTATTCTCTTGCCTGCAAACTTAAAAAGGTAGCAAACAATACATTTATTATTGTGCCCGAG
Source organism: Clostridia bacterium (assembly GCA_017630655.1). Lineage (GTDB taxonomy): Bacteria > Bacillota > Clostridia > Oscillospirales > Acutalibacteraceae > SFWF01. Next base: position 12,253 of record JAGBUU010000032.1, read on the forward strand.
CATACCGATATTGCAGGAGAGCTTATGCTCGAAGAATACGACGAGCATAGTTACTTATAATTAATGGAACAAAGCCTTATTGCTTCACGCATTGATGATGCGTGTAAAATCTGCAACAATTCATCCTTTCCCAAATTTGTAGGCTTCTTACGAGCAGAGGAAACGGCAATTGCCGAGTCGGTAGCCCAAAAGCTTTGTTGCAGACACCTGTTTTACGGCGGTTACAGCAACGCCGAAAGGGTGTTCTTCGGTGTTTTTCCCGATTGGTGCGAAGAGCCTTCTCAAATATTTCCAATAACTGCATTTACTTTCACCTTTAGACCTGTTGATAAACTTACCCACCGCGAAGTTTTAGGCTCGCTTATGTCGCTTGGCATAAAGAGAGAAACAGTAGGAGATATTTTGATTGAAGAGGGTAGGGCGGTTGTATTTGTAACCTCGGAAGTGGCTCCTTTTATTAAAAGTCAGCTAACCAAGATATCAAGGGTTGGCGTAGATATAAGTGAAGGTTATGTTGGCAATCTTCCCGGGCAGTCAGGTTTTTTGGATTTAAGCCACACTGTAGCTTCTGCTCGCCTCGACTGTGTTGTTGCGGCACTTGCTGGTGTTTCAAGAAAAACGGCTACAGAGTATATCGAGCAAAAGCTTGTAACATTAGGTTCGGTTTGTTGTGAAAAAACTACTTTAATGGTACAAAACGGAGACAAAATAAGCATTCGCTCCAAAGGAAAGTTTTTAATTGAAAAGATAGACGAAAAAACAAGGAAAGGCCGTCTTATAATAAAAGCAAAAAAGTATATATAATGGGGGATTAGTTATGTTACTAAACGCTAAAAGTGTAAATGAAGCTGAGTTCGCAACCTCAATGAGCGGATATAAAAAGGATGAGGTTAATGCACTGCTTGATAAGGTTATAAGCGATTATCAGCAGTTTGAATCGGTTCTTGCAGCTCAGCAAAATCGTATTGCAGTGCTTGAAAAAGAGCTTAGTGAAAAAGAGGCTTCAACCAACAGCATTAATACCGTTTTAATAAGTGCTCAAAAGCTTGCTGATGAAATAGTTTCTAAGGCGAAAGTTGATGCAGAAGAAATAGTAGCCGCCGCAAATGAGGAAGCTGAAAATATTAAGTTTCGCACCAAAAAGGCACTTGAGGAAATAGACTCTGTGTTAACCGAGCAGAAAAATAATGCTCAGGCTCAGGTGGATATTATGCTTGAAGAGGCTGCCAGAAAGTCCGAGGGTATGATTCTTGCCGCTAAAGATTCTGTAACCCGCGAACAGCTACTTTTCGACAAGTTAAAGTCAGAGGTGGCAGAGTTTAAGGCTGAAATTAAGGAAGCCTATAAGATTCATCTCGAATCTCTCTCTAAACTTCCCGAAGAGGTTGTGTTTGGCCCCGAACTTGCCGCCAAAACAATTGAAGACATAATTAACAAGGAACCCGACCTACTTAAGTTTATAGAAAAAACACCCGTAGAGGTTTTTGAAGAGGTTGAGGTAGATGCCGAAGAAGATGCTTTAAAAACTCAGGTTATAGAACTTCCTTCGGATATAGAGGAAGAGGTACCTGCTTCTAACGGATTTGTTGTTGACGCCATTGAAGATGATGAAGATATGAGCGACAACGAGAGCGATGGTCCCGCATTCACAAAAGGCTTTTTTGCAAAAAACAAATAATTCTTTAGGAGATAAAAATAAATGCAACAGCAAGATTATAATAAAACTTTAAATTTACCCGTAACCGAATTTCCAATGCGTGCGGGTCTTCCCACTCGTGAGCCAGAGGCTTTAAAGCAGTGGCAGGATGAGGGAGTATATGAGGAGTTACTAAAAATCAATGAGGGAAAGCCTCTCTATGTTCTTCACGACGGACCTCCCTATGCAAACGGAATTATCCATATGGGTACCGCTTTAAACAAGTCTCTTAAGGATTTTATCGTTCGTTATAAGAATATGACAGGCTTTAAGGCGCCTTATGTACCTGGTTACGACACCCACGGTCTTCCTACCGAGCTTAAGGCAAGAAAGGCTGCCGGCATGAAGTCAAGCGAACGCGTTTCGGCACTTGAGCTTCGCAAAATGTGTAAAGAGTTTGCTGTAAAATTTGCCGACGACCAGAGAAAGCAGTTCGAGCGTCTAGGCGTGCTGGGCGAATGGGATAACCCCTATTTAACCCTTAAAAATGAATATGTCGCAAAGCAGATTGAAGTATTTGGTAAAATGGCAGAAAAGGGCTATATCTATAAGGGACTTAAGCCTGTTTATTGGTGCTCAGACTGTCAGACAGCTCTTGCCGAGGCAGAAATTGAGTATGCAGAAGACCCATGCTTCTCTATCTATGTTAAATTCCCCGTTAAAGAGGATAAGGGTGTGCTTACAGGTCTTGGCGTAGACCCCGCTAAAACCTATTTTGTAATTTGGACAACAACTACATGGACACTTCCTGCAAACCTTGCTATTTGCGTTGGACCCGAGTATGAATATTCTGTTGTAAAATGCGGCGACGAAAACTACATTATGGCAACTGAGCTCGTAGAAAATTCTATGGCTGCCGCCGAAAAGGAAGACTATGAAATTGTAGCTAAAATTAAGGGAAGCGAGCTTGAATATATGGTTGCTCGTCATCCCTTTATCGACCGCGATTCTTTAATTATCGTTGGCGACCACGTAACACTTGAAAGCGGTACAGGCTGTGTTCACACTGCTCCCGGTCACGGTGTAGACGACTTTGAGGTTTGCCGTAAATATAAAGAAATCGGCATGGTAGTTCCCGTTGACAACAAGGGTATCCTTACCGAAGAGGCAGGTATGTTTGCAGGCCTTTCAACCGATGCTGCCAACAAGAAAATTGCCGTTTGGCTTGATGAAAACGGTTATCTTTTTGCACTTAAAAAGATTATCCACCAGTATCCTCACTGCTGGAGATGTAAAAACCCCATTCTCTTCCGTGCAACAGAACAGTGGTTCTGCTCTGTTTCATCTTTTGTAGATGAGGCGGTAAGAGAAATCGAAAAGGTTCGTTGGGTTCCCGAGTGGGGCGAGGGTAGAATTACAGGAATGGTCAGAGACCGTAGCGACTGGTGTATTTCACGTCAGCGCACCTGGGGCGTTCCTATTCCTATGTTCTACTGTGAAGATTGCGGCAAGGAATATATTACACCGGATTCTATTGCGAAGGTTGCTGATATCTTCCGTAAGGACGGTGCTGATGCTTGGTACGCCATGGATGCAAACGACCTTATTGTTGAGGGTGCAAAGTGCTCCTGCGGATGCCAGAAGTTCAAAAAAGAAACTGATATTATGGACGTTTGGTTTGACTCAGGCGTTTCCCATGCCGCCGTTGTAGATAATCGTGATTATCTTGGCGATGGTCCCGCTGACCTCTATTTAGAGGGTGCCGACCAATACCGTGGTTGGTTCCAGTCGTCACTGCTTACCTCGGTTGCAACCAAGGGTACGGCACCTTATAAAACCGTTGTTACTCACGGTTGGGTTGTTGATGGAGAGGGAAAAAAGATGTCTAAATCTCTTGGCAACACCATCATCCCCGATGATATCGTTAAGCAGTATGGTGCCGATATACTTCGCCTTTGGGTTGCGTCCTCTGATTACCACGCCGATATCCGTGTATCCAACGACATTTTAAAACAACTTTCTGAGATTTATCGTAAGATTAGAAATACAGCAAGATTCATTCTCGGCAACATTTCCGACTTTAATCCGAATACCGATTTGGTTGCAGATGCTAATCTCGAGGAAATCGACCACTGGGCATTGATGCGTCTTGACCAGGTTGTAAAGACCTGCAGAGAAGCATATGAAAACTTCGAATACCATATTATCTTCCACGCTATTCACAACTTCTGTGTAATTGATATGTCAAACTTCTATCTTGATGTTTTAAAGGATAGACTTTATGTTGAGGCAAAGGATAGTGCCACACGCAGAGCGGCTCAAACGGCTATGTATAAGATACTCGACACCATCGCACGTCTTGTATCTCCCATTCTTGCATTTACTGCCGATGAAATTTGGCAGTTTATGCCCCACACAAGCGATGTAGATGCTCGTCATGTTGTTTATAACTCTATCCCCGAAGCAAAGGGCGAATACGACGAAGCGTTTATGTCTCGTTGGGATAAAATTCACGAAATGCGTGATGACGTTAAAAAGGCTCTTGAACTTGCACGTGCCGACAAGGTAATAGGTGCTTCACTTGATGCTAAGGTTACACTTTATGCAGAGGGCGAAATGTACGACTTTGCAGAGAGTGTAAAGGATATTCTTCCCACAGTGTTTATGGTTTCCGACTTTGAACTTTTAAAGGGTGAGGGTGGAAACTTTAAGGGTGAGGTTGAGGGTATGAGCATAACCGCTACCCACGCAGATGGTGAAAAGTGTGCTCGTTGTTGGTCCTTTGGCAACACCGTTGGCAAGGACGCCGACCACCCCTCAATCTGTAAGCGTTGCGCAGAGGTTATCAAAACAATAGACTTTTTGGAGGCTTAAACCTTGTCTTTCGTTTTGGCAATTATTACGGCGGCGTTATTTCTCGCCGCCGACCAGATAACTAAATATATTGTTATGACAAATATGGAACTCGGGCAGTCTATCGATTTTATCGATGGTCTGCTTGATTTTACTTATATTCACAACGATGGCGGTGCCTGGGGTATGCTTGGAGGAAGCCGATGGCTGCTTGTTGGGCTTACCGCTGTTATTATGGTTGCACTAATTATTTTGCTTATAAAAAACAAGGGTAAAAGTAAACTGTTTTTCTGGGCAGGCACCCTTATTGTGTCGGGCGGTATCGGCAATATGATTGACCGTGTTTTCAGGGGCGGAGAGGTTATAGATTTTCTTCACGCAACCTTTATCAACTTCCCTATATTCAATGTTGCAGATTGTGCAGTAGTAATTGGTGCAGGGTTGCTTATTCTTTATTTCATAATCGATACTAAAAACGATATAAAAAAGGAAAAGCAGTAATGAAAAACTTTGTTTTAATATGCGAGACAAACTGCGACAGAATAGATTCTTTTATAGCCGAAAACACCGACATTTCCCGTTCGCGTGCGGTAAAACTAATAGAGACGGGGGATGTAACGCTAAATGGCAGTGCCGTTAGTAAAAAAACTTCGGTTAAGGTGGGGGATAGGGTAGAAATCCATCTACCTGATGCCGTGCCTCTAGAGGCAAAGGCAGAAGAAATTCCTCTTGATATTATCTATGAGGATGCCCAACTGCTCGTTGTAAACAAACCTAAAGGAATGGTTGTCCACCCCGCCGCAGGCAACTATGAGGGAACTTTAGTTAATGCTCTATTGTCCCATTGCAAAGGCTCTCTGTCTGGCATTGGCGGAGTAATGCGTCCCGGTATAATTCACCGAATAGATAAAAACACCTCGGGACTTTTAATGGTTGCAAAAAACGACAATTCTCATCAGCATTTAGCGTCTCAAATCAAGGAGCACTCCTTTATAAGAGAATATGAAGCGGTAGTTTACGGCAATATTAAAAATGATGAGGGTACAATAAACGCACCAATAGGCAGACATCCCGTAAAAAGAAAGCAGATGGCGGTTACCGACAAAAATTCAAAGGAAGCCGTTACACATTATAAGGTTATAAAAAGATATAACGGATTTACCCACCTTCGATGTCGGTTAGAGACAGGAAGAACCCATCAGATAAGGGTTCATATGTCTTATATCGGGCACCCTTTGGCAGGTGACGAGGTATACGGACCAAAAAATGTTATAAAGGAACTCTCGGGGCAGTGCCTTCACGCAAAGAAACTTGGGTTTACACACCCCGACGGCAGATATCTTGAATTTGAATCCGAACTGCCGACATATTTTAAAGAGTTTATTTTTAAGCTCGAAAAACAATTAAAAGAGTAAATTTTGTCAGAACTCTGACTAAATATAAAATTCCATAGCGGAGGAGTAAAATATGGAACTAAGCAAGAAAAAACAGCTAAGCGTTACCGCGCTTAACGTAAGACGTGGAATCGTCGATTCCATTCACGCCGCAAAAGCGGGACATCCCGGCGGCTCCTTATCAATAGCAGACCTGCTCACATATCTCTATTTTGATAAAATGAATATCGACCCTAAAAATCCTAAAAAGGCAGACCGCGACAGACTTGTTCTTTCTAAAGGACACGCTGCTCCTGCACTTTATTCTGTTCTTGCTCACAGAGGATTTTTCCCCGTAGAAGAACTTTTAACACTCAGAAAAACCGGCTCTCGTCTTCAGGGACATCCCGATATGAAGCATATTCCCGGTGTAGATATGTCCTCGGGCTCTCTTGGTCAGGGTATTTCCTGTGCCGTAGGAATGGCTTTATCGGCTAAACATTTCGGTGATACCTACCGTGTTTATACCATTCTAGGCGACGGAGAATGCGAAGAGGGTCAGGTTTGGGAAGCCGCTATGTTTGCAGGAAATAAAGGACTGTCAAATCTTACTGTTTTTGTAGATTTCAACGGACTTCAGATAGACGGCTCGGTAGAGGAGGTCAATTCTCCCGCCCCCCTCGATAAGAAGTTTGAGGCGTTTGGATTTAAGGTTGTTGTTATAGACGGACACAACTTTGATGAGATTGAAAATGCAGTAGCCGTTGCCGAAAAGACATCCGACAAACCTACCGCAATAATTATGAAAACAACCAAGGGCAAGGGCGTTTCCTTTATGGAAAACAAGTGCGGTTGGCACGGCAAGGCCCCCGGTGATGAAGACTACGCTAATGCAGTTGCAGAGCTTGACGCTGCTTTAGCTGAACTTGCATAAAGGAGGGTGTTACAATGGCTGATATTAAAAAGATTGCTACAAGAGACTCTTATGGTGAGGCCCTTATTGAACTTGGAAATGAACGTAATGACTTTATAGTTATGGATGCCGACCTTGCCGAAGCAACCAAAACCGGAGCTTTTAAAAAGGTTTTCCCCGATAGATTTTACGATTGCGGTATTGCCGAGGGTAATATGATGAGTATTGCCGCAGGTGTTGCCGCAACAGGTAAAAAGGTTTTTGCAAGCACCTTTGTAATGTTTGCAGCGGGCAGAGCCTTTGAACAGATTAGAAACTCTATCGGTTATCCACACCTTAACGTTGTTATCGGTGCTACCCACGCAGGTATTTCTGTAGGCGAAGACGGTGCCACACACCAGTGCTGCGAGGATATTGCTCTTATGAGAAGCATCCCGGGTATGACTATTATAAACCCCGCCGACCATACCGAAGCAAAACAGGCAGTAAAGGCCGCGATTAACCATGATGGTCCCGTATATATCCGTCTTGGACGCCTTGCGGTCCCCGTTGTTTTCGATGAAGACTACACCTTTGAAATTGGCAAGGGTGTTGTCCTCAAAGATGGAACCGACGTTACAATTATTGCAACAGGACTGATGGTTGCCGAAGCGCTTGAGGCATATGAAATTTTAAAGTCCGAAGGAATTTCGGCAAGGGTTATCAATATTGCAACCATTAAGCCTCTCGATACTGAACTGGTTCTTAAAGCTGCAAAGGAAACAGGAGCAATAGTTACCGCAGAAGAGCATAGCGTTATCGGCGGTCTTGGCTCGGCAGTTTCTGAATATCTTAGCGAAAACTACCCAACTACCGTAATAAAACTCGGTGTAAACGACACCTACGGTATGTCGGGTCCCGCAAACGAGCTTCTCGATAAGTTTGGACTCCGCGCAAAAGATATTGCCGAAAAGGCAAAACTGGCAATTACTAAAAAGGCTTAAAAACCATTTTCATAATACGAGGTGTATGTATATGAATTTTTATAAATTTGGTGAAGAAAAAATAACTAACCTTAAGTTCACCGTGGCTACCGATATCAGCGCTGCCCCTCAAGTTACAAAGCCGCTGCTATCGCGTTATGCTTCGATTAAAGAATCAAACAACGATATTAAGGCTATCCTTATAAAACCAATGGCCGAGGTTGTCACTTTTCTCGAGTCTAAAACCGGCGAAAAATATGAAAAGCACGATGAAGCCTTTGTTATAAAGGCGGAAGATAACAACGTAGTTGTTTATGCAGACGACGATTCCGGTGTGCGTTGCGGTCTTATGACCTTCCTTCGTATGCTTGACAGAAAGTCCTGCTTTAATTACACCTATATTTATGATTATCCTTTCAGTTCTTTCCGCGGTGTAAAAATATTTATGCCCGGCAAGGACGAGATTCAGGATTATAAGGATTTCATCGATATGATGATGTTCTACAGAAGCAATACCGTTATGATTGAGGTTGGCGGCGCAATGGAGTATAAGCGTCACCCCGAAATCAATGAGGGTTGGGAAGAGTTTGCGGCATTTATGTCTGAATATTCGGGCAAGGCTCGTAAACTTCAGGACGAAACTTTTCCTTGGCGCAAGAACTCGGTACACGCAGAAAACGGCGGCGGCTCATATCTCTCACAGGAAACCGTCAAAGAACTTATTAAATACGCGAACGACCGCGGTATTGAGGTTATCCCCGAGGTTCCGTCTTCTTCCCACTGCGACTATCTTTTAACCCGTCACCCCGAACTTGCAGAACGTCAGGAAGACCCGTATCCCGATGCTTTCTGCATCTCTAACCCCGCTTCCTATGAACTTCTTTTCGATGTTTTAGATGAGATTGTTGAAGTCTTCAATCCCAAGGTAATTAACGTTGGCCATGACGAGTTTTATTCAATAAACGTTTGTGACCGTTGCCGTAAGCGTCTTATGGATACCTATCAGCTTTATGCCGAAGACGTTACCAAGATTCACGACTATTTAGCATCAAAGGGCGTTAAAACAATGATTTGGTGCGATAAACTCCTAAACGTTTTAACCGAAAACGGCTCTAATTTCGGCGGTGCTATAAACTACGTTTATATGAATTGGGATAGAAACGGCAAGTTCCTTGGAGTTGTTCTTCCCACTTGGCCGGCAAGAGAAATTCTTCCCCGCGACCTTATCTGTATGAACTGGTATTGGTGCTTCGGCGAACAATATGACGAGGATTTAAGAGAATTCCCCGTTGTTTTCGGCAACTTTGAGGGAACAGGTGTAAAGGGATTCCGTAAACGTTGCGGCAACAATACTACCGGTGGTATGTGCTCTAACTGGTCGGCAACTACTCCGAAATATCTTCAGAGAAATATGGTTTACTTTACTATGGCGTTTAACGATAATATGTATTGGAATACCGAGTACGACGATTCCGACGTGCATTTCACAAAGGTTACCGATAAAATATTTGAGGAACTCTTTACCTATAAGTACGGACCCAATGATAACTTTGGTAACAAGTACATAGATATCCTTCATACTACCGACCGCAGCGAGTGGTACCGTCTGTATGCCGACGGAGTCTTTGTATGGGGCGAAGAATATGATAAAGAGCATTATCTTGGAGATTATGTCATTAAATATACCGATGGCACCACACAGTCCAGCAGGGTATATCTCGGCGAATGTGTAAACGCCCACAACCTTAACTGGTACGGTAAACTTCAGGATAAGCAGGCTACAGACACCGCACCGGGTACAATGAAGTCAAGAATAGATAACCGATTAAGCGAGGTTGCATATTCGACAATTCCCGTTAACCTGGACGGCAAAATTTACTACAGATACCTCCTCGAAAACCCCTGTCCCGATAAGAAAATTGAAAGCGTAGAGTTTAAACTCTTAGAGGGAGCAAATTGGACCTTCGAGGTTAAAGAAATTAAATTTTAATTCAAGGTGTAAATAGTGTATAAAATGCGTCAAGCTTTTTTGTATAGTTTGACGCATTTATTTTTTTTCTGTATTGTAGTACAATGATACTGTATCGCAATATGGGTAAGTGTATCTTAAATTCAGAAACTAACTTTATATTGCAGGTTATTTTGGTGCGGCAACACTATAGAAACTGCCGTATATATAATTGGAAAGGGAGAGAAAATATGAGTAAACTTAAAAAACTTCTTAGTTTTACTCTAGCACTTGCTATTCTGGCTTCCAGTGTGTTTGTTGGCGGAATTACTGCCTTTGCAGAATCCTCCATTAGCAGAACAAGCGAATTCTTCTGCGGATTTGAAAACTATGCTGTTACCAGAACTAACGAAAGTGCAATTCCAAGCTATGCAACACTTGCCACAAGCGGTGCGTATGCTGGCTCAAAATATATGAAGCTTAGCGTGTCGGCAAATTCTATTGCCACATTTGAGATTCGCGACAGCAAAGGCTTCGATACTGTAACAGGAGAAACCTATGCGATTACCTTCTACTACAAATCTTCGGCTGCTGCCAAGTATTACATAGGTACAGCTCAAGGTAGCGAGGTAATCTCTACCTCTACTGCTATTATCGGCGGAGACCTTGCCGCTACAAACAGCTGGACCAAGGCTACCTTAAGTGTTACTTTTGATAAAGGCAGAAACGAGGGATTTGTCCCTGTAATGATGGTAGAATCCTCTGCTGTCGCAACGGTTGAATTCGACAACATTTCCTTGGTTTATAATAACGAAGATACCGTAACTCTTCAAAGCCTCTCAACTGAATTCGTAACAAGCACCGACAGTTATCCCACTTTAAGCGGTGCAAAAACACCCGGTAGTGCAGCTAATATTTGGGATGGCTCTACCGCTACTGCTCCTTCGGGCAGCGGTACCCAGGGAGACCCCTATAAAATTGCAACCGGTGCTAACCTTTACTGGGCAATTAAAAACGCAACCAGTGCAGACAGATATTTTGTACTTACCGCAGATATTTATCTTAACAACCCCGTGCATGTAAACTGGCTCACAGGTTCTATTAACTATGGCTATAAGGTTAGACTTTGGGATGTTAGTACTAACGCTGTTCAAGGTCATTTTGACGGTCAGGGCTACGGCGTATACGGCTGCTACAATATAAGCGTAGAGGCAGGTTACAGAACCGCAGAAACAGCGGCTGGCGGCTATGCAAGTGCACTTTTCGGAAAGGTTACAGATAACGGTTCTTTAACCGTTAAAAACCTTACCGTTGATAAAATGTATATTCGTCATCATGCTGGTGCCGGCGGTATTGTAGGCACTGTTGGCACGACCGCAACTCTTAACCTCGAAAACTGCTCTGTTGGCAGTGAGGTTTATCTCGACGGTTCTACAACCGGTGGTTTTGTTGCCGCTGTTTGCACAAATAATGCAATTGTAAACGCTACAAACTGTTACTCTTTAGCAACCTATTACAGCAGTACCTCTACCGACGGTCTTATAGGTATGCCCCATTGGACCAACCCTCCCACCATTACATTCACAAATTGTTATAACGGAAATGGTAAGCTTATTGGTGTAAACAGAAACACCGTTACCGCTACAAATTGCTATGAATCGGTTGACGGACCTTTGAATACAGGTGTTACAACCCTTTCTGCTGCTAATATGAAGGGCTCCGATGCTTTAACAAATGCATCTAAAATGTCGGGACTCGGCAGTGCCTATGTTGCTCATACCGCAACATTCGAAGAAGCAAACAAAAACGTATTTGTTCGCTTACCCGAAGGAACATATTTCGAGCAAGGCCAAACATATAAGTTCAATGTATATGACGCTAACTTTGCCCCCTTCGATGAGAGATACGTGTTATCCGGCTCATCTTACGGCACACTAACACGTGGTGCATATTTCAGATTTAAAGCAGATTTTGATGCCACTAAGGTTCACGTTCCCGTTTCCCGCGCAGATGAGGTTATATTCGGAACTGCCAGAGAACTTCATGTCGGAGATTATTTCGGTATCAGAACAGGCACTATTGCCGCAAATCTTAAAAATCAACCCGAAAGTGCGGTAAATTACCTCTACATCACCGATACACACTTCCAAACCAACACATCACAGCACAGTGATGCTGCGTCTTCCAGACAGTTCCAGCTTATGATTGAAATGGCAAACGAACTCGATGAAATCGATTTCGTAGTTCTTGGCGGTGACGTTGTAAGTGGTAACGATGCGGTCGATGACGATTGCATCACAAAAATTACTACCAATCTTGAGATTGCAAAGACCTGCGCAAAACCGGTATTTATCATCCCCGGAAACCACGACGACAACTCCTACGGTTCAATAGCCGATTCAATGACCCTCGAAGAGTTTGCTGACAGAATGCTCAGCCCTGATGAGTGGCAGGAAACAGTTATCGACCCGTTTATTAAACGTGAGCAGGCCGACGGCAGCTTCCTTTACGATATCGTACAGAATAAAGACCCCTATAATGCGGCAAAAACCAACTCCAAATATTTCTATTACGATTTAGATGAGAAGAATACCCGCGTTATCTTCCTTAACGCTTCCGACTATGAGTATACCTACGATAGCAACGGTAAGTTTATGCCCTATGTTAAGGATGCTTCTGTCGTAAACGCAAGAAGCAAGTCCTATAGCGGTAACAACTTCTGGGGCTATAGCGATTATCAGGTTAAGTGGCTTGCAGATAAGGCTCTTGGCGAGCTTCCCGCAGACTATAATGTAGTCATCTTCTCCCATATGAGATTGGATAAAGAGCCTACAAACAATGGCACCCGCACATACTATAACGGTGCAGTTCTTCAGGGCATTTTAACCGCTTATCAGAACAAAACCGCATATACCAATGCATCTCTTGGCATCAGTGCAGACTTTGCTGAGGATACCGGTAGAATTATGTCTTATCATCACGGTCACGAGCACAGCTCAAAAACCGACTATTACAGCGCAAACGGTCTTAATATGTGGAGACTCAACTCCACTACCGCCAACCCTGACGATACAGGCTGGAAGGGTATTCAAGGTGAAACCTGCCGCGTTAAGAACGAAAACATCGGTGCTATCGAAGCTGTATCTGTAACTAAAGGTTATATTTATAGGCAGAGCAACGGCATTGGTAACCTTTCTAATGTTATTTCCCAAAACGGCTCAGGTTTCTTATTTAACGATTTCGTAGTACAAAGCGGTGATGTTACAGCTGAAGGTACTGTTGATATCTGCGACCTAGTTAAATACCAACTTCTTAAGAACGCAAAGCTTCCCGCAAAACAGACCGAAGGGTTAAGCCTTGCAGATGTAAGCGTAGCCGTTATGGATGCAACACCTGCGGCTCCCGAAGAGCCTCAGGGCTGTAAGCACGCATACGACAACAACTGCGATACCGACTGTAACCTCTGCGGTGAAGAACGCACAGTTGGCGGTCATATTTACGACGACGATTATGATGCCGACTGTAACGAATGCGGTGCTACACGCGAAGTAGAAGAAAGACCCATTGAGATTTGGAAAGGAAAAGAAAATTTAACCCAACCTATCAATACAAACAGCGAAGGTCAAACCCTTATTGCCACTGCGGAAGAGTTCGCTTGGGTTATTAAAAATGGCGGCAAAGGTAATAGTTACAAGCTTGTTGCTGATATCTATCTTAACGATATAACAAAGATTAACTGGACAACAGGTGCAAGCCTTGACGACACTTATACTATTAATGAATGGTTTACTTCCGGTGAAGCATCTAACTTTAATGGTACTATAGATGGTAACGGACACGTAGTTTACGGTCTTTACAGCGTAACCAGCACAGGCACAGGCGTTGCAGATGGTGCAGGCTTAATTCCTCGCACAAGCGGTAATACTGCTGTTGTAACTATTAAGAATCTTGGTATAGATAACGCTTACATTTCAGCCGTAAACTCAGCAGGAGCATTCGTAGGTGTAGCATACCAGACAGGTGCACTTACAATGGACTGTTGTTATGTGGGTGAATATGTAACAATCACGGCCACCAGTTACGCAGGTGCATTCCGCGGTAGAACGCATACCTGTCTTGGCGGTTCGGTTACTAACTGCTACTCGCTTGCAACCGTTACGGGCGGCAGCGGTTCCGGCTTGTTTGGATATCTTTGGGAAAAAGATAATGATTCACTTATAATTGATAGCTGCTATAATGCAAAAGGAAACATTTCTACACACGCTAATAGCTCCAAAGTAGCATCAACTAACAACTATATGTCCGTAAATACAGGCTTAACCGAAGGTACAACAGTTTTATCAGATGCAGAAATGCAGACTGAGGCCTTTGCGGCACAACTTGGTGATGCATATGTTGCAACCGAAAGCTATCCTGTGCTTAAGGTGTTCCCGGTTAAAACTCCCGCAGAGCCCGACGAGCCTGAAGTTCCCGATGAGCCCGAAGAGTGCGTTCACGAGTATGATGATGAGTATGATGCCGACTGTAACAAGTGCGGCGAGGAAAGAGACGTTCCCGAGCGTCCTATCGTAATCTGGGATGGAAAAACACTTACCCCGCCCACAAAAACAGATAATGACGGCAACATCCTTATTTCTAACGGAAGCGAACTCGCTTATGTAATTAAAACCGGCGGCGGTGCAGGCAACAACTACAAGCTTACCGCTGATATCTATCTTAACAACCTTACCAAAATTAACTGGGAAACCGGTGTTGCTGAAGACGGCTACACACCTAACATTTGGTATGATGAATGGAAGCCCAATAATACAGATGCAGACTTTGAAGGAAATATCGACGGTGACGGACACGTAATCTACGGTCTCTACCTCGAAAATAATCCTGCTTCATATTCTGCAGCTCAGCAGGGAACAGGTCTTATCCCCAGACTTAAGACCGGCACCAGCACTACAATTAAGAACCTCGGTATTGATAACGCATATCTTAACCACGCAAACTCAGCCGCAGCATTTGTAGGCGTTGCAACAGCTAATACCACTCTCACATTTGAAAAGTGCTATGCTGGTGCAAATGTAACAATCAAGGGTGGTAATGCGGCAGTATTCCGCGGTAACTCTAAGACCGTTACAGCAACCTCTCTTACCGACTGCTATTCACTTGCAGAAACGGTAGGCACAGTAAACCGCGGTCTTATCAGCCAGGTTTATGATACAAGACATGCACTAACCTTCACAAACTGTTATAACGCTAACGGACCTATAGCTTACGGTACTGACTGTAACATTGGTTACTATGCTCTTGCAACCAACTGCTATGCAACCGAAGTAAGCTCTAACAATACTGGAGGTCACGTATTATCTGCAGGTGTTACAGTTAAAACAGCAGAAGAGCTTAAGGGTTCGGCAATGGCACTCGGCGATTCTTATGAAGTAGTTGATGGCGGCTATCCCGTACTTAAGGTATTCCCGGTTAAAACTCCCACCGAGCCCGACGAGCCTGAAGTTCCCGACGAGCCCGAAGATTGCGTACATAGTTATGATGATGAATATGATGCAACCTGCAACAAGTGCGGTGAAGAGCGTGAAGTTGAAGAAAGACCTATTGTAATTTGGGATCCTTCGGTTAAAACTACAACGCTTGAAGGTAATGGTACACAGGCATTGCCCTACTTAATCAAGAACGGTTCTGACCTTGCTTTCGTAATTAATGGCGGAAGTGTTGCAGGAAGCTATTATAAGCTTACAGCAGATATCTATCTTAACGAAATAGACAAAATTAATTGGTCAACTGGTATTGCCGAAAACGGATATGCACCAAATTCTTGGTTTGTTAATGCTGTATTTAAAGGCGGCATAATAGATGGTGACGGGCACGTAGTTTACGGCTTGTACTATGAAGGAAATCCCACTAGTTATAGTGCAGGTGCTAACGGAACAGCTCTTATTCCCAGACTTATGGAAGGTGCAGACCTAACAGTAAAGAATCTTGGCCTCGATAATTTCTATATTAATCATGCCAACACTGCCGGTGCGTTCCTTGGAACAGCAATGGGTAAAACCGGCAGCGCAACTGTTGGCGGAAACATTGCATTCTCTAACTGCTATGCAGGCGAATACGGCACCTTAAAGGGTGGTTCGGCTTCTGTATTCCGTGGCTATGCATATAAACAAATTGATTCTACGAGTTTAACAAACTGTTACTCTCTTGCAACAACCGAAGGCACAGTAAATTATGGACTTGTAGGTTCAATTTATGACACAAGACCGTTACTTACCTTCACGAATTGTTATAACGCAACAGGACCTTTAGGTTACGGCGGCAATATTGGATACTATAGTACCGCAACAAACTGCTATGCAACCGAAATAAGCCAGAACACATCCGGTGGACATCAGTTAACCGCAGGAGTTACAATTTTCACAGCTGAACAGATGAAGGGTTCGGCAATGACTCTCGGAGATGCTTATACAGTAGTTGATGGCGGCTATCCTGTACTTAAGGTGTTCCCGGTTAAAACACCAGTTACACCCGATGAACCTGAATGTGAACATTCCTACGACAACGCTTGTGATATTAACTGTAACCTTTGTGGTGAAGAGCGTGATGTTGAAGACCATGTATACAGCAATGCTTGTGATGTAGATTGTAATGAATGTGGTGCTACAAGAACTCCTTCAGACCACGTTTATGACGATGAGAAAGATACAGACTGTAATGAATGCGGTGCTATTCGTGTTCTGCCCGATACACCTTCAGACTTTGATGATACACTTGTAAAAGAATATTTAGATTATCAGTCTGACAAGTCTGCAAACTATCTCTTTGTAACCTCTGAAAGCGACCTTGCTATTGCAGAGAAGATTGCAAATGAGAATGACGAAATTGATTTTATTGTTCTCTCCGGTATAAATGCTACACTTAATACATCAAAGCCTGTAATTGTATTTGATGGCACAAATAAGTATCTTGATATTACAGGTAAGAAGATTCGTGTAATTCTTCTTGGTGGCTCTGCTGATGCAGATATGTCTTGGTTTGTCAATACAGCGCTAAGTTGTGCTGACGGTTGGAATTATATAGTAGTTTCCGATGAGGTTGTTGCAGGCCGACCGGCTAATGGCGTTATTGGTGATGCCGACCAGACCCTTTGGAAGATTCTTTATGACTATCAAAACAAGAATTACTATCTAAACGAAGGTCTTGGAATTGATGAAGACTGGACACAAAGCACTTCAAAGATTATTGCATATCATTTAGTTGGTGCAGAAGCTGGCTACAGCTACAGAGATGATGTTGACCTTTGGATGCTCTCTTCAGATAACTTAAATATCTTCTCAGGCAACAAAAATATTGTTTTCAGATTTGATGTAGAGCTTGGAAACCGTGAATATATGATTTCCAATTTTGCTAAGCCTGAAGGTGACCTTAATATAGACGGTTTGTTTGATATTGCCGACCTTGTAAAGCTTGCTCTTATTGAAAACGGCTCAAGCCTACCAGCAGGTAGCTGTGATAGACTTGACCAAACTACACTTCGTTCTATGCTCTTTGGTGATGTAATTTATCTACCCGATTATTATCAGGCTCTTGCCGCAGATAAAGCAGATGAGGTTAATGAGTATTTAGCAAATGCAAGTGATAATACCGCTGTATATCTTTACTGGACAGATGCGCACTGGAACAGAAACTATGAAAATTCATATAAACTGCTTCAGTATATGGCACAGACAACACCTGTAACGCATACAATATTTGGCGGTGACGTTGCTAATGACGACGACCCGACCGCTGATGATATCAATGAGTGGCGTGAACTGTCCTTAAGACTTCCCAATCATCACAGTGTAGTTGGTAACCACGAGTACACTTCTCCTCATTTGCCCGTTGAAGGTAACCGAGCACAAACCTACAGTAACATTTATAACTTCTTGCTTGCTCCTGAGTTCGAGCAGAGCGGTGTCACAAATAGTTTGGGTGAAAATGAGCTCTGTTACTATGTTGACAATGAAGCTGAAAAGACTCGCTATATGTTCTTAAAATGTAGTCGCGGTCCCGAATCGGGTGTTACTTATGAAGAATTTAAATGGGCCGTAGAAAGTCTTAATAGCACACCTGCAGGTTGGCATATCGTTATGATAGGACACGAGTGGCTTAACGGTACTTCCTATGCTCAGAATAACAGCAGAGCGTTTGGCAGACTTGCCGATGCATACAACGCAAGGGAAGTTGGCACAACCGATTTCTTTAGCGTAGCTTATGACTTTACAGATGCAGCAGCTACTGTTGAGTATCTTATCGGCGGTGACAACCATACCGATATAGATAACGCAAAATCTGCCGGACAGATTCCTGTTATCACCCTCGAGACCGACTGTGTAAGAGGTGAACCTACTGCTATAGGTGGCACTATAAGTGAAAACTGTGTAAATGTTGTTATAGCTGATTATGACAATAACACTATTAAGGTAGTTCGTATCGGCCGTGATGAAGATATGAATATGGCTATGGCCCCTAACGGTAAGATTTCTTCACAAGTAACTCAGGATATTACCGATGTTGATGGTCAGTACATAACCGATTATATTGACTTATCTAAACCTAAAATTAACAACTACAAATCCCGTAACGATGCATACTTATTAATCTCTGGCGGTTCTACAACTCCAAGGAATTATGTTGTTGAGTTCTATAATTATGATTCTGCTACCGGCGCTTATAACGTTTCAAGTAGCTATAACGTAACCCTTGGTTCAGGCTCATGGCAATTTAGGGCAGGAGAGACGCCTGTAACCTATACATATCCTGTTGTATATGATATAAGAGACGGAGATATGTATGTAGACCTTACAGCGGTGGCGTTTAGACATAAGAACACACCTGCAAATTATCCGCAGTATGCTCGTATTAAATATACTGGA
>JAGBUU010000033.1 GCA_017630655.1 Clostridia bacterium
GCCGATGAGTACGCAGTATTTGTTGGCGGCATGCATGGTAAGAACCACTTTACCTCTTCATTTATTATGAATTTCTTTTTTGAGCTTTGCTCTGCCTTTGAAAACGACGGCACTATTGAGGGGTTAAAGGTTAAGCGTGCACTTAGCGGTAGGGGGCTTATTGTTATTCCCTGCCTTAACCCCGACGGGTGCGAAATTGCAACAAAGGGCAAGAGTGCTCTTTTAAATATGAAAAATCCGCCGACATTCCTTGCACGTAATAGTTTTTCGGATTTTACATATAACCTTCGCGGTGTCGATTTAGACCGTATTTTTGACATCGCCCCCAAAAAAGAATGTGAAAGTTCGGCACTGTATGATTTTTGTAAAGCCACCCCTATAAGACACGTTATTGTCTTTGAAGGAGGCGAGGGGCAAATTATTGCCCCCTGTTTAAACCGCAATCTTCAGCGAAGTATTCAAATGAGCGAAATTATGATTACCTCCACCGGCTACCCCGTTCGCTTTAGCGAAGAGGGTTTTACCAACTGGTTTTCACACACCTTTAAAAAGCCTTCTTTTACTGCTTTAACTCCCCCACCAAATGAAAAAGAGTATCCAAAAGGCTATTTGGAGCTTAGGGAACTTATGATGCTTTCCGCTATAATGTAGAAAGCTCCTCCCACTCCTCAAGTGCGGCATTTAGTTTTTCTTTCACTTCTTCTAAAGCTGCCGTAAGTTTTGCAAGCTTTTCATAATCCGCTACCGTTTCTGGCAGGCTTATCTCTGCTTCTATCTCACTTTGACATTTCTCAAGCTTCTCGATTTCGGCTTCGCACCTTAAAATTTGAGTTTTAATTTTTCGTTGTCTTGCCGCCTCTTCCTTCTGCTTTTTATAGTTTGCCCCGCCCGAGCCTAATTCCTTTTTATCATTTTGGGCCGGCTGTGAACGGTTAATTACAAAATTTATATAATCATCGTAATTTCCTCTGTGTTCAAGAAGGGTATTATCTGTAAAGTATAAAATTCTGTCGGCAATTTTGTTTATAAAATAACGGTCATGGGAGACGGCAAGTATTGTGCCCTCAAAGCTCTCTAAAGCCTCTTCAAGTATTTCTCTGGATTTTAAATCCAGGTGGTTTGTCGGCTCATCAAGCAGTAAAAAGTTATCCTTTCTAAGAATAAGCTCACAAAGAGAAACCCTTGCCTTTTCCCCTCCGCTAAGGGTGGAGATTTCCTTAAAAACCTCATCTCCTTTAAAGAGAAACAATGCTAATGCCGAGCGTAGTTCGGTATTGCTTTTTTGGGGAAAGGCGTCCCGCAGTTGCTGAAAAATAGTTTTATTTTCATCTAAATTGGAGCCGTGTTGGTCAAAATATCCAAGCGTTACCCCTGTGCCAAGTCTTCCAAGCCCGTCTTTTATTTCCTTTATAAGTGTAGTTTTACCGCACCCGTTTTTGCCAAGCATTAAAATGCGGTCTGCCTTTTTTATATCAAAGGAAACATCCCTATAAAGCAATTTATTACCAAAACTTTTTTCGGCACCATTTATACTAAGAATATTGTCCGAGCAATGACCCTTTGCCTCAAAGCTTAAAACTATATCGGGCAGCTCGATTTCTGGAATTTCAAGTTCGCTTAAAATTCGATCTATCTGCTTTTGCTTTGACTCTGCCGTTTTTATGTTCTTTTCCCTGTTCCAGCGTTTTTGTTGCTTAATTATATCCTCTATTCTGTGAACTTCTCGCATAGTGTTTTTATACTCATTGAGGGTTGCCGCTTCACGCCGGTTTTTAACCTCTTTATATTTACTGTAATTTCCGCTATAGGTGGTAATTTTGCCATATTCTATAGCAATTATCTTACCGACTACCCTATCTAAAAAATAACGGTCGTGAGAGATAATAACCGCAGCACTTTTACTGTTTGCTATAAAGCTATCAAGCCATTCTATAGCCTCAATATCAAGGTGGTTTGTCGGCTCGTCTAAAAGCATAATGTCCGGGGACGACAGCAGAAGCTTGCAGAGTTCAATTTTGCTTCTTTGTCCGCCCGAAAGTTTATCTACGCTAAAGTCTAACTCGGCTTCACTAAACCCTATACCTAAAAGAGCCGACCGTGTGCGAGCTTTGTAGGTAAGACCGCCGTCACGCTGAAATATTTCTCTTTTTACCTGCTCTCTCTCAATTAATTTTTGGTCTGTGCTGTTTTCAAGGGCGGTGTGCAGTTCTTCAAGTTCTGACTCCAATCTTGAAAGGTGTTCAAAAACCTGCAGGGTTTCATTAAAGCAGGAACGTTTGCTATCCTTGCAGGCATGCTGACTTAAATATCCAATGCTAACTCCCTTAGCCTTAACGATACCACCGCTGCTTGGCTCCTCCCTACCCGAAATTATACTAAAAAGGGTGGTCTTGCCACAGCCGTTGGCTCCTATAACGCCAACCTTTTCGCCAGCCTCTATCTTAAAAGAGCCCGACGAAAAAAGGGTACGCTCCCCAAAGCTTTTTGATAAATTTGTTGCCTCTAAAAGCATACCCTCACCCCTTTCTTTTCTTATTAAAATTATACGGTTTTATTACACCTTTGTCAACGAAAAAGCACCCTTACGGTAATGTAAGGGTGCTGAAATTTTTATTATTTAATTCTGCCGTAAAGCGGGGTATCGCCAAGGTCCTTTTTGGGCTCACGAGTGGGGGCGGCGCTTACAGTTTGAGAAGGCTTGCGGTCACCTCTGCCTCTGCGATTATTATCCCTAACTCTGAGGTTTTTATCGCCACCCTCGGTTGCTATAACAACGCGACGGGAGGAACCTTCGCCAATAGAGTTGGAAACAACTCCTTTGATTTCCTGTACAGCGGTATGAATGATACGACGCTCGTAAGGATTCATAGGCTCGAGTGCACGGCTTCTGCCGGAGGAAAGCACCTGCGCAGACACCTTTTTAGCAAGTGCAGTTAAGGTTTCTTCACGCTTTTCACGATAATTTCCAATGTTTAAGGTTACCTTTTGGTAGCCGTTTCCTGCGTTTGCTGCAAGGGAAGTAAGATACTGGAGAGCATCTAAGGTTTCCCCTCTTCTGCCTATTACCACGCCAAGCTTTTCACCATCTAACTGAAGATAAATTGCGTTATCTACAGTTGCAGCGGAAACGGTAACATTCTCGCAACCCAGGTTTTGCATTATTGCCTTTATATAAGCGGCAGCCTTTGCAGCACTGCTGCCTGCCTCAAGTTTTTCCTCAGGAGTAAGTGTAAGCTCGGGCTGTGCCTCGCTCTTTACTTCTGCCTTTTTCTCAGCCTTTTTTTGTGTTTCGGCTTTTTTTACTTCAACCTTTTTTGGTTCTGCCTTTTTAGCTGCATATTCTTTCTTCTCGGGCTTTGGGTCAGGTAACTCAATAAAAGCCTTTACCTTTGCCATAGAACCACCGAAAAGGCCTAAGGCCTTCTTCTTGTATTCTGAAACAATTTCAATTTTTATATTATCGTCATCTTTAAGACCAAGGGTAGCAATTAAACCTTCCTTTGCAGCGGTTGTTGCTTCTAAAAGGTCGGTACCCTCGCCAATATATTCTTTAATCAAGGGGTTTCCTTCTTTCTACTGTTTTGCGTCGGTGCGTTTTTCAATATACTTCTGTTCAGCTTCATAGACCTTTACTATCTCTTTTGCACGCTCATTTGCAAGCATTTTCTGCGGTCCGTAATAATACTGAATTCCCGACTGTAAAAGTCCGCCGATAAGGCTGGAGCATGCCCAATA
>JAGBUU010000034.1 GCA_017630655.1 Clostridia bacterium
AGGAACAAAAACTCTACGTTTTAAAGGCGGACGGCGTTATACACGGTGTGTTTTTCTTTGATAAAGGGCCCGACCCGACATACGATTATATTGAGGGCAAATGGCTCAACGATGATGAATACTGCGTAATTCACAGAATTGCATCATCGGGAGAAGTCCGTGGTGTTTTAAAACGCTGTGTGGAATACTGCTTGCAGTTTACAAGCAATATTAAAATTGACACACACGCCGACAATCATATTATGCAAAAGGGCCTTGAAAAATTGGGTTTTGTACATTGCGGCATAATTTATGTTCCGGGGTATGGTCCTATGAAGGCATACCAAAAGGGTGAGCCGAGAGAGGCTTATCAGCTTAATACAAAGGTGTAGTATGACGGATATTTGGAACAGACTAAAGGGCGAAGAAAAACCTATTCTGCTATACGGAACTGGAAACGGAGCCGATAAAATCCTTGACGAACTGAAAAGGTATGACGTTAAAATATCAGGTGTTTTCGCAAGTAGCGGCTTTGTAAGAGACCGAGTTTTCAGAGGCTTTAAGGTTATGTCCTTGGAGGAAGCCGAAGAGATTTTTGGTGATTTTATTGCCCTTTTCTCCTTTGGTTCAAACAGGCCCGAGGTGCTCGATAATATTAAACGCATAATGGAAACCCACACACTTTTAGCACCTGAGGTACCGGTATGTGGCGGTGAAGTATTTAACCTTGATTTTGCTAAAAGGAATAGCGAAAAACTTTATAGAGTATATAATCTTCTTGCCGACGAACAGTCTAAAAAGGTTTTTAAGGAAACTACCCTATTTAAACTTGACGGTGATATTTCCCATTTGTTTAGTTGTGAAACACACGAAAATGAGGCTTTTGATATTTTAAATCTCAAAGAAAATGACAGTTTTTTAGACCTTGGTGCATATAACGGTGACACTGTTTTAGACTTTATAAACAGGGTTAAAAATTACGGCAGTATTACCGCAGTTGAGCCTGACAAAAAAAGCTTTTCAAAGCTGCTTAAAAACACCGATGGTTATAACATTGAGGCTATAAATGCTGCGATATCCGGTAATGTTGGCTCTATACCCTTTTCTTTTAAATCTTCTCGCGGTTCGGTAGCGGGCGGAGATGATTTTACAGATGCCGTAAGCTTTGATTACCTTTGTAAAAACAAAACCTTCGATTATATTAAATTTGATGTTGAGGGCAAAGAACTTGATGCTATAATCGGCGGAGAAAAAACCATAAAAAAAGATAAGCCTAAAATGCTTATTTCGGCCTATCATAAAAGCGACGATTATTTTGCCCTTCCCCTTAAGGTTTTGGAATTTAATCCGTCATATCAAATTTATATGAGACACTACCCTTATGTGCCCGCCTGGGACACAAACTTTTATTTTGTATAAGAAAACGGCTACTCAAAAGAGTAGCCGTTTAAATTTTAATAAAGGGTTGCTATTTCTTCTTCAGGCTTTGAGGATAGTGCCACCTCTACTGCCGTAAGGTACGGGCCTGTTGAACGATAAAGCTTATGATTTCCAACACTAAGCTTTGCGATAACTAATACCCAGTCATTTGTTTTAAGGGTCTTAGCAGCAGACCAGTCGCACGCCATTCCGCAGTACTGAATATCATCGGCACAACAGGTCATAACCTGACGACCAACCACAAAGGTGTTGTCGGGGATTTTGCTATCCCTTGCTACAATACCCCGAAACTTTAAGGTTTTACCCTCATATTTTGCCATATCACTCATCATATCCTGAAACCAAAGGGCATAATCAATATCCTTTATTTCGATAACTGGTGCGTTTATATCAAAGGGCAACGGGT
This sequence comes from Clostridia bacterium, assembly GCA_017630655.1. Lineage (GTDB taxonomy): Bacteria > Bacillota > Clostridia > Oscillospirales > Acutalibacteraceae > SFWF01. The sequence goes on from JAGBUU010000034.1 coordinate 1,826, forward strand.
CTTCGATATCGTCATACTTAACATATCCGTTTTCATATTCGTAGGCAATATTTGAGCCTCGGTTGGCTCCCCTGACAAGCTTATGAAGTGGCATAATATCAGCATTCATCGGTATACGGTTGAATATTACCATTTCTGCGGTTTTAAGTTTGTCGAACATAAACTGGCGCATATTGGCATTGTAATTTATTGCAGTGTTAGAATCTACAAAACAGAGTTCCTGACTTATAACACAAAAACGAGGTAACGCCTTAAAAAGCTCCTCTAAAAGCCACATACCGTTATATTCAACTATTATTCTTTCGGCTCCTGTCTGCTTTAGAAAATCAAGAATTGTTTTTTGTGTCAGTTCAGATTTATCTTCTACCGTTTTTATATAAACGTTTTGATGGGGCATTCTCGAAACATCGTATTCCTCTTCCCCCTCTTCACAAACAAGCAGAAGGGTCTTTTCCCCCGCGTTAAAACGCTCATCTTCCAAGGTTTCCTGTATAAACTTTGTTTTGCCCGATTCCAAAAAACCGGTAAAAAGATAAACGGGTATATCTCTCATTACTCTACACTCCAAAAAGTTCTGCAATTTTGTCTTCTTTTATTTTTGAACCTATTACACAAATACGGCCTGTAATATCGGCAGAGCCGCTTCTAATATCCGGCTCGCCGGGAATATAGTCAAAGTGTATCCAGTCCCCGTCTTTTCCTGCAACAATTCCCTTTGCACGAAGAATGACACCGTACTTTTCTTCGTCTGCAAGGGCCAAAAGAATGGCTTCAATTTCTTCTTTTGTGAACTTCTTTGCAGTTTCTCTGCCGAAAGAGGTAAAGACCTCGTCGGCATGATGGTGATGGTGTTCGTGATGGTGATGTTCGTGATGACACGTGCAGGTGCATTCTTCACCGTGCTCGTGGTGATGCTCGTGATGCTCGTGATGGTGCTCGTGGTGATGCTCGTGATGGTGCTCGTGGTGGTGATGGTGTTCGTGGTGGCATTCTTCGCCGTGGTGATGGTGGTGTCCGCACTCACAGCAATGGTCATCGTCTTCAAGCTCGTGAAGATGATGCTCCAGTGTATTTTCTTTCTCG
>JAGBUU010000035.1 GCA_017630655.1 Clostridia bacterium
CTTTGTGGCCTGACGCTGAGCGTCGGTAAAGTATGCGGGAACGGTGATAACCGCCTCGGTAACCGTCTGGCCAAGATATGCCTCGGCATCGGCCTTTAATTTCTGAAGAATGATAGCCGAAATTTCCTGAGGAGTATAAGCCTTACCGTCGATAGAAACGGTTTTGGTTGTACCCATATCACGCTTAATGGAAGCGATTGTGCGGTCGGGGTTGGTGATAGCCTGACGCTTTGCAACCTGACCTACCATTCTTTCTCCTGTCTTAGAAAAAGCAACAACAGACGGGGTAGTTCTTGCGCCCTCTGCGTTTGCGATAACTACTGCCTCGCCGCCTTCCATAACGGCAACGCAAGAGTTAGTTGTACCTAAGTCAATACCAATAATTTTTCCCATAATAATTTTCCTCCGTAAAATAATGATGCTTCACCTTTCGGTGAAATGATGGTTTGTTTTACAAAATGATGGTGCCCTTTCGGGCAATGATGCTTTGCCTTTCGGCAAAATTTCGGTGTGCCTTTCGGCACCAATTATAAAATGTCGTTAGACATATTATTTTTTGCGGTTTTGCAAGAAGTAATTAACATTACTCGTAGCCTTGAGCAAGCCTCATTTAATTCTTTAAAAGTGTTTTCTTCAATATAGCCTGTTTCAAATAATAGTTTAAGCCAATAACTTGTTTCGTTTGCTTCCTTTAATGCAATTTGAAGCTTAGATACAAAATCCGCTTTACTTTGAGCATATTGCGCTTCATTAATGTTTGCGCCAATAGAAGTTCCGCTTTTACCAAGCTGGTACGAAATTATGGTTTCTTTTTCTTCTTTTAAATTTCTCACTAAAAATACAATTTCTTTAGCAAACTTGAAAGATAAGTCTAAAAGTTTGTTTTCTTTCATCTTTTCTCTCCTTTTATATGCGTCGCAGACACCTTAATTTGTGCGAAGCACAACCTTCATACACCGAAGGTGTCCTTCACGACGCCAGTCCCTTCATAGCGAAGCTCCTTCGTTTGCAAACTAACGCAGCTAGTTTGCAACTTGAACCATTGCAGGACGTACTACAGTATCGCCGAATTTATAGCCCTTTTGGAGTACCTGTGCGATAACGTTTTCGCCAAGCGACTCGTCTTCGATATGCATAATTGCTTCGTGTAAATTTGGGTCAAAGACTTCGCCAACAGTTCCTATTGTGGCAAGCCCCAGTTTTCCCGATAAATCGGATAACTGTTTTACTATCATCTCTATACCTTTATTATACTGCTCGGTGCCTGCCTCGAATTCGGCCGCGCGTTCGGCGTTGTCGAGAATGGGGAGCAGGGTCTTCATAACCGATGCTTTTGCATATTCTGCCGTAAAGATTTTTTCCTTTTCGGTCCGCTTTTTATAGTTATCGAACTCGGCGGCGGTTCTAAGAAGTAAATCCTGCTTTTTTTCAAGCTCTGCCTTTAAATCCTCAAGTTCTTTATCCTTTTTAGATTTCTTTTTTGGCGTGGCCTTTTCGGCTTGTTCTTCGGTATTTTTTACCTCTTTATCCATCTTTATTCCTCCAATCCTTTAAGCATTTCGCTCATCACCTCGCCAACACGTCGGGCAAGATAGCTTGTGCTTGGAATTATGCTTTCGTATGCCATTCTGGTGGGGCCTATAACGGCAATTTTACCCTTTTCGCCATTCTCCCCGTAGGATGCAACAACCATTCCCGTGGTGCCAAGCTCTCCGTACTCTGTGTCGTCCCCAAAGACAACGCCTACAGGAGTTTGGACACTGGAGAGTATGCCGTGAACGGCATCTGTCTTTCTGAGTAGTTCAAGCATCCGTCTTGCTGTGTTTTCACTGCTGCAAAGAGAGAAAAGACTTGCCTCACCCTCCATATCTACCTTTGTAGCACGAAGTTCCTTTGCCATTTCAAAAACACAGGAAAGCAGCGGTGCCAAAGCCAAGGCATCAAATCCTGCTGAGATAGCTATTGCTTGAAGATATGCTCTGTCAAGTGAAGAAACCTCCATCCCGCAGATTTTTGCAGCCGTTATGCTGTCAAACCTTAAGAGGAGCTCTTTTGTAAAGGTCTGTCCTATTCGAACAAGTCGGCTTCGGGTACGTCCGTCATCGGTTATTACGAAAACAACTGCGGTATCTCTGCCCATCGGGAGCAGACTAACCTTTTTTATTCTTACCCCCGTTCGAATACCGGGTGCAGATATTACGGGAAGCCCCGTTAGATGTGATAATATTTCGGCGGCAGAGGAACCTATACTTTCTATATCCGGTCTTACACAGGATAGCATAGTATCTATTATTTCCTTGCCCTCGCTTGAAAGGTCTCTCTTGCCCATAAGCTCAGACACATACAGTCTGTACGCCTTGCTTGTCGGTTGTCTGCCTGCCGAGGTGTGAGGCTGTTCGAGATAGCCCAAATCAGAAAGTTCGCTCATCTCGTTTCTAAGAGTTGCGGTAGAGGGGGAATCCTTAAGTCGCTGACTAAGTATTTTAGAGCCAATAGGCTCGCCGGTTTCTATATGTGCCTTGACTATTTCGGCAAGTATTGCCTTTTTTCTTGGCGTCAGTTCCACTTTGTCCCCTCCTTTATATGATGGTTCGCCTTTGGCGAAATGATGGTTTGCCCTAGGCAAAATGATGCTCGGCTTTGCCGAATGATGGTTAGCCTAAGGGCTAAATTATGGAGTCGCGTTGCGACATATATATGCGTCGCAGACACATTAATGTGTGCAAAGCACACCCTTCATGCACCGAAAGTGCCCTTCGTATGCGAAGCATCCTTCGTGCGCCAAAGCGCCCTTCGAGTGGCGGCTCGCCACTTAGCACCACTTAGCACTCAAGCGCTTAGAGTGCTAACGCATATATAATTTACCACCAAAAACACCCTTTGTCAATAGCAAAAGGCAAAATTTTTAAAAAATTTTTTGACTTTCCCTGAC
>JAGBUU010000036.1 GCA_017630655.1 Clostridia bacterium
AGATATTTGTATTGATATAAACAAGAATGATATCATGGCCGAGCTTGACGCGGTTGAGCATCAGTTCAGTGCCGAATACTGTGAGTCTATTGCCGCATATAGAAAAATTGGTTACCGCCTGCCCGAATTTAATGCCTTTGTACTACATGGTGCAACCTTCAAATATAAGGATAGGGGAATAGCCCTATTAGCCGCTTCGGGTACAGGCAAAAGCAGCCATATGAAAAATTGGATATCCCTTTATGGCGATGAAGTTCAGGTAATAAACGGTGATAAGCCTATTATCAGAATTAAAGACGGTACGCCTTATGCCTACGGCACACCCTGGTGCGGCAAGGAAGGTATGTCTACAAATACTTCGGTAAGGCTTACCGATATTTGTTTTATAACAAGGGCAAAAGAGAACTCTACTGTGCTTCTCGGGGGAAAAAACATTACCGCCAGGCTCTTAAATCAGGTTATTATACCAAAGGGCAGCAGTAACATTGTTAAAACGCTTGACCTTATTGACCAAATGGCAAAAAACTGTAGAGTTTGGGAGATAAAATGTACCGCCGATATATCATCGGCTAAGGTTTCCAGTAAAGCTATATTAGAGGTGTAGTAAAATGAAGCTTAAAACTAAATATATATTAAAAACCGTTGCCGACAAAACAGTTGCCATAGCTATTGAGCAGGGAAGCGAAGCAACCGACGGCGTTATAACCCTAAATGATACAGGTGCATTTATTTTTTCAAATATTAACGAGGGTGCCGATTTTGATACTATAGTAGATAGGTTTTTTGAGGAATATGATGTAACGCCAGAGGAGGCATCAAAGGCTGTTGAAAACTTCGTAGAATATTTAAAAAGCAAAGATTTGCTTGAAGATAACGGACAAACTAAAATGAAACTGTAAAAGGAAAAGCCACGAAGCGATATGCTTCGTGGCTTAACTTTTTATTCACCGCAACCGAAAAGACATCTTACAAAACAGGCAGAAGAAAACACAAACAGAAAGAAAAAGAACAGCTCAAGTCCTAGGAAAACAGCACCTATAATGCTCGTTGCAACAAATGCAAAGGCAAGAATTACAAGGGCGGAAACTATCGTTCCAAGTGCCCCTATAAGAAGAGCGTTAAGAGCGGTGCATCTGCATCTGCAGACGGCAGTTCTGTCATTAAAACTGAGTGTGCCGAGCGTAACCACAAGGAATAAAAGGGCAATACCAAAAAATACCCAGGAGAAAACGGGTGCTACGGTAATGGTGCCTGTTATTTGCAAAAATGCGGTAACAACGCCCAAAGCAACACTTGCAATAACAGCAAAAAAGGTGCAGGAACATCTGCTGTTACAATCAAATAAACTCATATATTCACCCCCCACATTCCATTATATTCATAACGGACAAGGGGGTGAAAAAAAGAGCCGAGAAGCACAAATGCTTTTCGGCTCAAATTTTATTTTGAATCAATAAAGTCTACTGCGGCAAGGGCGGCTATAGCGCCGTCTGCAGCTGCAGTTGCAACCTGACGAATACGTTTAGACCGACAATCGCCCGCAACAAATATGCCGTTTGTAGAGGTCTTGCAGTCTTCGGCAGAGTCGGCATAACCCCAAGAATTCAGGGCAATATGCTCCGAGAAAGGCTCGTTTTGAGGGATAAGACCGATAGCAACGAACATACCGTCAATATCAAGGGTGCGTTCTCCTGCTTCATTTTCAACCTTAATTCCAACAAGCTCACTGTCGCCGAGCAACTCCTTAACAACGGTGCCGAGAATAATCTCAACGTTTTCCTTTGAATAAAGTTGTTCTTGAAGTTTTTGTTCGCCTGTAAGATAGTCGAGATTTTGAACAAGGTACACTTTTTTAGCAAGGTCGGAAAGTAATATTGCTTCCTGAAGTGCTGAGTTTCCGCCGCCGATAACCGCAACGGTTTTACCCTCATAGAAAGCGCCGTCGCAAACGGCACAAAATGAAATACCTTCTCCCACAAACTGCTCTTCGTGGTCAAGACCGAGCATTCTGTGTTTAGCACCCGTTGCAATTATAACGGTTTTGCCTTCGAAATCTCCGCTATCGGTATGAATGGTAAAGTTATCACCCTTAGTAATTCCGGAAACCTCTGCCATTTCAACCTCGGCTCCCTGCTCTAATACCTGCTCAATAAGTTTTTCGGCAAACTCATTTCCCGAAAGAGAGATAAAACCGGGAATATTCTCAACCTTGGGTGAATAGGTTATCTGTCCACCAAAGGTAGCCTTTTCAATAACTAAAACCGATTTATTTGCCCTCTTAGCATAGAGGGCGGCGGTCAGCCCCGCAGGGCCGCCGCCGATGATTATAATGTCATACATATTAAAATGTCCCTTAATTTAAATTTTAAACGCCGAGGAATTTCTTAATATCAGAAACGCCGGCAAATTTGGAAACAACTCCGTCCTTAACCACTACAAGTGTGGGAGCCTGCTTAACGCCAAAGTCGTTAACTAAATCTGCATGCTCATTAGCGAGGAGTTTTTCATATTCAAAACCGGCTTTATCGAGGAAGGAGCAAGCAATTTTGCAGTTGGGGCAGGTAGCGGTTGTAAAGAGATAACTTGCGTCTTCTGCACCCTTAACCTCTTCGCATACACACTCTTGGGCATCTACGCCGTTACGGGTAAGCTTGGAGTTTTCAATATCGTAAACCTTTCTATCCTTGTACTCCTGAGCCTTACCGTCGTTCCAGTTCTGAACGGGGCGGTAGTAACCGGTAATACGGCTATAAACCTCGGTCTTTTCACCACAGTCGGGGCAGGTATATTCTTCGCCGGCGATATAGCCGTGGTTCTTACATACAGAGTATGTGGGAGACATGGTGTAGTAGGGGAGACGATAATTTTCTGCAATCTTGCGAACAAGGTTTGCGGCAGCCTTCCAGTCGGGGAGTTTTTCTCCGAGGAATGCGTGGAATACAGTACCTGAGGTGTAGAGGGTCTGCATTTCGTCCTGAACGTCAAGAGCTGTGAAGATGTCCTCAGTGTAACCAACGGGAAGATGTGAAGAGTTGGTGTAGTAAGGAGTTTCGCCTGCGCCCTGGCCTGCAGTGATGATGTCGGGATAGTGCTTAAGATCGTGCTTAGCAAGACGGAAAGCGGTAGACTCAGCAGGTGTAGCCTCGAGGTTGTAGAGGTCGCCGTATTCAACCTGATAGTCGGAGAGGCGTTCTCTCATGTGGTTTAATACTTCCTTAGTGAAGTCCTGAGCCTCGGTGTTTATAAGGTCCTTCTTAATCCACTTAGCATTGAGACAAGCCTCGTTCATACCAACAAGACCGATGGTAGAGAAGTGGTTGTTGAAGGTTCCAAGATATCTCTTGGTGTAGGGATAAAGACCTGCTTCAAGAAGCTTTGTAATAACGGTACGCTTAACCTTAAGGGAACGTGCAGAGATGTCCATCATCTTGTCAAGGCGAGCAAAGAAATCAGCCTTATTTTCAGCAAGGTAAGCAATTCTGGGCATATTGATGGTAACAACGCCTACAGAACCGGTAGACTCACCGCTTCCGAAGAAACCACCCGACTTCTTTCTGAGCTCTCTGAGGTCAAGACGGAGTCTGCAGCACATAGAACGAACGTCGGAAGGCTCCATATCCGAGTTGATATAGTTAGAGAAATAGGGAGTACCGTACTTAGCGGTCATATCAAAGAGAAGCTTGTTGTTCTCGGTTTCACTCCAGTCAAAGTTACGAGTGATAGAATAGGTGGGGATAGGATACTGGAAGCCGCGTCCGTTAGCGTCGCCCTCAATCA
>JAGBUU010000002.1 GCA_017630655.1 Clostridia bacterium
AACATATCCACTGGCTGAATTTTTTTAACTTTATAGCCTTTTCTGGTTAGGAATGACAAATCCCTCGCTTGAGTTTCGGGGTTGCAGGAAATATAGACAATTTTTTCGGGCGCCAAGAAGACAAGGCTTTTTAGGAATTCAAGACTTGCTCCCGCTCTTGGCGGGTCCATAATTACCACGTCAAAGGTTTCACCCTTTTCGGCGGCTTTTACCATATATTTGCCTGCATCATCCTTATAAAAGGTAATGTTAGTTATATCATTTAATTCTGCGTTTACAACTGCATCCTTAACGGCATCGCCGTTAAGTTCTACACCAACCACGCTTTTTGCACCTTTTGATGCAATTATACCGATTGTTCCCGTGCCGCAATAGGCATCAAGAACCTTTTCGTTGCCGCTAAGGTCTGCAAATTCGAGTGCTTTTGAGTAGAGCACCTCGGTTTGAATTGGATTGATTTGATAAAAGGCTTTTGGGGATATTCTAAATGTAAACCCTAAAAGTTGTTCCTCTATATAACCCATTCCGTAAAGGGTGCGACTTTCCTCGCCGAGAACAAGGCTTGTAAGCTTATTATTTACATTTTGAACTATTGTAGTAATTTCGCTATGACGCTCCAACAGAGCGTTTACAAATTGAGACTGCTTAGGGAAGTCCATAACCGAGGTTACAAGCACCACCATAATCTGACCGCTTGCAAAACCTCTTTTTATAAGAACGTGGCGTAAAAAACCTTTCATCGTATTATCGTTAAAGGGTTTGAGTTTAAAGCTTTTTAAAAGTTTTCGAATGGTTGCAATTATTTGGTCTGCCTTTTCATCCTCTATTAGACAGTTATCTACGGGAACTATATTATGGGTTGAGGACTGATATACCCCCGAAATAATTTCTCCTTTGCGCTCTGAAAAGGCGGCTTGGACCTTATTTCTGTAATGATAAGGCTCTGCCATACCGATTATCTCGCTAACGCGGTGATAACGGCCAAGCAATTTTATAACCTTAACCTGTTTAAAGCTTAACTGTCTTTCATAGGAAAGGTTTTGAAGCTGACATCCGCCGCACTTTTTATAGTTTGGGCATTTTATATGTTGCTGGCTCATAATTATACCTTTCTTGTGAATTTTGCTACAGTTTCACAGTGGGCGGTTCTTGGGAACAAATCAAAAGGCGTATATTCTTTAAGCTCGTACCCAAAAGAATTCAGTATATTCGTATCTCTTGCAAGAGTTGCGGGGTCGCAGGAGACATAGACTAGTTTTTCGGGAGAAAAGTCGTTTGCTATAGTGCCGAGCAGTTCTGATGAACAACCCTTTCTTGGCGGGTCTACAACTATAACATCGGGTTTAATGTTTTTATCTGCCAACTGTTTGGCGGCATCTTTTGCATCACCACAGATAAATTCAGCGTTATTTATTTGGTTGTTTTCGGCATTGAACCTTGCATCGTCTATTGCCTGCCGAATAATCTCAACGCCGATTATTTTTTTTGCCGATTGTGCCATAGAAAGACCTATTGTACCCGCGCCACAGTAGAGGTCTAATACCGTTTTATTATCACATTCAGCATACTCAGCTGCCTTTTTGTAAAGAAGCTCTGCCATATCGTGATTTACCTGATAGAAAGAAAGGGGGCTAAGCCTCACCTTTACACCGCAAAGAATATCGTAAATATATCCGTCGCCGTAAATATTTACACATTTATCCGACAAGATTACATTGGTTTTTTCTTTGTTTATGTTAAGAACAAGGGTTTTAAAGCAATCCCCCAGTTTGTCTTTTAAGGCCTCCACAAGAGTTTCGGGCGAGTTTATGCTGTTGCCATTTATAACAAGGCAAACCATAATTTCGCCGGTTACTTCACCCTTTCTAATGTAAAGGTGTCGAAGCAAACCCTTATGTGTTTCTTCCGAATATACAGAGTTGCCCGATTCCTTTGCCCACATAGTAAAAATCTCACATATATCGGCAAAGATGGTGGGCTGAAGCCTGCAATCTTCACTTTCTACTATGCGGTGAGAATGACTTGCAAAAAAGCCCACACTATAGTTTTCGGATATCGGATACTGTGCCTTGTTTCTGTAGCCATAGGTCTTATTGTTTGATACTATAGGCTGTGCATCAAGGTCCGCCTTGCCGATTCTCTTTATAGCGTCTTCAACCGCTTTTTGTTTTATGCTTAATTCTTCCCCATAGGAAATATGGCGGTAAACACAGCCGCCACACCGAGAAAAAGCGGTACAGTCGGGCTCGCACCTTGTAACCGACGGGGTTAAAATTTCTTCGATTTTGCCAAAGGCACAATTGCTTTTTACTTTAAGAATTTTCACCCTAAGGCTATCGCCAACCGCCGACATAGGCACAAAAACAGCCAAGCCCTCGTATCTGCCGATACCCGAGCCTTGAGAGGACATAGCATCTATATCAAGTTTTATGATGTCATTCTTTTTCATAAAAATTCCTAAAGCATATATTGTTGTTTATTATAATAATCAAGGTTTTGATTGTAGTTTACAAGTGCATAACGCGAATGTACTGCATAGGCGGCAAAAAACAGAGGCACCGTGTATATAAGAGGCACTGCAAGAAAGGATAAAAGCACCCATCCAAGAAGCGAAAACACAAGCGAAACAAAGGCGATTACCGAACATCTTGATACCATTACCGAAATGTGTATTGCCTCTAACAGAATCATATTATCGTCCATTACCACAATAGTGGGAAACAGATAGTAACGCGAGATAACTGCCAGACCCATAATAATTCCAACAAACCTTAAAAACGCCTGAACCACCGCAAGACCTGCCACCCACAAGGGAACTTCTGTACCTAAAAACTGGTATATCCACGAGTTTGAAATTACGCTAACCAGTATAAAGGGTAAAAGACAGGCAAAGATTGCCGTTAAGCATTTAAATAGTAAAAAAAGCACACATTTTACTGCTCTTTTATAAAGATTTAAGTTTGTAAAGTAGTAAAAAACCTCAGACGGCGGCTCTTCGCATTCATCTGTCACTCTCCAAAACCAACGGACCGCTCCAAGCGTTACGGGAGAGAGTACAAATATTCCAAAAAGAGCAAAGATGACTGCAACCAGTACCAAGCGGTCGGTTAACAGCATTGAAAATACACCCGCAACCGAGGCTATAACGAGATATACAAAATATGGCAAAAGGCCTGCTATAGACGCGGGTATAAATCGACCTTTTAGGGTCGCTCTTACGGTGCTCTTTACAACGCGTGAATTTGGAATTCGTATATGAAACATTTGTTTCTCCTAAAATAAGTTAATCTAGTATTTTAAGCTTGGCGTAACCCGCCATAATCTTCTTTGTGCCAACAGTGTCAAAAGCAATTTCAAGCATTGCATCATTACCCATTGGGATTGTTTTAATTATAAAGCCTTCACCAAAGGTTTTATGCTCGACCCTCATGCCCGTTTTATAGGAAACATCTGAGCCAACTGCCTTAGGCTTTGCTTTTGCTTCGGGCTCTTTATAGAAAACATTGCTGTAGTCATAGTTATCGGTTTGGGGTTTGCTTTGCAGTGGTGCCGAGTAGCTATAGGCTCTTCTTGCACTTGTTTCCTCGCAAAGTGATTTTGGTATGTCGTTTACAAACTGAGACCTTGGGTTTCTTGAGGTTGAGCCATAAAGCATACGTGTATCCGCATTTGTAATATAGAGTTTATCCTTGGCTCTTGTTATTGCAACATAAGCCAGTCTTCTTTCCTCTTCAAGCTCATCTCTGCCTCCGAAAAGGCACTGTGCGGACGGGAAAAGTCCCTGCTCCATACCTACTAAAAAGACCCGTTCAAACTCAAGTCCCTTTGCAGAATGTACCGTCATAAGTACAACGGCATCATCGCCCTCTTCATAGGAATCTATATCGCTGATAAGAGCGATTTCCTCCAAATATCCCGATAAGGTGGCTTCGTCATTTTCGTTTTCGTACTGTATGATGCCGGAGAGAAGTTCCTTTACGTTTTCTGCTCTATCTTCTCCCTCTCTGCCCTCGGCTAAAAGTGCATCCATATAGCCTGTTCTTACAAGCATAAACTCAAAAAGTTCGTGGATAGACATGCTTTGTGACGCCGAAGTAAGCTCGTCAATCATACTGCAAAAACCATCTATTTTGCCCTTTGCACGCGAGAGTACGGGATAATCCGCCGCATCTTTGAGCACCTCATAAACAGAGGTGCCAAGGGTTGTAGCAATTTGCTGAGCATTGGTTATGGTTGTGTCGCCAATTCCCCTTTTAGGCTCATTTATAATTCTTTTAAGTCTAACATCGTCGCGATTATTGTCAATAAGCCTTAGATATGCTAAAACATCACGGATTTCCTTGCGGTCAAAGAAACGGTGTCCGCCAATAATACGGTAAACTATACCGCTTCTGGCAAATACATTTTCCACCGAAGATGACTGTGCGTTTGTGCGGTATAATATGGCGTGGTCTGCAAACCTTGCACCGCCTTTTACACTTTCCAAAATTTTGTCGGCAACATAGCGTGCCTCATCATTTTCATCGAGTGCGGTGTGCAGAGTTATCTTTTCGCCTTCTCCCTTACTGGTCCACAGATTTTTACCCTTTCTGCCTATATTGTGAGAAATAACGGTATTTGCCGCATCAAGAATATTGCCTGTTGAACGGTAATTCTGTTCAAGTTTAATAACCGCGGCATCGGGATATTTCATCTCAAAATTCAAAATGTTTTCAATGGTGGCACCACGGAAACGGTATATGCTCTGGTCGTCATCTCCGACAACACAAATGTTTCTATGCTCTCTTGCAAGCAACTTTACAAGCTTATACTGTGCATAGTTGGTATCCTGATACTCATCAACCATTATGTATTTGAATTTGTTAGAGTAATATCCCAAAACATCAGGATTTTCATTAAAAAGTTTAACGGTGTTTGAAATCATGCCGTCAAAGTCCATAGCGTCAGCAGAAAGAAGACGCTCTTCATACTGACAGTAAAGCTTTGCGATCATTCTTTCCCTTATATCGCTACCTATGTTTTGTACATATTCTTCGGGCGTTACAAGCTTTTCCTTTGCAGAGGAAATTGCACTGATAACCATTTTTACAGGAACTATTTTTTCGTCAAATTCATTCTGCTTTATAAGGTCTTTTATAAGTCTTTTCTGGTCATCGGTATCATAAATTGTAAAATTGCTTGTGTAACCTATAAGATTGCCGTATCTGCGAAGAATTCTTCCGCAAACCGAATGGAAGGTGCCCGCTACAACGCCCGAATTCTCATCATTAAGTTTTAAGGCAATTCGCTCTTTTAGTTCTCCTGCCGCTTTATTGGTAAAGGTAATGGCAAGTATTTCCCAAGGTTTTGCCGGCTCTACCGCCAGGTTCCAGAAATTCGGCAATTCTTTTTTACCTGAAATGTATTCCGAAGCCTCGAGCACATCATCCTTAAAAAATGACGGAACATAGTCTGAGCTATAGGCATCACCGTATTTAATAAGATATGCAATACGGTTTACAAGCACCGTTGTTTTACCGCTACCTGCACCCGCAAGCACAAGAAGAGGGCCCTTTACGGTTGTAACCGCACGAAGCTGCATATCATTCATATTAGAAAATTCTTTTTCAATTACGCTTTGTCTTAACTTCAAAAATTCTGCCGAGTTCATAAATACTTCCTTGTGACATAATTATACAAAGTATATTATACAGTACATTTTAAATTTAATCAATGAATTTATCGTGAATTTTTATCGAGTATACTTGCACTTGGGCAAACATATAATTAACTTGAGGTGATTGTATGAAACCCATTAATCTTAAACGGCTCCTAATAGCCATACTAATACCCGAAGTGGTTGGTCTTTTATCCTCCTTTGTGACGGGGAATATGAGCAACGCCTATAGCGTTTATACCCGTCCGCCCCTTTCCCCTCCGGGTATCCTTTTCCCAATAGTCTGGACTATTCTTTACGCTCTTATGGGAATAGCGTCATATATCGTTTATGAGGAAGGCCGAGGCGAAAAAGCAAAAGAGGCCCTGACATTTTACGGCCTGCAACTTGCACTAAATTTTATATGGCCCGTTATATTTTTCAGGTTTGAGGCATACTGGGTTGCCGTAGTTGTAATTTTAATTCTTCTTGCTTTGGTGGTTATAACTGCACTTAAATTCAAGGAAATTAGCAACGCCGCTTTTTATCTTATGATTCCCTATATTATTTGGTTGATTTTTGCAACCTATCTTAATATCGGGGTTGCCGTATTAAATTAAAAGAGACCTCGTACGAGGTCTCTTTTTTATGATAATCCGAAGCTGACAGTAAGTGCCTTGTTCACCATATCCATTGAGGCGGTGTCGAGTGCACCCATTCTTTCCTTAAGCCTTTTTTTGTCAATTGTTCTTACCTGTTCCAATAAAACTATTGAGTCCTTTGAAAGTCCGCACCCCGATGCATTAACCTGTATATGAGTAGGCAGTTTAGTTTTGTCCTTTTGGCTTGTTATTGCAGCAGCAATTACCGTAGGACTATATTTGTTGCCGATATCGTTTTGAATTATCAGCACGGGGCGGACTCCGCCTTGTTCAGAGCCGATTACCGGACTTAAGTCTGCGTAGTATATATCTCCTCGTTTAACACTCATTTCTTTTCACACCTTGAAAATATTCTGTTAGTATTTTTGCCACTCTTTATTCGTTTTAATCATAATTCTGATTTGACGTCTAAAATATTTTATGCGGACGAGGTGTTCTTTGTTAAAGCAACTCTTGAAAATTACTTTTATATATAGTACAATGTATTATATATCTTTCGTGGGCGGTGAAATTTTGCGAATACTAGCGGTAGGAGATGTTTGCGGCGACTCGGGTTGCAATAAACTTATTTCGGTTTTGCCTAAATTTAAAAAGGAAAACTCGGTTGATTTTACCATTGTAAATGGTGAAAATTCGGCCGCATCAAACGGCATTTCAAAGGATAGTGCTGCATCTATTATTGCTGCCGGTGCCGATGTTGTAACAGGTGGCAACCACACACTTCACCGCAAAGATTTTCGTCCCTTGCTTGACAGTAACGAGTTTTTTTTGCGCCCTTACAATATGCCTGATGCCCGGTTTGGTAGTGGATACTGTTTAGTTGATATGGGATATACTAAGATAGCCGTTATAAATCTGCTTGGTCAGGTTTATCTTGATATGCATATGGCAGAAAACCCATTTATCTGTGCTGATACACTTATAGACCGCGCAAAAAAAGACGGTGCAAATATTATTCTTGTTGATTTTCATGCCGAAGCAACAAGCGAAAAAAGGGCTTTAGGCTTTTATCTTGACGGCCGTGTTTCTGCCGTTTTTGGCACACATACGCACGTGCAAACAAATGATGCACAGGTCTTGGGCGGTGGCACCGCATATATAACCGACCTTGGTATGAGCGGTGCTATAAACAGTGTTTTGGGTATTGAGCCTGAAATTATTATTGAGCGTTTTAAAAACGGCGAAAAAGGCCGCTTTGTTTCTGCCGAGGGCGAAGCCCAAATTGAAGGTATGCTCTTTGAGGTTGATGAGACAAACGGTAAGGCCCTTTGGGCAAAAGCAGTAAAATTTTAGTTTGGAGTAAAACTTAATGATAAAAAAGATAATCTGCGTTATTCTTGTTCTTACGCTTTCTCTTCTATGGGGTTGCAGTGATGTAGAACAAAATAATGATGATAGCCTGCCTCAAAACAGCCAGACTGCCGAAACGGCAAGCGCAATACAACTTTTATACTGTGCAAACGATACCATGAACCCCTATAAAACAATAAGCAAGCTTAATGCCGAACTGGGGCTTCTGATTTTTGATTCACTTATAAAGTATACAAATGAATTTGAAACGGTAAACTGCCTTGCAAGCAAGGTGGAACTTGACGGTAAAACATGCACCGTAACACTTAGAGATGCCGTGTTTTCTGACGGAAGTGTTGTTTCTGCCGACGATATTTTATATTCATATAATCTCGCAAAGGAAAGTCCTCGCTTTTCTTCTCTGTTTTATGAGGTTGAATCGGTGGTTACTTCAAGTTCCAATAAGGTTGTGTTCACCCTTGCATGTGCCGACCCTTATTTTGAAAAACTACTTACCTTCCCCATAATTAAAAAAGATTCTGACAAAATCAAAAATGAAGATAACGTTGAACTCGCCCCCATTGGTAGCGGCAGATTTATTTTTGACGAAAAGACGGCTGTTTTAACCAAGAATATAAGACACTATCAAAAAAGCGGAAGTATAGAGAAAATAACCCTTATAAATGCCCCTGACACCGAATCTATGACACATTATGTTGAAATTGGTGCAACAGATATTTATTTTGCAGAAATGAACAACGACGAAATAATTCGTATGGACAGTAAAAAGGTTTCTGTTAACCGAAACAACCTTATATACCTTGGCATTAACCACAACTACGCACCTTTAAAGTCTGATGAGTTGCGTTTTGCAATTTCTGCGGCCATATCGAGAACTGATATTGTAAACAAAGCTTTTTACACAAATGCCACTGCCGCGACAGGCTTTTTTCACCCCTCATTCGAGGCGGTATCCAAATATCAAAGCATAAATTCTGATGCCGATAAAAAAATATCTGTTGAGAATTTGGCAAAGATAGGTTATAATAGATTGAATGCTGATAGATACTATGAAAACAGTAGCGGAAAAGTTATAGAATTAACCCTTCTTGTAAACAAGGACAGTGCTTCTAAGCTTTCGGCGGCTAACCTAATCATTGACCGCCTTGCAGATTCGGGCATTAAGGTCAAACTCAATGCCGTTAGCAAAAGCCAGTATTTTTCATTACTGGAAAGCGGACAGTTCCAGCTTTACATTGGCGAAGTAAAGCTTCTTCCCAATATGGATATGCGTTCTCTCCTTGTAAGCGGTGGCTCTGCCGCCTACGGTATGATAGAACCGCCCGCCCCATCCGAAGAGGCCGAAGAACAGCCGGAAGAAGTAGCACCTGTTTTTGATAACGAGACCTCTTATCTAACGGTATTAAACGGCTTTTATGAAAGCAAAAACACCATAGTAGACCTTGCTACTGCACTGCAGTCTTCTATGCCCATAATACCGCTTGTTTACAGAAATTCTTTAGTTTTTTATTCTAATGAAATTGAAGATGTTTTCTCTCCATCCTACAACGACATCTTTATTTCGATAGATAAATATATTGTTAAAAAATAATTCCCGGAGGATTTTATAATGATTGCTTACGAAACCCCACTCGGTAAGGTACACATCTCTGAAGAATATCTTCAAAAGCTTATCGGACAAACGGTAACCTCCTGCTTTGGAGTAGTAGGAATGGCTCCCGGTAATAGTGTTCAAAAAGTTTTAAGCCTTATCTCTAAAACACCAGACGTAAAGCGTGGTATTGTTGTAAAAGGCGATGCCGAAAGCGTCAGCATTGATTTGCACATTATTGTTTCTTACGGAATAAATATTAACGCTATTGCACAGAGCATTGTAAACAAGGTGCAATATACCGTTACCCAGGCAACCGGAATTAAGGTCAAAAAGGTGACCGTTAAGGTTGACGGCATTAAGGAATAAGGAGATTACTCATGTTTAACGGAAATATACTGCGTGATGCGATTATTTCTGCGGCAAACAATATTGCAAACCAGAAAAATGCCGTAGATGATTTAAACGTTTTCCCCGTGCCTGACGGTGATACCGGCACAAATATGTCAATGAGTATCGGCAATGCCGCCAGAGAACTTGCAAGGGTTGAAGGCAAAACTGTTGGTGAAGTTGCAAAGGTAGCAGCTTCGGCTTTACTTCGCGGTGCCAGAGGAAACTCGGGCGTTATTACATCTCTGCTTTTCCGCGGCTTTTCTAAAGGCTTTGCAGGGGCAGATGAAATTACACCTGAAAATCTTGCCGCCGCTTTTAAGGCAGGTGTTGAGGCTGCATATAAGGCTGTTATGAAGCCTACAGAGGGCACCATTCTTACAGTTGCTCGTATTGCTGCAGAGTGG
>JAGBUU010000037.1 GCA_017630655.1 Clostridia bacterium
AGTGTCGAGCACGACCGTTTCCTCATCAAAGGTTTTAACCTCACTTACACCGGTTAAATTGATTTGTTTGCACTGCTCCATAACAAGGTTGTGAACCGATATATTTTTATCCTCTGCCATAATAAAAACACCACCCGTTTCAGTATACTGAACCGTGCGGTGTTTTATTACTAATCAACAAGTTTGTAAAGAAGTGCCGCATCATCCTTTTTAACTATCTCTGCGACGCTTAGCACCTCTGCTTTAACCGTTCTTGTACCAAACGCTATTTCCAAAACATCTCCCACCTTAACATCGTAGGAGGCCTTAACCTGTCTACCGTTTACACTTACCCTGCCTGCATCACAAGCCTCGTTAGCTACGGTGCGGCGTTTAATAATTCTGGAAACCTTTAAAAATTTATCAAGTCTCATATACACCTCAAAAAGAACAAGCCGCCTGAATTTATCAGACGGCAATATCTGTTAAAATAAATTATTTTACAGCGTTCTTGAGAGCCTGTCCAGCCTTGAATGCGGGAACCTTAGTAGCTGCGATGGTGATAGTTTCCTTAGTCTTAGGATTGATACCGGTTCTAGCTGCACGAGCCTTAGCCTCAAAAGTACCGAAACCGATAAGAGCAACCTTATCTCCAGCCTTCATAGCGTCGGTAACAGTAGCTACGAATGCAGCAACAGCAGCATCAGCATCCTTCTTAGAAATTCCTGCTTTTTCAGCAATAGCAGCAACGAGTTCTGTCTTGTTCATTATAAATTACCTCCAAAAAATATTTCAAACGGCATTTGCCGTTAGAATACAAATTAAAATAGCTTGCCGTTTAGCTCGGCCTGTTTGATGTTTTCTATAAAACTATTAGTAGCATTGTTAAGAGCTTCTTCAGCATTTATGCCAAGTGCTTGCCCCATACCAGCAAGGTTAAACAAGCAAGCTGAATAGGCAGTATTTATAAGCTCTTTATCTCCACTGCTTATTGCCTGTTTTAATAACTCGCAGTTGGCGTTCAACTCATCTTGAGGGTTTTCAAGACTAACATTTGCCTTTCTTGCGCGTTTTTGCACCTTTGCAGCACGCATAAGTGATGGGAATGCCTTAGGCACACTTTCCAGAGTGTCGGTAACGGTAGTTTGCTTCTTTTCCTGTTTTTTTATGCTATCCCAAAGGTCAAGCACCTCTGAAGAATTTTCTACATTTGCCTCGCCGAAAACGTGTGGATGTCTTAAAACAAGTTTTTTGCAAATGCCGTCCACAACATCTTCAAAGGTAAACTCATTTTCTTCCTCTGCAATACAGGAATGGAAAACCACCTGCAAAAGCATATCTCCAAGTTCTTCACACAACGCTTCGCTATCGTCATTATCAATAGCATCGGCCACTTCATATACCTCTTCGAGCGCATCATTACGAATGCTCTTATGAGTTTGCTCTCTGTCCCACGGGCAACCATTGGGACTTCTGAGCGTTTTCATTATCTTGAGAAGTTGACCTATGGTATATGTTTCATTAGGTCCTTCCATTAATATTTTTAACATATTTTGCTCCTAAAATCAACTGTTTTTTGTGTAAATGGCATCTAATTGGAACTAAAAACCAAAATATTACTATCAATTTTGGTTATTTCCACAGAAGGTCGTATTCGAAAAACCTTTTTACCGCTTGGAGCAGTATATTAATAAGCACATCTTCACGAAGACTGTTCATCTCGCTATAACTATCTACGGCATCATTTCCCGCATCATCAGATATTCTTCTAATGGCCGCAAAAGGTATTTTTGCAAGGTCGCATACATAGGCTACAGCAGCAGATTCCATATCACACGACATAGCATTAAAGGTCTTTTTTAGAAATTCTTTTTTGTTGTTATCTCCAACAAAACAGTCTCCGCTGACTATGACTCCACGCTTTAGCTCAGGGTAGACATCACAAAGCACATTTAATAATTTTTCATCTGCAGTATATACATATTTTTGCAAGGGCTTGCTGCACATTTCATAACCTAATGGGGTAAGGTCAAAATCGTGCTCTATATATTCGGTACCAACCGTTAGTTCTCCCCTTTTTATTCCGCTAATGCCGCCCGATAAGCCTGAGCAAAGAATTATGTCGGCACCACACCCCGCAAGAAATGTTGCGGCTGCGGTTGCATTTACCATGCCTATTCCGCAAAGAATTGAGTGAACTATAATAGTTTTATTTCCTTTCGAATAAGAAAATTCGTGCCCTTCACGAGAATAGAAATCACTTCTTTTTGCCGATAACTTGTCCGCCATATTGCGTAGGGGCGCATACTCATCCTCGTCGGCAACAATATAGCCAACCCTTAAAACATCCTTCATAATATCTCCTCTTCAAGATTATTCTTCAAAAAACTTTTCTCCGCAAACATTACAAAAATTAGAGTTTTTGTCTATTGCGGCATTGCATTTAGGACATAGCTTCTTATATTTAGATTTAAGAATATCTTTTTTAAGTTCTTCTATCTGAGCGGTTTTTAACTTTATCTCTTCGGCAATCGAGCAAAAGATATCGTTATCATAAAAAGCTCCATTTAGCATTTCGCCAAAACAAAGTTTACCAAGCGTTTCATAATCCTTTGCAAGTTTATTTTCAAGGCCTGCAACGTCAAACTTTTGTTTTTGCACAGAAATTGCGTCATCTGCTTTTTTATATGCTGTTTCAAAAACATCTTTTGCCTTATTTAAAATGTTATCAAAATTCATACCCATTGCCTCCTGGTATTTATATATGTATTTTATCATATCTACTGTTCTGTTTCAACGGGATACTTCTTGTAAAACTCCACTATGCCTTTTTTACGCTCTATTAGTTCGCCAAAACGACTTATATATTCGTAAGGGTACTTAAAATTGTAGATACGCTCGATATAATCTCCGCCCGGTTCCCTTAGCTTTGTGACTGCAGAAGCACCGCATGCTAAAATTGTATGTGTTTCGTCCATAATATAGACATTATAAAGCCCTTCAAACCCATTTTTCGCATAGCCTACATTCTCAAGGTTGCCGACAGTCTTGCTTTGCCTATACATATAGTAAGGCACAATACCTTTGCCGCTTAGGGTATTGCGGGCATATTGCACCATTTGAGATGCAACCTTTCCCGTTTCGAATTGGGGAAGCATATTTTCTCTTGAAATATTTGACGCTCTTTTAACCGATAATGAATGAACAGTTATGCTTTCGGGGTCGAGTTCAAGCAACGTGTTTAGTGTTTGCTTAAAGCTATCAAGAGTATCGGTAGGAAGCCCTGCAATAAGGTCCATATTTATGCTATTAAAGCCGACATCTCTTGCCAGTTTAAAGGCCTCAATGGTTTGCTGTGACGTATGGTTTCTGCCAATTTCCTTTAGAACCTTATCGTTCATTGTTTGGGGGTTTACACTTATTCTGGTAGCTCCACCATTTTTAATTGCAATAAGCTTATCCTTGTCTATTGCATCGGGCCTGCCCGCTTCTACGGTATATTCTGAAACATTTGTTAAATCAAAGTTTGCTCTGATGCTGTCCATTATTTTTGTAATTTGAATTGCACTTATTGCTACGGGTGTTCCACCGCCGATATATACTGTTTCAAGCTTTAGGTTTTCCTTGCTTGCAACCTTCCCCGTTTCTTTAATTTCTTCACAAAGAAGTTCTACATATTCATCAATCAGTTTGCCCGCTTTATCTACCGAATGGGAAACAAAAGAGCAATATGAACAACGGCTTGGACAAAAAGGAATTGAGACATAAAGGCTAAAAGAATTTCGACTATTGTTCTCTATTATAATTTCTTCAGATAATGAGGTGGTTTTGCAAAGACTTGTCTTTTCATCGCTCACCAATAATCTGCCTTTAAAATATTCTTCCGCTTTCTCCACGCCGAAATTTTTCACAAGGCGAGAGAAAAGCTTTGCAGGCCTGACTCCAGTAAGAAGCCCCCATTCAGACTTATATCCCGTTGCTTTTACAAAGCACTGAAAAAGGGTTGTTGCAAGCGTAAGTTCCTTTTCTTTATCTGTATCATCAGGCGAAATCAAGGTTTCTTTGAATTCTTTGCCAAAGAAATTAAGGTACGAAAAGCAAGTACGGTCTTCTGTCTTGCAAACCGCATAAATTTCATCTTCAATTATTTCATTTATTACCGAAATCTTTTCATAAGGTAAAAAAATTCGGCACAACTTTTCGAGTTCATAGTTAAAGCTATGATTAATATTGCAAAGATTCATTTAAAATTCCTTTATACCATATATGGATTCGTTTTCTTTTCCTCTGACATGGTCGTCCATTGTCCGTGACCGGGATAGAGCTTATAATCCCCGCTAAGATTTTTAAGTCTTTGAAGAGAGTTTTTAAGCGTTGCAAAATCCCCACCGGGAAAATCAGTTCTGCCAACGGTACCCTCAAAAAGAGTGTCGCCCGTAAAAATACAGTTTTCTAAAACATAGCATACCGAGCCTAAAGTATGTCCCGGCGTGTGGAGCACATTAATTTTTGTACCCCCAACTTCAAATATATCGTTATCCTTAAAAAGAATATCGGCATAAAAAGGCTCGCTACTACAGCCCGCCATATCGCAAAGGCTAAAATAAGGGTCGCTAAGACCAATAGCATCTGCTTTGCCAATGGCAATTTCTGCACCGAATCTTTCGCTTATTTTTTTAGCACCTAAAATATGGTCGAAATGACAATGTGTCAAAAAAATGTATTTAGGTTTTTGGGTGTTTAAAAAATCCCGTATGCTATCATTTAGGTCAAAGGGGTCTATTACTATCCTGACATCATCTGTATCCACTAAATAGCAATTTGCCCCAAATCCCCCAAAATTAATACATTTAATTTCCATATTAATACCTACTGATTAATACGTTCAACTGCGTATACACTATCCAATTTGCTTAGCCTTGCAATTATGCTTCTAAGGTGTTCAACACTGGCCGCAGAAACGGTAACCGTAATTATACAGTTGCCGCCCTTTACTGCACGGGCATTTACAGCGTGAAGTCCAACCCTCATATTAAAGAGAACGTTGGTTATCTCTGCTAATAGTCCGTCACGGTCAACGGCAGATATTTGAATAACAGAGGTAAAGTTGGTCTGTCCCGCATCCACCCAATAAGCCTTTATCCAACGCTGTGGTTCGGATGCTTCGCTAATGTTTTTAGGAACATTTACACAGTCCTTTTTGTGAACGGATACGCCGTGACCTCTTGTAATAAAGCCGATAATGTCATCACCCGGAAGCGGTGCACAACATTTTGAAAGTTTAACAAGGCAGTTTTCGATACCCTCAATAACAACGCCTTCCGGACTTTTAACCACGTGCTTTTTAATGTAGTCCTCTATTGACGGTTTTTCGGCAGTTTTAATTAGCCTTGTATACTCTTCCTTAATTCTCGGGATGATTTTTTCCAGAGTAATTCCGCCATAACCAATAGCTGCATAGAGCTCCTCAAGATTTGCACATTTTTGCTTTTTAGCAATTTCCTCTAAAAACTCTTTCATCTCTTTTTCGGGCAAAACAACAGAATTTCTTCTAAGCTCTGCCTCTAAAGAGTTTTTACCTGTTTCAATATTCTCTTCTTTTCTTTCCTTTTTAAACCAGGAGCGAATTTTTGCCTTTGCCGAACTTGTAACGGCAATATTGAGCCAATCTCTGGAGGGTCCGTGCCCCTGAGCGTTAGTAGTTAGAATCTCAATAACCTCGCCCGTTTTTACAACGTGGTTGATGGGAACGATTTTACTGTCCACCTTAGCACCAATCATACGCGTACCAACTGCCGAGTGAATTGCAAAGGCAAAGTCAATAACAGTTGCACCGGCGGGTAGGTTTATAACGTCACCCTTAGGGGTTACGGCAAAGGTATCTTCCTCTGATAGGTCAATTTTAATTGTGCGGACAAGGTCGGAAGCATCGTCCTCATCGTTTTCAAGCACCTGGCGTATCCAAGCAAGACGGTCTTCCATTTTCTTGTTATCTTTAGTAACGCCCTCTTTATATTTCCAGTGTGCCGCAATTCCATATTCGGCGGTATGATGCATATCAAAGGTTCTTATCTGAATTTCAAAAGGAATTGCTTCTCTGCCGATAACCGTTGTGTGCAGCGACTGATACATATTCGGCTTAGGGGTAGCAACGTAGTCCTTAAACCTGTTTGGAATGGGGCGGAACATATCGTGCATAATACCAAGCACGTTATAACAGTCGGTTGCGGTGTTTGTAATTATTCTAAGTGCATAAACGTCGTATATTTCGTCGAAATCCTTTGCCTGAATATACATCTTCCTGTATATTCCCGGAATAGACTTCACTCTGGACTGAAGCACGAATTCAACACCCGGCATATCGTGGGAAAGACGTTCCTCTATACGTTCCCTTACCGCCTTAAAGGTCTTTTCTCTAAAATCCTTTTTAGAGGCAAGCAGAGTCTCTATTTCGTTGCAACCTACAGGGTCTAAGGTTTTAAAAGCAAGGTCTTCGAGTTCGTCTTTGATGGAACTGATACCAAGTCTGTGTGCTATAGGTGCGTATACCTCTATTGTCTCTAACGCCTTATCCCTTTGCTTTTGCTCCGGCATAGAATCTATTGTACGCATATTGTGAAGACGGTCGGCAAGCTTAATGATAATTACGCGAATATCCTTACCCATTGCAATGAGCATTTTGCGCAGAGATTCTGCCTGTTGTTCTTCACGGGAGACATACTGAATTCTACCAATTTTTGTTACGCCGTCAACAATAAGTGCAACATCGGCACCAAAAAGCGATTTTACATCCTCTATACTCGTTTCTGTATCCTCTACCAAGTCGTGCAAAAGAGCTGCCGAAATAGATTCTGAATCCATACCAAGCTGTACTATAATTTTTGCAACACTTAAAGGGTGAACATAGTACTCGTCCTTGGATTTTCTGAACTGGCCCTTGTGCCCCATAACGCACATTTCAAATGCACGTCTTATCATATTAAGGTCGTATGTGCCGTTTTGTTCTTCAATTACAGATAGCAACGACTCATAACTTTTTTCATATTTAAGTTCAAGCTCCATATTCTTCCCCCCTTAGCCTTTTTAGTATCTTTGCATCGGTCAAACTTGTTTTTGTGCCGCTGTTTACAACCTTTATAACCTTTGTTCCATCTACATCAAATACCGAACAAATTTTAAGCTCACAAAGCGCCTCTGCCGCAATTAAGGCTTTAGCGTACCCGATAGTATTAAGGTTTAAAACTACTATTCTATCAAGGCTTATGCCTCGGTTTAGCAGTTGCTTGTAAACAACTCCAACCTCTTCCCTTGTAGGCAGAATTTCAGAATAATCCTTATCAATACCCGATTTAAAATCTTCATATAAAGATATTTCCTTTATTAGCTTTGCTTCGTCTATTCCGCTTTTTCTAATTTCCTTTATTTGAACAGAAAGCGAAAGGTTGTTATTAAACAAGTTGGTATCAAGATTTACTGCAATGTCTACTTTATCACCTATATCATATTCAAATTCATTGGTTGTAGTGCCAAAAAGCATTGCAGAAAATACAGTTTCTCCTTTGCTAAAAGTTAGCCTTAAATGTTTACCTTGGCCAACCGCTGAAATTTTTTCTAACATTAGGTCGAAAATCCCAAACAGAACGGCAGGATTGCCCGTACCAAAAGGCTCAAGTGCCTTTACCGCCTCGGCTAAATCTACCGACAGTACTGAGGGGTTAAGCTTGCAGTCAAGCTTTATCTCAGGCAATACTTTTGAAAAACGTGCAGCATATTCATTTATTGCACAACGAAAGCTATCTATAGCGTTATCATAAAGTGTAAGCCCTGCCGCCATTTCATGACCGCCAAACTTTGCAAGAATATATGAGCAATCACTTAATGCATCGTATATAGAAAACCCTTTAACACTTCGTGCTGAGCCGTTTGCAACGCCGTCCTGCACAGATAAAACAACCGCAGGTCTTGAATATTTTTCACAAAGGCGAGATGCAACTATGCCCAGAACTCCACCGTGCCAATTTTCACCCGATACTACAATAACACGGTTGTGCTTATAGCCCTTTTTCTCTACAATTTCAACCGCTTCGCTTAGAATTTGTTTCTCTAATGACTGTCGGCGTATGTTTTCGTTGTTTAAAACCGAGGATAGTCCTTCTGCAACCTCGTCATCATCGGTAAGTAAAAGTTCTGCCGCACGTGCAGCATCGCCTACCCTACCCGCCGCATTTAAACGGGGTGCTATACCAAAGGCAAGACGGGATGCTGTAAGGCTATCCTCATCTATTCCTGCGGCGTGAAGCAGTGCAGTAAGCCCTCTTCTTGAGCCGTTTGCAATAAGGCGTACTCCCTCGCGGACTACACAGCGATTTTCGTGAGTTAAAGGCATAATATCGGCAACAGTGCCAAGAGCCACAAGGTCACCGTAATCATACAACATTTCTTCAGGTGTTTTACCCTCTGTTGCACAGACTACCTTAAATGCAACAAATGCACCGCATACCTCTTTAAAACTGCTAAAGTCATCATCTCTGTGCGGGTCTACCACAGCATCAGCATTTGGCAGTTCGCTTTGGGGTAAATGGTGGTCGGTAACAATTACTTTTATGCCTTGACTTTTTGCATAATCTATCTCATTTATTGCGGCAATACCGTTATCTACCGTAATTATAAGGTCGGTGCCTTCGTTTTTAAGTTTATCAATTGCAGTAATATTTATACCATAGCCCTCTTTTTCACGGTCGGGAATATAGTAAGAAACCCTTGCGCCGCGGTTTTTAAGGTAACTGTACATAAGTGTTGTGGCTGTAACTCCGTCAACATCGTAGTCGCCAAACACGGTGATTTTTTCTTCGGTATAAACAGCGTCATTAATAATATTGGCCGCTTTTTCAATATCGGCCAAAGCGTAAGGGTCCTCAAGAACTGCTTCATCGGCGAGAAATTCTTCTAAAAGCTCCGGCTCAGTATAGCCTCTTCCTGCCGCTATAAGTGCAACGAATGGGTCAACATCACATTCTTCGGCAAGAGCCGCCGCTAAGCTTTTAAGCGGAGCATCTACTATCCAGCGCTTGAATTTCAAGATTTCCCACCTCCCGATGCAAATAGGTAATTATTATATAATTATATCAAACATTATTGCTTATTGCAACAAAAAAACCATCTGCAGTGCAGATGGTTTTTAAAGGTTAGTCCTTAACAATAAGAGCTATAAAGGTTAGCATTTCATCTCCAATATTTTTAATTCCATGGCCCTTGCCGGAGGGGGTAAAGGTTACAGTGCCGGGGGCTATCTCAAAGGTTTCGTCGTGGTCGGTATAGAGTGCCTTACCCGAAAGTATATAATAGCTTTCAAACTCGTTTTCGTGAATGTGGAACTCCACCTCTTCGCCCGACTTAAGCTCTACAAGGGCAAACATACGGTTTTTTTCGTTCCAACCATCAAAATCTTTAAGATGGTTAAGATACATTTTAACCTCGCCCATAGCATTTTCTTCGGTTGTAATTCTGATTTGTTCCTTTGTTTTAATCATAACAGGGTCTCCTTTATAAAATTTGTTCCATTACTGTTTTAAGCGGTTTTAGTCCGCATTTTTCATAAAATTTTCTTGCGCCGTCATTAAGTTCCCAAACGTTAAGGGTTATACTATCACACTTTCCCTCTTTTGCAAAGTTCCTGACGTACTCAAAAAGTAAGCTGCCTATATGCTGTCCCCTTGCATTTTCGTCAACGCAAAGATCTTCTATATATAGAGTTTTTCTGCCTTGCAGAGATGCGCTTTCCTTTGTGATCTTTATTTCACAAAAGGCGTAACCCAAAATATTATTTTCATCGTTTAGGTAGACAAAAACAGGCGTATCGGGGTTTTCCAAAATATCTTCAATTTCTTTTTTTTGGTACTTTATTCCGCCGATTTTGAATATATCGGGTCTGCCCTTGGAATGAACGGCGTGCACCTGATAAAGCAGTTTTATAAGCCCGTCTATATCATTAGCATTTGCTTTTCTTATCATATAATCACCGTCTGCTTAAAAAAATCAAGCACTTCATACATTGATTTGAATTCTGCTGTTTCAAGTGCTTTTAACTCATCACTTAACTGAGCTATATCGGGGATGCCTATTACCCTCATACCAGCGGCATGACCCGCCCTTATTCCGTTGGGAGAATCTTCAAGAACGTAGCAATCTTTTGGCTCTGCACCGAGTTTTTCAGCCGCAAGTAAAAAAATATCGGGCGCGGGCTTTCCGTTTTTAACATCAGCTCCACCTACTATTGCATCAAAATATTGAGTTCCTCCGACTTCAGCTAGATGATGCTTGATTGACCCCTGTGAAGAACCCGAGGCAATTGCAAGCTTTACGCCTTTTTCTCTAAAAAACTTCACAAGTTCCTCTGCTCCGGGCATATATTTTACTACAAGATTTTTTACTACATATTCTCTGGCCTCACTGCTGAATTTTTGAACGTCCATTTCGGGAAAATTATCTTTAAGGTGTTTTTGCCAACCTACATCGCTCATACCGCAAATTACAGGAATATGCTTGCCAACGTTTTTAAAGCCCTGTCTTTCCCCCGCCCAGTCCCATGCAGGTATGCATATTCTTTGGGTATCGAACAGGGTGCCATCCATATCAAAAATTACACTAAACACAATATCACCTTTATGGATTATAGCATAAAGCGATTTTAAGTTCAAGGATTTAAAGAAAAAACTCTTGACAGTAGAGCCAAAATGTAATAAAATTCTATTGCACGCCGCTGTGGTGGAATAGGCAGTTTTAAGCCGAACGCACCCGCAGGGTGATGCAGTGAAGGCTTAAAAGACGCCGCGGTCGAAAATTCGCCGAATAGGCATTGGAATTTTCGGGCACCGCAAGGGTCACACAAGCACTCTATTAGTAGATAAAAATAAATATGCCGCTGTGGTGGAATAGGCAGACACAAGGGACTTAAAATCCCTCGGTAGCGATACCGTATCGGTTCAAGTCCGATTAGCGGCACCAAGAGAACGACTAAAAGGTCGTTCTCTTTTTTTGCTTTTTAAAAAACAAAAAAGGATGAATCTTGCGATTCATCCTTTTTTAGTTTGTTGTTTGTGCTATAGATTACTGAAACACCTTAAGTACAGGATAGCCGCCATCAACTACTGTATAAGCATCTCCGAGAGTCATTGCCGAACCCTTCATCTGTTCAGCTGTGAAAATTGTAACT
>JAGBUU010000003.1 GCA_017630655.1 Clostridia bacterium
CAAAGCAGTCTTATGCTTGCATGGCTAACTGGACATATCTTACCTTTGAGGTTGATCTTTTGAAGGGTGCAAACACCATCGTTCTTACATCTCTTTACCCCGTAGACGGTGAAGGCAATCTTCTCTATAAGGATCCCGGCGCAAACGGCACTCAGTCAAGCTTCTTGCTTGATACTGTAAGCGTAGCATTGGTAAAGCCTGACCTTAGCAATGAGGTTAACAGCTTTACTCATAACTATACAACAGCAGATCAGAGCGCAAAGAATAATGAGAATCCTCCTAAGGACAGAGTTAACGTTAATTACGTATCAACCGCAGGTGCATCTGCCACAGCGCAGCTTGCCACTCAACCTGCAACCAACGAGGATTATCTCAGCTACTTCTATGGTGGCGCAGCGGTAACTAAGACATTCATCTCTACCGTGGCAGGCAAGGCAACCGTAACATTTAAGATTGCTTCCGGCTATCTTACTAAGGTGGAGAATCCCGTTTACGAAAGCGGTGATATGGTTGTAAACAAGGTTATGAAGATTACCGTAAATAACGAAGACGTTGTCTTTAGCGACGACCTTGTGCTCAACGGTGATACTACAACACAGACTTATGCCTGCTTGGCAAACTGGACTTACATCACCTTTGAAATTGACGTTGTTGAAGGCGAAAACACTATCGTATTGACCTCGCTTTGCCCCAAAAAAGAAAATGGTGAACCTTTATACAAGGATCCCGGCATAGACGGTACTCAGTCCAGTTTCCATCTCGATACAGTAACCGTAACTCTGAACTAAATATTTACTCTATTAGAAAAGGTGATGTGCTTTTTGCACATCACCTTTGTTTTTTGTTAAGAAATGTTTACATAATTGTGTTATTTCTCGGCTAATCCTTATTTGGTAAATACACCCTGAATGGTTATTGTTTCTCCTGAGGAGGGCATTGTCAAGGGAGTATCAATAGACTGCTGAACGCCGTTTACCAGAATGTACGCTAAGGTATATCCGCTATCGGCCTCGGCGGTAATTGTAATTTTTGACTTGCCGAGTTTGCACTCACCAAGGTTTACGGTAAGAGTTCCCTTTTCGGAGGAGAAAAGCTCTACCTTTGCGCCACCTATAGAGAACGAACCGTTATCTACAATGTTTATACCGCTGCTTATGGCTTGAACATAGTTTACGGCAGACGCCCCCGATGTTTTAATTATAACAGAAGCGTTTGTAATGTAATAGTCTCCCTTCAGTGCTGATGAAGTGCCTTGTGTCTTCAATGTCAGCGTAGCACCCTCGCCAAGACCAATAATTTTTCCTGCCGTAGTACCCGAAAGCGACATTCCTCGTTGTTCTTGTGTATCGGTGGATTGGAGTATGTTATTACCTTTGAGATAAAGAGTTAATGCTGATCTGCTGCTACTAAAATACACCGGGGTGTTCAAGTGAGTCAGCGAGAAGTTGTCGAAGGTGAGAGTATATTTGCCTGTAGCCTCGGTTTTTATTCGATGATTTTCAACCGTACCGGTGAATATATCGCCATCCTTTGGAACATAAAATTCGTTAGTAAACTTAACCGTTCCGGCAATAGACAACTTAACCTGGATTGTTTTTGTGACAAGACCGTTAGATGAAAGCGTTATCGCGGTTGATTCACTGTTTGTTATGCTGCTTGCAGTAACAATGATTTTTTGCGGTACGTTATAGTTTTCCTTGGTAAATATCAGCGTGGAGGGGAATACGTCTATATTATTGTTGCTCTCTGTGACATTTACAACGGCATCTGCAGGGGCTGATAATGTTACCTCAATTTCGGCTGTTCCCGAAGAGCACAAGCGTATATCTTTTGTACTCAACATGATTGCGCTTGTTTCAACTGCGGACGGGTTGCCCTCGTTTTTTAGTCTGTACACATATTCGTACATATACGCGCCCGTTGCCAAATTCACACCGCGCAATATTACACCGGTTTCGTAAACGTCAACAATATATCCCTGGGAAATGCCCGCTTCTTCGTTGCCGGCAAAGTTTCGAGGATATGCGCAGGAAGGGACGTGAACAAGAGATACCTTCTCGCCCTGAAAATTGGAAACGTTGATATCATAATCGTCTGATTCGCATCCAAACTTGTAATGAGTATGACCGCTGAATACAACCACATTTTTTGTGTTCTTTAGTGCTTTTATTAACTCGTCGTCTTCGGTGCTCTCAGCAGAAAAACCATAATACTGATTGACCTTTAACCCTGCGTAATCGCTGATGGGATAGTGCATAAATAGGAAAATTCTTGCACCTTCGTAACGGGACAATCTCTCTTTTAGCCAATCCAGGCTGGTTGTATAGGGGGTGTCGATATCACCTCCGGTCTCGTTCTGTGTCAAAGACATAAACAGGAACACATCGCCGTCTTTGACGATCTCAAAATTCTTCGGGTGGCCCATATACTCCTCCCAAACCTCGTCTGTGTGAGTGGCGTCGTGATTTCCTGTGCATGCATAGAAGGGAACGGTTGCGTGCTTGTCAATTATAGCTTTATATGATTGAAGCTCACTTGTTTCGCTATGATAACCGATGTCACCCGTGATACCTATAAACTCAACACCTAAATTTTGCAGACCCTTAATTGCTCTTTTAAAATCATTCGAACCGCCCCTGCTTTCATATCCTACGTGAATATCTGACAGGACACCGAACGAGTACAATTTTGCTCCAAAAGTCTTGTCGTATTCAGGGGAATTGTCGTTAAACAAATGGCATGCGCTGAGCAAACATACGAAAAGCGCAAGCACAAAGATTAAAAGACTTCTAAACAAAAGTCGTCTTTTTTTCATAAAGATTGTCTCCTTTTAGATAACAAAATTTAAGCGTTATTGTTAAAATTTATATTACCATAATTTTTGAAAAAAGTCAATATTAAAAACCCGTGCACATACTTAATTTGTTTGCTTTTTGCTGCTTTTTAGTCCCCCAAAGATGCCTTTTCTTGGCAAACAAAAAGGAGCATCAAACTGATGTCCCCTATCTAATAATACTACAGACTATTTATTGCGTGACTAAAACTATAAATCGACCTGACTTTTATCATGGACCGGCAGCCTTATTCATAATATAATACGTCAAAACCCTTTATAAATCAAGGAGTTTTGCGTTTTTACGTGTTTTGTTAAAGTTAAAGATTTTTGTTGTAAAAAAGAACCAAGTGCCCATTTGTAGACACTTGGTTCTTTGCTGATATTTGGCTACACATTTCCATCTTATAGTGGAAATAACTAGTCTTTGGTGGACCCGACGGGAGTTGAACCCGTGTCCGAAAACCTCTTGATATAACCTTCTCCGTGGGCAGTCTTATCTTTTGAAAATTCCCTTTGTCAGCGCCGATAGACAGGCTATGACTCCGGTAGCCCTTTAATGCCTGACAGATGCAAGAGCGAACTCACTGTTCAGGTTCACTACTAAATTTGACGCACGGCCTGAGTCGTAGTCCTCTCAGGCGGTACGGGCGGCGCTTTTGGCCGCGTCACAGCTTACGCTGCAAGAGCAACAGTATTGTTGTCGTTTATTTTTAAAGGTGGACATTATTACGGGATTATCCGGCCCGCCACGCTTATCATACCTCAAAATCCCCGTCGAAA
>JAGBUU010000038.1 GCA_017630655.1 Clostridia bacterium
GGGTGACGCCGAATAATTCGGCATCACCTAATCTGCGACTTTATAAATCGCAAATTTATTCCTAAGGAGTGAAATAAATGGCAGGAACTCGTAAACTCGGCAGAACTAGCGACCACAGAACCGCTATGCTTCGTGCAATGGTTACCTTCCTTTTAGAGAACGGTAAGATTGAAACAACCGTTACACGCGCTAAGGAAGTTCGCGCTATGACCGAGAAATATATTACACTCGCAAAAACTGACAGTCTTACATCCAGACGTCAGGCTATGGCCTTTATCACTAAGGACGAGGTTGTAAAGAAACTTTACACCGAAATCGCTCCCAAGTACTCTGATGTTGCAGGCGGATACACCCGTATTACAAAGACAGGTCCCCGTCGCGGTGACGCAGCAGAAATGGCTATTATCGAGTTAGTTTAATTTAAACTTTTAAGTTTTATGTATAATCCTCACATCACAAGGCATTTTAATTGTCTTATGATGTGGGGATTATATTTTTATCCTGTTTATCTTGAAAAACACCAAAATTTGATATATAATTATACTAATGACAAACTGGGAGCGTATTATGAAGTTTTACAAATCTGTTTTAAAGAGAAAAGATGAAGATAACTACAAAAAAGGAATAATTCGCATTACTACAGACAGCGGAATATATAAGACTACAAAAATACTTTATTATCTTTCGTTCGCTTGGTTTATGCTCTTTCACGGCCTTTATCTTATAAGCAACACAACAGCCTTTTTCTTTTTTGAAAGGGCGGCACAAAATATACATATGGAATTGTTTGTTACCTCTGTCGTGATATTTGTGTTAATGGTTTTTGCAGCCATATGCATAAAGAAAAACTGGCAAATACCTGCTTTTGCGGCAACCCTTGTGGGTGGCATCGCACAGATAGTTGCCCTTCAAAGTAACGACAATATAACTCTGTCATTCTTAAGCGACGGAATATTATCAAGCAAATTCTTCTGGTATCATCACGCACCTATTATTTTGCTTATATTTTTCACACTTATTTTATTTGTTATAGGTATCAAAATAAGAATAGAACTTATGCGTGATTATACCCGCACCCTTACATCAATGTTTACTGCATATAGCGAGGAAAACAATGGCGCAAGCGATGCTCAGTGGACTGCCCACTTAGAAGAGCTTGACCACAAGCTTGCTCAAGAGGACAAAGAATAATGGCAAGTTTAAATATTGTTATGGTAGAGCCCGAAATCCCGCAAAACACGGGGAATGTGGCCAGGACCTGTGCAGCAACGGGAGCAAGACTTCACCTTGTTGGTCCTATGGGTTTTAAGATTGACGACAAAAAGCTTAAAAGAGCAGGGCTTGATTATTGGCATCTGCTTGATATAACATATTACGACAATCTGGAAGATTTTTTCGGAAAAAATTCGGGCGATTTTTTCTTCTTTACAACCAAAGCGCTTAACACCCACACAGATGTTTCGTATCCAGATAATGCATATCTCTTTTTCGGCAAGGAAACTAAAGGGCTGCCCGAAGAATTGCTTCTTAAAAACAGGGAAAAGTGCGTAAGAATACCTATGGTGTCAGACGCCAGAAGCCTAAACCTTTCAAATTCCGTGGCAATAGGTGTTTACGAGGTGCTTCGCCAGTGGGACTACCCAAGTCTTCAAAATTTTGGTCAGTTGCACAATTATAAGTGGTAAAAAAACCATATTTCATAATAAATATATATTGCAAAAAATATGGTTTGTGTGTAAAATATAAATAGTATGTTTATTTTTTAACAAACAATTTCGAAAGGACGAATTTAAATGACAGCACTTAATAAAAAGACAGTAGATGACATTAACGTAAAAGGCAAGCGCGTTCTCGTTCGTTGCGATTTTAACGTTCCTCTCAAGGGTGGCGTTATCACCGACGAAAACAGAATTGTTGCTGCTCTTCCCACAATCAAAAAGCTTATGGCTGATGGTGGTAAGGTTATCCTTTGTTCTCACCTCGGCAAGCCGAAGGGCGAGCCCAAGCCCGAGCTTTCTCTTGCTCCCGTAGCAAAGAGACTTTCCGAGCATCTCGGTGTAGATGTTGTTTTCGCAGCTGACGATAATGTTGTGGGCGAAAATGCAAAGGCTGCAGTTAATGCAATGAAGGATGGCGATGTAGTTCTTCTCCAGAACACACGTTACCGTGCAGAAGAAACTAAAAACGGCGAAGCCTTCTCAGCTGAACTCGGCAGCCTCGCAGATGTATTCGTAAACGATGCTTTCGGTGCTGCTCACCGTGCACACTGCTCTACCGTTGGCGTTGTTTCCTATGTAGAAGAAGCCGCTGTTGGCTACCTCATCCAGAAGGAACTTAAATATCTTGGAAACGCTGTTGAAAACCCCGAGCGTCCTTTCGTTTGTATACTCGGTGGTGCTAAGGTTGCAGATAAGCTTAACGTTATCGAAAACCTTCTCGGTAAGGCAGACACCCTTATCATCGGCGGCGGTATGTCCTACACCTTCTCTGTTGCTCAGGGCAACTCGGTTGGAACCTCTCTTGTAGATTTAGAGAAGGTTGATTATTGCAAGAATATGCTTAAAATGGCAGAAGAGAAGGGCGTTAGAATCCTTCTTCCCGTAGATACAATGATTACTAAGGATTTCCCCAACCCCATTGATGCTCCGGTAGAAGCTAAGTGTGTTAAGGTCAATGAAATTCCCGACGATATGATGGGCCTTGATATCGGAACCGAGTCTGCAAAACTCTTCGCAGAAGAGGTTAAGAACGCAAAGACAGTTGTTTGGAACGGACCTATGGGCGTATTTGAAAATCCCGTATTTGCTAACGGCACACTTTCTGTGGCTTCGGCTCTTGCCGATACCGACGCTATCACAATTATCGGCGGCGGCGATTCTGCAGCAGCTGTAAACAATCTCGGCTACGGCGATAAGATGAGCCACATCTCCACCGGTGGCGGTGCTTCTCTTGAGTTCCTCGAGGGTAAAGAGCTTCCCGGTATCGCTGCAATGAATGATAAATAAGAAATGCTAACTGCCTCCCTCGTTAGAGGGGGGCAATCAGTATGAAAAGGAGACATAAAAATGAACAAAGCTAAAAGACGTGCAGTTATCGCTGGTAACTGGAAAATGAACAATACCCCCGCACAGACTACTGCCCTTATTAATGAAATGAAGCCCCTCGTTGCAGGAGCAGACTGCGACGTAGTACTTTGCGTACCCTATGTTGATATTGCCGCTGCAGTAGAGGCTGCAAAGGGCTCTAACATCAAAATTGGTGCTGAAAACGTACACTTCAAGGCTTCTGGTGCATACACAGGCGAGGTTTCTGCCGAAATGCTTACCGCTTGCGGCGTAGAATACGTTGTAATCGGTCACTCTGAGCGTAGACAGTACTTCGGTGAAACCGACCAGACCGTCAATCTTCGCACCCTTGCTGCCGTAAACGCAGGACTTAAGGCTATTGTTTGCGTAGGCGAAACCCTTGAGCAGAGAGAGCTCGGCTACACCGAGACCCTTCTTAAGTATCAGACTAAAATGGCTCTTACAAATGTAACTAAAGAGCAACTAAGCAACATCATCGTTGCTTACGAACCCGTTTGGGCTATCGGCACAGGCGTTACCGCTACTGCTGACCAGGCAGACGAGGGCAACGGCTTTGTACGTGAGGCTATCGCAGAGGTTTACGGCAAGGATGTTGCCGAAACAGTTACCGTTCAGTACGGCGGTTCCATGAACGCTAAAAATGCCGACGAGCTTGTTGACAAGGTAAATGTTGACGGCGGACTTATCGGCGGTGCATCTTTAAAGGCTGAAGATTTCAGCATAATTGTAAAGGCTGCAAGCAAATAAGAAAAACCTTTCGGCACACCCTTTGGTGTGCCGAACTTGTGAAATAATATAAATGGAGAAAAATATGAAAAAACCTTTAGTTTTAACCATTATGGACGGCTTTGGCTTTAACGATAATAATGACGTTAATGCTATTTATGCCGCAAAGACTCCCAATTTAGATAAAATTTTCGCTACCTGCCCCACCACCCAAATTGGTGCTTCGGGTATGGATGTAGGTCTTCCCGACGGCCAGATGGGCAACAGTGAAGTTGGTCATACCAATATCGGCGCCGGTCGCGTGGTTTATCAGGAACTTACCCGTATTACAAAAT
This sequence comes from Clostridia bacterium, assembly GCA_017630655.1. Taxonomy (GTDB): domain Bacteria; phylum Bacillota; class Clostridia; order Oscillospirales; family Acutalibacteraceae; genus SFWF01. The sequence continues at coordinate 4,148 of JAGBUU010000038.1, forward strand.
CCGCAAGAGACGGAGATATGAAGCAGAATGAGGCTTTAGTTGCCGCAATAGACAACGTTAAAAAGAATGGCTCGGCGCTTCATCTTATGGGGCTTTTATCCGACGGCGGTGTCCACAGCCATATCGAACACCTTTATGCCTTGGTTGAAATGGCAAGAGATGCAGGAGTAGAAGAAATCTACGTTCACGCCCTTTTAGACGGACGCGATGTTCCACCTGCATCTGCCGCTGATTTTATCGCCGCGGCAAACAAGAAATTCGTTGAACTCGGCGCAGGTAAAATTGCAACCGTTATGGGTCGCTTTTATGGAATGGACCGCGATAACCGTTGGGACAGAGTTGAAAAGGCATATGCCGCCCTTGTATACGGCGCAGGCATTAAAACAAACGACGCCGAGGCTGCGGTTCGCGCTTCCTATGAAGTTGTTGACGGTGACGGCAAAAACCTAACAGATGAGTTTGTTTTGCCCACCGTTGTTGAGGGTACCCGTAGAATTGCAAGCGGAGATAGCGTTATTTTCTTTAACTTCCGTCCCGACAGAGCCCGAGAAATTACCCGTACCTTTGTAGACCCTGATTTTACAGGCTTTGAGCGTGAGGGCGGCAAGCTCGACTTGTTCTATGTTTGTATGACCCAGTACGACGCGTCTATGCCAAATGTAGAGGTTGCATATAAGCCTCAGTCCCTTAAAAACACACTTGGCGAGTTCCTTGCAGACAAGGGTATGACACAGCTTCGCATTGCAGAAACCGAGAAATATGCCCACGTAACCTTCTTCTTTAACGGCGGCGTTGAGGTAGAGTATAAGGGCGAGGATAGAATTCTTGTCAAATCTCCTGCGGTTGCAACATACGATATGCAGCCCGAAATGTCGGCCGTTCCCGTGTGCGACAAGGTGGTAGAGGCTATTGAGAGCGGCAAGTACGATGTTGTTATTCTTAACTTTGCTAACTGCGATATGGTAGGCCATACAGGCATATTTGAAGCCGCAGTTACTGCGGTTGAAACAGTCGATACCTGCGTTGGCAGAGTGGCCGAGGCTACCACCAAAATGGGCGGCGTAATGCTTCTTACTGCCGACCATGGTAACGCCGACTGTATGATTGATACCGACGGCTCACCGTTTACCGCACACACAACAAACCCCGTACCCTTCGCAGTAATTGGCAAGGATTGCAAACTTCGTGAGGGCGGTAAGCTTTGCGATATTTCGCCCACCATCATAAAGCTTTTAGGACTACCTCAGCCGGTAGAAATGACAGGCGAAAGCATTATAATCGACTAATAAAAGCGACCTCGAAAGAGGTCGTTTTTTTACTGCGAATTATTTACAAAAAGTCTTTATTTTTCTTAATATCTGTGATATAATTACAGTGTATAATTATGGGGCAGAAAGGAGTGCCGATATGATTGTTAAAAAGTTAATAATGCTTGTACTGTCGGCACTGCTGATGATTATGCTCTCGGGCTGTGATACCATGATGTTTAACGCCGACGAGCTGCTTTTATCCCCAATGCTTGAGGGTGATATGTACCCTGTTCAGCAGGCGCTTGAAGATTCTGTGAAGGGGAAAATAACCCTTAGATATCCTGTGTCGGGAGAATACCGCTCGGCATTTGTTATGAAGGATATTGATGAAAACGGCAGAGAAGAGGCCTTTGCCTTTTACAGCACCACCACCGATAGCACTGTTACAATGCATATAAACGTTATAGAAAACGAGGACGGTGAATGGGAAAGCAAGGGAGACTTAAGCCTTGTAGGCAATGGAGTTGAAAGCGTTTCCTTTGCAGACCTCGACGGCAACGGCAACCTTGAGATTATAGTCGGTTGGCAGGTTTTCGGCAACACCGAAAAGCAGGTGGGAATTTACACCTACGACGGTAGCCTTTTAACCCAGCGTGCTATAGAGCCTTATACCAATTTTGCATATGCAGACCTAACGGGCGACTCAAAACAAGACCTTGTTATAATATACCACAACTCTGCCGAAAAAGCGGCAGCCGCAAAACTTATTTCCTTATCTGATAAGGGTATTACAGAGGTGGGAAAGGCAAAACTTGACGGAGGCGTAAGCTCTTATAGCCTACCCGTGCTTTCTAAGCTAACCGACGGCACCACCGCACTTTATATCGATGCGGTTAAGGGAAGCGGTATGCTAACCGAAATTATTTGGTATAAGGACGGTGCACTTCACGGAATATACAACCCCGACGCCCCCGAAAGTTCTCCCACATACAGAAATTCCGCTATAGCAAGCAGAGATTATGATTCTAATGGTGTGGTTGACATTCCTCTTTTAGAGGTGCTTAAATCAACCGAGAGAATGGACGATTCAGATAAGGTCTACTACACAAACTGGAGTGAATTTAACGGTAAAAAGTTGGTGCTTCGCTCCTCTTGCCTTATGAATTATTCCGATATGTATAGCTTAGCTATACCTAAAAACATAAAACAACAACTTCTGGTAATAAGAAAGACCGAAACGCGCACCCGCTTTTTCTATAGCTATGACCAACAAAAACAGTTGGCGGGAGGCGAACTGTTTAAGATAGTTACGGTGCCGACAGTTCAATATAATGCAGAGGTTTACACTAAGAACGGATACTTTGTTTTGGGCGAAACTGAAACGGTAATGTATCTTGCAAGCGTAGAAGAAAACAATTCTTTTAAAATCACAAAGGAAGATGTTTTAGAGATGTTTTCGATAATCCAATAAAGGAGAACATTATGAAAAAAATTCTTATAGTTGAAGATGAAGAGGCTATACGCAGCTTTGAAGCAATAAATCTAAAGCGTGTAGGATATACAACCGTCGAGGCGTCAAGCGGTGAAGAGGCACTTTCTATTTATGATAATGAACCCGACTTTGATATTGCCCTATTAGATATATCAATGCCCGGTATGGACGGTTTTACTCTTTGCGAAGAGCTACGCCGACGCAGTCAGACGCTTGGAATTATAATGCTTACGGCCAGAACTCAGGAGATGGACAAAATAAGCGGACTTATGAAGGGTGCGGACGACTATATAACCAAGCCCTTTAGCCCAACAGAGCTTCTTGCTCGCGTAGACTCCCTTTATAGAAGAGTAGGTATGAATATCACTACAACGGCTACCGTTTCCGACGAAATAAAACTTGGCGATTTTGTTCTAAACACACGCCGTCACACACTTACAAAGCGTGGCAAAAATATTGAACTAACTCAGGTTGAGTTTCAAATTGTTGAATATTTCTTTTCCAATCCCGATACCGCCCTTGACCGTAGTGACATACTTACAAAGGTGTGGGGAAGCAGTTATTATGGAGAAGAAAAAATTGTTGATGTAAATATCCGTCGTCTTCGAATGAAGGTTGAAGACCAACCATCCAGCCCTAAGCACCTTGTTACAGTTTGGGGTATGGGCTATAAATGGAATAGCGGAAATTAAAATATTTAAAACTTAAAAAGGTGAGGTGAGAGCATGGAAATGAAGATTAAATTTAAAAGCGTAGCATTCAAATGGGTGCTTAACGTTTTCTTGGTTATTTTCTTTATAATCCTTGCCCTCGAGGTCATCTTTGGTCTGTTCATACACTCCTATTATACAACCGAAATTGAAGCAAAGGCAAAGGAATATGCCCAAAGCTTTATAACCCCCCTTAGAAGCGTACAGTTTGAAAATTTCGAAGCTATATCCCGCGATTACTGCGAAAAGTTTGAACATAAGGACAAAATGGAGGTTCAAATACTCTCAAAGGACGGCAAGGTAATTGTATCCACATCTGGCTTTTCACACACGCCGATTTCAATGCCTGATTTTGAAAGGGCAACCGCCACCGATACGGGCAGTTTTCTTGGCAAAAGCTCGGTAGGGGAAGATATACTTGCCCAAACAACGCTTCTTACAAGTAAAGAGGGTGAAACCTTTGGTGCAGTACGTTGGGTGGTTTCCCTTAGCGAGGCAAACAAGCAGGTGCTTTTTGCCTGTGTTATTGCTATAGTAATAGGCGTTGCAATTCTTGCGGTAATTGTCTTTTCGGGTATGTATTTCACAAACTCAATAGTACGCCCGATAAGAAGCGTTAGCAATGTATCAAGAAAAATCGCTATGGGAGACTTCAATTCGCGTATTGAAATAGAAGCCAACAACGAGGTGGGAGAGCTTTGCGATTCCATTAACTATATGGCAAGTGAGCTAATGCAGGCAGAGAATATGAAAAATGATTTTATATCCTCTGTTTCTCACGAGCTTCGCACGCCCTTAACCGCTATAAGAGGTTGGGCTGAAACGGCAAAGTTATCGGTTGGATATGATGAAGAAACTGTAATAAAAGGTTTGGACATTGTATTAAGAGAGTCCGAGAGACTCCACAGTCTTGTTGAAGAACTACTCGACTTCTCTCGAATGAGAAACGACAAGCTTTCGCTTAATATGGCGGAATTTAATCCTAATGATATTTTAAGTGAAGCGGCAGAAATGTACAGAGAACTGTCTAAACAGCAAAGTGTAGAGCTTGTATTTTTACCGTATGCTAGGGAGGTTTGCTGCTACGGTGACGCCAACCGCATAAAGCAGGTGTTTATAAATGTAATTGATAACGCCCTAAAGTACAATCAGGCGGGCGGACAAATTTTAATAGAGCAGAAGTGCGAAGAGGGCTGCATTCAGGTTACTGTCAGCGATACCGGTGTTGGAATTGCGGCACAGGACTTGGATAGGGTTAAAGAAAAATTCTATAAGGCAAATAAACAGGTAAGAGGCTCGGGCATAGGTCTTGCCGTTGCCGATGAAATAATAAAACAACACAACGGACTGTTACTGATTGACAGTACCGAGGGAATGGGAACAACGGTTAGAATTGTCCTTCCCGTTTTAGATAAAAAGGCCGAAGGAGAAGCAAATGAGCTGTAAAAAAACCAGCATAGGCGGGCAGGCGCTTATTGAAGGAATAATGATGCGCGGCCCAAAGCGTAGCGTTATGGCCGTTCGAAAAAAAGACGGCAGCATTGATATTAGCGAGAGAAAATTTACAGACCTTAAAGCAAAATATCCCATCCTAAAGCTTCCAATAATACGCGGAGTGGCAGGGTTTATTGAGTCTATGACGGTAGGCTACAAGGCTATGATGGATTCGGCCGAAATTTCAGGATATTTAGATGAAGAGGAACTGAAAAAAGAGGCAGAAAAAAAGGATACCTCTAAGCTTATGGCAGTAATTACGGTTATTGCCTCGGTCCTTGCAGTAATTTTATCTGTTGGTCTTTTCATTTATCTTCCGTCCCTTGCCTTTAAGGGTGTAAATTACCTTGCGGGCGGAGTTTTGTCTCCCTTGCAGTCCCTTTTTGAAGGTATACTTAAAATAATAATATTTTTAGGATATATGTATGCCGTATCTCTTATGAAGGATATAGACAGGGTTTTCAGCTACCACGGTGCCGAGCATAAAACCATCTTCTGTTATGAAGCAGGGGAGGAACTAACGGTTGAAAACGTTCGATGCAAGGGTCGATTCCACCCAAGGTGTGGCACCTCGTTTATGATTTTAATGCTAATAGTAAGCATTTTTGTAACCTTTATTTTAGATGCTATTGTTCCCTGGATTAAAGGAATTTTGTGGGCAAGAACAATAATAAAGTTGCTGCTTGTTCCGGTTATCTGTGGTATTGGTTATGAGCTTATTAAAATTTGCGGCAAATATGATAATATTTTAACCCGTATTGTTGCGGCACCGGGACTTTGGATTCAAAGAATTACGGTTAAAGAGCCGGATGATTCTATGATAGAAATTGCTATTGCAGCAATGAAAGAGGTAGTCCCCGAAAACACCGATGAGGATAACTGGCAATGAGGGTAAATGAAGCAGAAAGGCTCGCTGCTCAAATGCTCACCCCCTTCTCAGATGAGCCGAAGACAGAGGCAAGGTACATTACGGCACACCTTGCAGGCTGTGAGCCGAACCGCTTAATTTTAAGCCAATGTCAAATAGAACAAAGCAGTATAGAGCAGATAGTTGATAAGAGAAGAAAGGGTATACCTCTTCAGTATATTCTCGGCAAATGGTGGTTTTACAAGTCGGAGTTTCTGGTTGGAGAGGGCGTGCTTGTTCCAAGACAGGACACCGAAACCTTGGTTGAAGCGGCTCTGGAGCTGTTAGGTGAAATTAAAAATCCAACCGTTTGCGATTTGTGCTCGGGAAGCGGATGCATTGCAATTAGTATTGCAAGGGAACGGGCAGATGCAAATGTAACCGCCGTAGAAAAGTATAGCGACGCCAACCTTTATTTGCAAAAAAACATACAGCATAACGGGGCAAATAATGTTCGTGCGGTACAGTACGATGTTTTAGACAAACCCTTTGGAGAATATGACCTTATAGTCTCCAACCCCCCGTATATAAAAAATTCCGATAAAAAGGAACTGTCTAAAGAGGTTTTATCCGAGCCACACACAGCACTTTTTGGAGGAGAAGACGGGCTTTATTTCTACAGAAAAATAACTAAGATTTGGAAGAGCGCCTTAAAGCCAAACGGTGTTTTGGCGTTTGAGGTCGGCATAAACCAAGATGGTGTAGTTGCCGAAATTCTAAGGTCAAACGGTTTTATAAATATTGGGTTCAAAAGCGACCTTATAGGCATACAAAGGGTAGTTTTTGGGACAGTAAATAAGGTATAATAAGGACAAATAAATATAAAAGGTGGTAAAAATTATGTCAGAAGATAAAAACAAGGCGTTAGCCACAGCCCTCTCACAAATAGAAAAGCAGTTCGGTCAGGGTGCAGTAATGCGTCTTGGCGAAAATATGGGAATGCAGGTAGAGCATATTAAAACAGGCTCTATCGCCCTTGATAATGCACTTGGTATAGGCGGTATGCCAAAGGGAAGAATTGTGGAGATTTACGGACCTGAATCTTCTGGTAAAACCACCCTTGCGCTCCATGTTGTTGCCGAAGCACAAAAGGCAGGCGGCACAGCAGCATTTATTGACGTTGAGCACGCCTTAGACCCCGTTTATTCAAAGGCTCTTGGCGTTGATATTGACTCGCTGCTTGTTTCTCAGCCCGATACAGGTGAACAGGCCTTAGAAATTACCGAGGCACTTGTTCGCAGCGGTGCTATTGATGTAGTTGTAATCGACTCGGTTGCAGCCCTTGTGCCCAAGGCAGAAATAGAGGGCGAGATGGGTGATAACCACGTTGGGCTTCACGCAAGACTTATGTCGCAGTCTCTTCGTAAGCTTGCTGGTGCTATTTCTAAATCTAACTGTATTGCCATCTTTATCAACCAGCTTCGTGATAAGATTGGTGTAATCTATGGCTCAAGTGAAACAACTACAGGCGGTCGTGCACTTAAGTTTTATGCGTCTGTCAGAATTGATGTAAGAAGAACCGAAACTATTAAGGTTGGCGGTGAAATGATAGACTCAAGAACAAGGGCTAAGGTAGTTAAAAACAAGGTTGCACCACCTTTCCGTGAGGCAGAGTTCGACATTATGTACGGCAAGGGAATTTCCCATATAGGCGAAATTGTAGACTTAGGCCTTAAGTTCGATATCCTAAAGCGTTCGGGTGCTTGGTTCTATTATGGAGATACCCGTCTTGCACAGGGCAGAGACAATACCAAGGCTCTCTTTGAAGAAAACGAGGCTTTAGCCAATGAAATTGAGTCAAAAATTATTGCTGCAATGCAGGGTGAAGCGGTAGAAGAGGCAAGTGCAAAGGCAATGCCTGTAGAAGAAACTCCTGCTCCCGCACCCCGTCGCAGAAAGGTAAATATCGATATCGCAGTTGACGACTAATGAAGGTAATATCGATTAAAAAACAAAGAAAAGGACTGTCTTCGGTATTGCTCCTTGATGGCAGAGAGCTGCTGCTTGATACCGAAATAGTTTTAATAAAGGATTTACGACCGGGCGTCATTTTAGACGACCCGGACGCCCTCGTTTATGAGTCGGATTTAAAGAGGGCAAAAAACCGTGCCCTTTGGTATTTGTCCCGCGGAGATTTAAGCGAGAAAAAACTTTACGAAAAGCTTTCCCTAGGAGGCTTTTCGCAAAATGCTATCGAGGCGGCGGTTTTAAGAATGTGTGAACTTGACCTCATAAACGATGAGCGTTTGGCTTTAAGACTGTATGAATATTTAAGTCAGTCGGGCACATCAAAAAGAGAAATTATTTTTAAGCTTCAAAACAAGGGCATCCCTTATGATATTGCAAAGCGGCTTGCCGAAGAAGATGACCTTGATGAGAGAGAAAAAATAAAAACACTAATAAAAACAAAATATGCTTTAAGGCTCGATAGCGAGGAGGGGGTTAGAAAAACCTTTAACGCCCTTATCCGTCACGGATATTCCTATTCTGATGTAAGAGATGCCTTAAAAGCGTATAGTGAAGAGATAGAGGAAATTTAATGGCATATAAGGTTAGCGTGGTGTCCCTCGGATGCCCTAAAAATCAGGTAGACGCAGAGATGATTTTGGCAAATCTGTTATCACACGGGTTTGAACTATCTATAGTCGAGGCCGAGGCAGACGCAATAATCATTAATACCTGCGGTTTTATTGAATCGGCAAAGGCTGAGGCAATTGAGAATATTTTGGAATGTGCTGCATATAAAAAAGATGGGAAACTAAAGGCGCTTATAGTTACAGGCTGTCTTGCCGAACGTTATAAGGATGATATTACAGTGGAAATTCCGGAGGTTGACCTTGTTGTAGGTATAGGCTCAAACAGCAAAATTGCCGAGCTTGTAAAAGATGCGATAGAAGGCAAGGCTAAAAATTCCTACGGTCCTAAAGAAGACCTTGATTTAAACGGTGATAGGCTTCTTGGCGGTTATCCCTTCTCGGCATATATTAAAATTTCCGACGGATGCAATAATTGTTGTACCTATTGTGCTATACCTAAAATAAGAGGACAACTTCGCAGTCGCAAAATTGAGGAGATTGTAAAAGAGGCTCAGAAGTTAGCCAAAGAGGGTGTTAGCGAGCTCATAGTCGTAGGTCAGGATACTACCGCTTACGGCGAAGATATTTACGGCAAATCAATGCTCGCCGAACTGCTAAGAGAACTTTGCAAGATAGAAAAACTTCATTGGATTAGAACCCTTTATACATATCCCGAGAGAATTAGTGACGAGCTTCTTGATACAATTAGAGACAACAAAAAACTTGTACGCTATTTGGATATACCACTTCAGCACGCCGACGGTGAAATTCTAAAGAGAATGAACCGAAAGGGCGACAGAGAAAGCCTTACCGCGTTAATAGACAGAATAAGAGCAAAACTCCCTGATATAACCCTTAGAACAACCTTTATTACAGGCTTCCCCGGAGAGAGTGAGGAGCAGTTCTGCTCGCTTCACGAGTTTATAAAGGAAACCCGTTTCGACCGCCTTGGTTGCTTTACCTATTCTGCCGAGGAGGATACTGCCGCTGCCCTATTTGATAATCAGATTGAAGAGCAGATAAAGGCTCGCCGAATGGAAATTATAATGGAAGACCAGTCTTACATTGCGGGGGAGAAGAACGGGGAAAAAATCGGCTCGGTAGTCGAGGTTTTAATCGAAGGCTGGGACGACTATATTAAATGCTATTTCGGAAGAAGTGCCGCCGACGCCCCGGAAATTGATGGCAAGGTATTCTTCACTTCCGACAGACCCCTCGTTATCGGAGAATACGCCTTTGTACAAGTTAACGATTGCTTAGAATATGACCTATTGGGAGAGAGAGTAAATGAACCTACCGAATAAATTAACAATAGCCAGAATTATACTTACCCCAATCTTTATGTGGGCGTTAATCAGCAAATTTCCTTTACATTATTTTGTAGCATTACTCATTTTTATAGGAGCATCGCTTACCGACCTTTTCGATGGAAAAATCGCCAGAGAAAGAGGACTTGTAACCGATTTCGGCAAATTTTTAGACCCTCTTGCCGATAAAATGTTAACAACTGCCGCCTTTATAGGATTTATTGCGCTTGATATCGGCGAAGGCGTTGTCTGGATAACCTTTATTGTGCTTTTAAGGGAGTTTGCAGTTTCATCTATCCGCCTTATTGCATCTACAACAGGCGGAAAGGTTATAGCAGCAAACATTTTAGGCAAGCTTAAAACAGTTTTCCAAATGGTTGCAATTATATTCGCGCTAACCTCAAAGCAGCTTGTTCAAATTCTTGGTATGTTTAATGTGCCCGACAGCATACTTGGACCAATGAGTGTTGCCCTTTCCTTTGCAACAACACTTCTTCTTTGGATTTCGGCGGGCATGTGTGCTATATCGGGCATAGTTTACATTGCTCAAAACAAGGATTTAATAAAAGACAGAAAATAATAGTAGACAAAATCAAAAAAATCTATATAATAAATATAGATATTAATATAGATGCGTTTATCGGGTAGAGTAGTATTTTTACCGCCCTCAGAGAGAGGCTTTCATCGGCTGAAAGAAGCCTTGGGTATTGGAAAATTGCGAAGTGCACCCGCCAGCACACAAGGGGGAACGACCATACGTCAGAGTATCTCTTGTGCGGTCACATCACGTTAAGATGCCAAGCTATAAACAGGAGTGGAACCGTGGTTAATACCGCCTCCGATGGACTTTTGTCCGTCGGAGGCTTTTATTTTTGAGAGGAGAGTTTATTTTGTTTGAGCGAATTCGCGAGGATATTCAGGCTGTAAAAGACCGCGACCCTGCGGCAAGAAGTTCAATTGAAATTTTCTTTTTATACCCCGGCGTTAAGGCTCTTCGTATGTACAGAAGAGCACACAAGCATTATATAAAAGGCCGTTTTTTCCTTGCTCGTCTTATTTCTCAAAGGGCGGCAAGGATAACGGGAATTGAAATTCATCCTGGTGCGAAAATTGGAAGAAGACTTGTTATCGACCACGGCACAGGGGTTGTAATAGGCGAAACGGCAGAAATCGGCGACGACGTTCTTATCTACCAGGGTGTAACCCTTGGAGGTACGGGTAAGGATAGCGGCAAACGTCACCCAACCATAGGTAATAATGTTATGATTTATTCGGGTGCAAAGGTACTTGGTCCATTTAAAGTGGGAGATAATGCCCGTATTGCCTCGGGTGCCGTTGTGCTTGAGGAGGTTCCCGCAGGGGCAACGGTTGTCGGCGTGCCGGCAAGGGTTGTGCGCCTAAATGGCGAAAAGATAAACCCGCTTGACCAAATTAATATTCCCGACCCCATTATGCAGGAAATTAACCGTCTTGAAACCGAAATTTTAAAGCTTAAAGAAAA